>DASRRQ010000075.1:0-47107 GCA_035695505.1 Marmoricola sp. | reverse complement strand
GAGCAACTTCACGATCAGCTTCGACCTTCCCAGCGAGCCGGGCACCAAGGCGGCGGACAAGATCGTCCACGAGTTCCACAACGGGGGGAAGAACTCGCCCGCACTGGTCTCGATCACGGTCCCGAAGGGCAGCACGGTCGGCCAGAACCAGGCGGCCATCGACGCGGCGTTCGACAAGATCACCAGCGACGTCCCGAACACCCGGATGGTCGACCAGCACAACAGCGGCGGCGACCCGGCGTTCATCACCAAGGACGATCGGACCGCCTACGCCTACGTCTTCTACCCGTTCCCGACCTCGCAGTCGCAGAAACCGCCGGTGGACCAGCTCACCAAGTCGCTCGAGGCGAGCAAGCCGCAGGGCTCGAAGGTCGGCGTCACTGGCACCGAGGTGCTGGCGCTCGGCAACGACAAGAGCGGCAACGGCGTCCTGGTCGAGACCCTGATCGGCGCGGCCGGCGCGCTCGCGGTGCTCGCCTTCGTGTTCGCCTCGATGCTGGCGTTCCTACCGCTGGTGATCGCATTGGTCTCGATCATGACCACGTTCCTGCTGCTCCTCCCGCTCACCGAGGTCACCGACGTCTCCTTCATCGTGCAGTTCCTGGTCGGGCTGATCGGGCTCGGTGTCGCCATCGACTACTCGCTGATCCTGGTGACCCGCTGGCGCGAAGAGCGCGATCACGGCAAGGACAACCACGACGCCATCGTCGAGGCGATGCGCACCGCCGGCAGCGCGGTGCTGTTCAGTGGGTTGACGGTGGCGATCGGTCTGCTCGCGCTGATCGTGCTGCCGGTGCCGTTCATGCGCAGCGTCGGGATGGGCGGCGCGCTGATCCCGTTCGCCAGCGTGTCGGTGACGCTGTCGCTGATGCCGGTAATCCTCAGCGCGATCGGCCCGAAGGTCGACTGGCCGAAGGTGCGGCACGAGAACACCGCCAGCAGGGGCTGGAGCCGCTGGGCTCGTCTGGTCGTACGCCGCCGCTGGATCGCAGCAGGCTCGGCGTTCGTCATCCTCGGGCTGCTGTTCGCCGCGTTCGTGGGGATCAAGATCGGCTCGCCCGCTTCGGACTCGTTGGCCAAGAACGGCCAGGCCTACAACGCCCTGCACGTCCTGGAGGACGGCGGTGTCACGACCGGCACGCTGACTCCGATCGAGGTGCTGGCGAAGACGTCTGATGCTCCCGCGATCGCCGCGAAGCTCGGCAAGGTCGAGGGCATCGACCGTGCGGTCGTCTCGACCGGCGCGAGCAGCAACGCCAACGGACAGACCGTCATCCTGGTCATCCCGAAGACGGAGACCGTGAACAGCAAGACGGTCAAGCCGGTGCGCGACGTCAAGGCACTGGCCGGCACGCTGCCGGGCGTCCTCGGGGTAGCCGGCCTCGGCATCGCCCAGGTCGACTTCCTGCACGGCGTCTACGGCAACTTCCCCCTGATGCTGGGGATCATCGCGCTCCTGACGTTCATCCTGCTGGTGCGCGCGTTCCGCTCGTTGCTGCTGCCGTTCAAGGCGGTCGTGCTCAACCTCGTCTCGCTGTCCGCCGTGTACGGCGCGATGCGACTGTTCTGGCAGGACGGGCACGGATCCAACGCGCTGTTCGGGATCCCGGCGACCGGTGCGGTCACGTTCTGGGTGCCGATGATGGTCTTCGCGTTCCTCTTCGGGCTCTCGATGGACTACGAAGTCTTCATCCTGGCCCGGATCCGTGAGGAGTACGACGCCGGCCACTCGACCAACGAGGCGGTCGTCGAGGGCATCGGCCGGACCGGCCGCCTGGTCACCAGCGCGGCACTGATCCTGTTCCTCGCCTTCGCGGCGTTGGCTTCAGGGCCAGGCACCGATCTGAAGATCCTGGCGACGGCGCTCGGCTTCGGCATCCTGCTCGACGCGACCGTGGTGCGCTCTCTGTTGGTGCCCTCGCTGGTCTCGCTTTTCGGTAAGTGGAACTGGTACCTGCCCGATTGGGTCGCCCGGGTCCTGCGGGTCAAGCCGTCGGTCCTGCACGCGGAGACGCCGACGGTGGCCGACACGGCCTCCTGACAGCGGAATCCGGCCTGAATTCTCGGCTGCGACACGCCGTTTCACCTTCCGGGGAACGGGGTATCGCAGGAGCACTGTGAAATCAGCCGTCACGGGTTTTCCCGTGCACTGTCCAACCAGGAGCTCACCATGGCTATTGGACTCGGGATCGGCCTTTTCCTCATCGTGCTCGGCATCGCCTGCGAGCTCGTCGTCACGCACCGCGAGGCGCCAGTCGCGCCTGTCGGGCAGCTCACTCCGTAGCGGTCGCCCGACGGCTACTGCAGCCCGAGATCGTCGGCCACCTGCTCCATCACGTGGTCCCAGTGCGCCTGGTAGTCCAGCACGCCCTTATGCAGGTGCCCGAACAACTCGAGGCTGAGCTGGCCGATCACCGTCGACCAGGCGAGCAGGCCGCGGATCAGCGCTGGGTCCGGGACCGGTGCGAGCTCGGCGATGGGCGCTATCGAGGCGTGCACCTTGCGCGAGACCGGGCGCCCCGGGATTCCGGCGCGCTCGCCCGCCTCGTAGGCCTCGGTGAAGAGCGTCAGCAGAGCGAGCGTGACCCGCTGGGCCGGCGCGACGGTGTCCTCCGGGGCGGCATACCCGGGGACGGGCGAGCCATAGAGCAGGGCGTACTCGTGGTGGTTGGCCAACGCCCAGTCGCGCAGTGCCGAGGTCATCGCCAGCCAGCGCTTGCGGTACCGGACCCGCGGTACGGCGGCGTCGGCGTCCTGGACCACGAGCCCGCTCTCGTCGTATGCCTCGATGAGCAGGGCGGTGATGAGGTGGTCACGACTCGGGAAGTAACGGTAGACGGCTGACGACGCCATCTGCAGCTCGCGGGCGACGGCGCGCAGGGAGAGCTGGCCGGGACCGACGTCGGCCAGCTGGCGGCGGCCCTCGGCGAGGATCGCGCGGGTCAGCTCGATGCGCGCGAAGTCGCGGGCAGTACGCGGGGCAGGGCGTCGTTCCATGCGTTCATCCTGCCTCAACACGAGAGCACTGGCAAGAAACGAGAGCACCGCTCTTGACAAAGGCCGCGGACCGCGTGCAGACTGAGAAACGAGAGCACTGCTCTCGAACCTGAGCAGCCAACACGAACAGGAGACAGTCATGTCGGACAAGCACGTGATCATCGGTGCCGGGCCCGTCGGCCGTGCCGTCGCCCAGGCGCTCGTCGCCCAGGGCGCCGAGGTCGTCCTGGCTAGTCGGTCGGGCCAGGGTCCTGAGGTCCCCGGAGCCACACGCGCTGCCGTCGATGCCGCGGATGCGGCAGCCCTGACCGCCCTCGCCGAGGGGGCGATCGCGCTCTACAACTGCGTCAACCCGCCGGACTACCACACCTGGGCCGAGGTCTGGCCGCCGATCGCGGCAGCGCTGCTGGTCGCTGCCGAGAAGACGGGCGCGGTCCTTGCGGTCACCGGCAACCTGTACCCGTACGGCCCGGTCGAGGGCGGCCGGATGGTCGAGGGGATGCCCGACAGCGCTCCTGGGAAGAAGGCGCAGATCCGCGCAGCGATGACCGCCGAGGCGATGGCGTTGCACGCGGCCGGGAGGATCCGCACCGTCGAGGTGCGCGGCTCGGACTACCTCGGCGCCGGCCCTGGTGACTATGCCCACGTGCCGCGAGTGATCGAGGCGGCGCTCCAGGGCAAGACGGTCCGGGTCATCGGGTCGCCCGATCAGCCGCACACCTGGACCGACGTTCGGGACATGGGCCGGGCGCTGGCGCTGTGCGCGGTGACCGAGTCGGCGTGGGGCCGGATCTGGCACGCGCCAAGCAACCCGCCGCGCACTCAGGCCGAGGCGATCGCGGACATCTGCCACGCGGTCGGCAAGGAGCCGGGCACGGTGAAGTCCTACCCGAAGGCGGTGCTGTCGGTTGTCGGGCTCTTCATGCCGATGATCCGCGAGCTCGGCGAGACCGAGTACCAGTTCTCCGGCCCCTACCTGATGGACTCCAGCGCCATCACCGCCGAGCTCGGGCTCGAGCCCACGCCGTGGGAGGAGGTCTGCCGCGCGACGGCGACGGCGTGAGCGGTCGTGATTTCGACAAGCTCAATCAGCGGTGGTTGAGAAAGCCGCCGGTGGTTGAGCCTGTCGAAACCCGTTGCGCTCAGAGCGCGAAGGAGACGCCCGTCTTCTCCTCGCTCAACGCCCACAGCTGCGCGTTCAGATCGTCGTCTTGCGCGACCTTGTTGACCTTCGCAGGGCCGATCGGCCCTCGGCTCTCGCCCCGCTTCTGCGGACCGGTGTACGAGCCGGGCTCGCCGAGCGTGGCGGCGTACAGGGACGGGTTCGCGCCGGCGGCAGCGGACTGGAAGATCAGCGGCAGGATGAACGGGCCGATGTTGCGGTAGAACCAGTGCGCGCCCATCCCGTTGGGGTCGGTGACCAGGCCCGTCGCCGAGACACCCGGGTGGGCTCCAGTCACGGTCAGAGTGCTGCCGGCAGCGGTTGCCCGGCGGTGCAGTTCGCGGGCGAACATGACGTTGGCCAGCTTGCTCTGGCAGTAGCTCAGCTCCGGCTCGTATGCCGACTGCGGGTTGGCGTCGAGCACCGCCTCGGTCCCGCCGAGGTGAGCGATCGAGGCGACGCTGACGACGCGCGGCGCGGTGGCTGCGAGCAGCGCCGGCAGCAGCCGGGCAGTCAGGGCGAAGTGGCCGAGGTGGTTGGTGCCGAACATCAGCTCGTGCCCGTCCTCGGTCTCCCGGTACGCCGGCGGCCGCATCACGCCGGCGTTGTTGACCAGCAGGTCCAGCGGGCCGTCCCACCGCTCGGCGAACGCCCTCACCGAGGCCTGCGAGGCCAGGTCGAGCTGCTCGACGCGGGTGGATCCCGGCAGCGTGGCAGCAGCCTTCTCCCCGGCTGCGGTGTCGCGGCAGGCGAACACGACGGTAGCTCCGTGTCGGGACAGCTGGTCTGCGGTGTGGAAGCCGATGCCCGAGTTGGCGCCGGTGACCAGGGCGGTCGTGCCGGCGAGGTCGGGAAGGTCGTCGGGGGAGAAGCTCATCAGGACTCCTGGTGGCCGTGCACGAGGCTGGCGTAGTCGGGGTGCTTCTCGATCCAGCCCTGATAGAACGGGCAGACGGGGACGACGTCGTAGACGCCGGCGGCGCGGATCTCGTCGAGCGAGGTGCGGATGATCGTGGACCCGACGCCGTGGCCCTCGAACTCCGCGTCGACCTCGGTATGGGTGAAGACGATCGAGGAGCCGCTCAGGTGGTACTCGGCGAACCCGGCGAGCCGGCCGTCGATCTGCGCCTCGTAGCGGCTCAACTCGGTGTTGTTGGAGACCTCGACGTCGCTCATGGGAAGAAACGTACTCCGGGACCGTGTTGTGGCCTCATGCCGTCCGATGCAGCCGCTGCCGAGATCCATCCGTTCCTCCGCGACCGATGGAGCACCCGCATCTTCGACCCGGCGTACGTGCTCGAGGAGGGCGATCTGGCCCGGCTTCTCGAGGCGGCCCGGTGGGCGCCGAGTGCCGGCAACTCCCAGCCGTGGGCGTTCCTGACCACGCTGCGCGGGGATGCGGGCCACGGGTTGTTCGTGGAGACGCTGAGCCGGGGCAACTCGGGCTGGGTGCCGACGGCGAGCGCCGTGCTGATCTCGCTCTACCGCCAGGGCGATGACGAGGACCCGACGCTGACCTACAGCGACTACGCGGCGTACGACTTGGGGCAGGCGGTCGCGCATCTGACGGTGCAAGCCCAGACGATGGGGCTCTCGGTGCACCAGTTCGCCGGTTTCGACCACGATCGGGTGGCGGAGGCGTTCGGCGTACCGGCGGCGTGGGCGGTGACGACAGGGATTGCGATCGGCAGGCACGCGCCCGGACACATTGACGCCGACCCATCGCTGCTGGAGAGGGAGAAGCGGCCTCGCGAGCGCAACGAGCTGGACTCCTTCGTCTTCGGGGCCCGATTCGGCGTGCCGAGGCTGGGCGCCAGATCGATGTGACCCAGGGCACGGAAATGTACAAGTCGCAGGCTCTTGTCAAACGGCTTTACATTCCGTACCTTGTTGTCAAGTGGTTGCGCCCCTCACCCCGGGCGACCCTGGACGGCAAGGAGAGTTCGATGGCCGAACACAACGACACCATTCCCAACTCGACGGTCCCGCAGGGATCGACCGAGGCATGGAAGGACAAGAAGCGCTACCTGTGGCTGATCGGCCTCGTGGTGCCCAGCCTCGCGTTCGTTGCTGCCGCCGCGTACATCGCGACGGGCTGGGGCGCCTGGTTCTGGATCGGCCCGGTCGTCATCCTCGGTATCGTGCCCGCGTTCGATCTGTTCGTCGGCCTTGACAGCGCCAACCCGCCGGATGATGCCATTGAGGCGCTCGAGAACGACAAGTACTACCGCTGGATCACCTACTTCTTCCTGCCGATCCAGTTCCTGGGCTTCTTCGGCGCTTTCGCGGTCATCGGCGGTGAGAACCCGGCCGGCTGGCTGGTGAACATCCTCGGCTTGCACGGCGCGCTGGATGGCTTGCCGTTCGCCCACCGCCTGTTCGCCCAAGACCTCGGACTGAGTGTCATCGACAAGATCGGGATGGCCATCTCGATCGGCGCGATCGGCGGGATCGGTATCAACACCGCACACGAGCTCGGCCACAAGCGCGAGGAGAACGAGCGCTGGCTGTCCAAGATCGCCCTGGCGCCGACCTTCTACGGCCACTTCTACATCGAGCACAACCGCGGCCACCACGTCCGCGTCGCGACTCCGGAGGATCCGGCGTCGAGCCGTTTCGGGGAGAGCCTCTACGCCTTCCTGCCGCGCAGTGTGTTCGGCTCGCTGAAGAGCGCGTGGCACCTGGAGAAGAAGCGCTACGCCCGCAAGAACCAGCACCCGTTCCGGATCGGCAACGACGTCTTGAATGCCTGGGCGATGTCGGTGGTGCTGTTCGCCGCTGTGATCGCGATCTTCGGGTGGGGAGTCACGCCGTACCTGGTGATCCAGGCGACCGGCTTCCTGTTGCTGGAGGTGGTCAACTACCTCGAGCACTACGGGATGCTGCGGCAGAAGGTCGGCACCGGCGCCAAGCAGCGCTACGAGCGCGTCGACCCGAGCCACAGCTGGAACTCCAACAACATCGCGACCAACGTGCTGCTCTACCACCTGCAGCGGCACAGCGACCACCATGCGAACCCGACCCGTCGCTACCAGACGCTGCGCGACTTCGAGGAGTCGCCGGTGCTGCCGACCGGGTACGCCGGGATGATCGTGCTCGCGATGGTGCCACCGTTGTGGCGCCGGGTGATGGACCCGCGGGTGGTGGCGCACTTCGACGGCGACCTGACGCTGGCGAACATCCAGCCGAGCAAGCGCGACAAGATCCTTGCGAAGTACGGCCTGACCCAGCGCGAGGCCGAGCGCAAGGCCGACCTGGTCGCAGCCGAGGAGGCCGCCGCTGCCGCGAAGGCTGCCGTCGAGGTCCTCGCCGCGCGCTGCCCCGGTTGTGGCTACACCTACGAGGTGGCGGTCGGCAACGAGCACGAGGGCTTCGCTGCGGGCACCGCCTGGGCCGACATTCCGGCCGACTGGTGCTGCCCGGACTGCGGCGTCCGCGAGAAGGTCGACTTCGTGCCGGTCAATGCGTCGCGGGTGCGGTCGTGAAGATCGTCGTGGACCGCGACCTGTGCGATGGACACGGGATGTGCGAGGCGATGGCGCACGAGTACTTCGAGCTCGACGATGACGAGGTGCTAACGGTGCTGAACGAGAACCCGCCCGAGTCGGACCGTGCCAAGGTGAACGCCGCCGTGCAGTCCTGTCCTGCCCTTGCACTGACCCTGCAAGACTGATGCTCCAACCGGACGTCGAGCTTGTCGAGACGAGGTGCCTGGCATGACCGAGGTGACGCCTCGCGCGGGACTGACCGCCTTGCTGCCTGCGCTCGCCGGTGGCGGATCGTCCACGGGCAGCGCCTGGCGCGAGCGGCTGCTCGTCGAAGCCTCCGAGCTCACCCGCTCCGGCGGCTGGCAGGCGATCACGATGGCCAAGCTGGCCGACCGGGTCGGTGTCAGCAGGCAGACGGTCTATAACGAGATCGGGTCGAAGCAACAGCTCGCCGAGGCGATGATCATGCGCGAGCTCGAGGTGTTCCTGCGCGACGTCGACGCAGCGTTCACGATGCATCCGGGCGACCTGGTCTCCTCGATCCGGCAGGCCGCAGTCGGCGTCCTGCGCGACGCTCGCACCAACCCGCTGCTGCACGCTGTGCTGTCGGCCTCGCATGGCGCGGAGAGCACGCTGCTCCCGCTGCTGACCACCCAGGTCGAGCCGATCATCTCCGCCGCGGGGGTGTTGATCCGCGGGCATCTGGTCGCCTACGACGTCCCGATCCCCGAGGAGCGGATCGACGCGCTGGTCGACATGGTGATCCGTCTCGTCCTGAGCCACGTCACGGCGCCGGCGGGTTCGCCGGAGAAGACCGCCGACGACATTGCCTGGATCGCCCAGCAGGTCCTCGACGCCTGAGCGCAGCACCGACGAAGTCGGTCGCGGGTTGTCGGTGCTGCTGCCTAGGCTCGCGGCATGACGTCCCCACCGATGATCGAGGCTCGCGGCCTGGTCCACGTGTTCCACACCAAGCAGGGCAAGGAGAAGACCGCCGTCCGGGCTGTCGACGGCGTCGACCTCGACGTCGCCGAGGGTGAGGTGGTCGGGTTCCTCGGGCCTAACGGCGCCGGCAAGACCACCACCTTGCGGATGCTGACCACGCTGCTCACCCCGGACGAGGGCACCGCGAAGGTGGCGGGGTACGACGTCGTCACTCAGTCCGAGGACGTACGCCGCAGCATCGGCTACGTCTCGCAGACCGGCGGCGTCTTCTCCGGCGCCCGGGCCGGCGACGAGGTGATGGACCACGGGATGCTCTACGGCCGCAGCAAGGCCGAGGTCGAGAAACGTGGCAAGGAGCTCTTCGAGCAACTGCAGCTCGACGGGCTGTGGACGCGGCTGCCGCGCAGCATGTCCGGCGGGCAGAAGCGCCGTCTGGACATCGTCATGGGCCTGATCCACTCCCCGACACTGGTCTTCCTCGACGAGCCGACCACGGGCCTTGACCCGCAGGCGCGCGCCAACCTGTGGGAGCACATCTCCGACCTGCGCGCCAAGCGCGGCGCCACCGTGCTGCTGACGACGCACTACCTCGATGAAGCCGATGCGCTTGCCGACCGGATCGTGGTGATCGATCAAGGCAAGATCGTCGCCAACGACACCGCCGAGAACCTCAAGGCCCAGGTGGCCGGCGACCTGGTCTCCCTGGAGGTCGCCGATGCAACCCGGATCGGCGCGGCAGCCGACCAGCTCAAGAGTCTCGCGGGCTCGGTCGAGATCAACGGCAGCACGGTCAGCGGTCGGGTGGCCAGGGCCGGCCGCGCTGTACCGGGCTTGTTGCGCGAGCTCGATCGGACCGGCATCGAGCTCGAGGCGATCGAGGTCGTCCGCCCGACCCTCGACGACGTCTTCCTGACCCTGACCGGCCGATCCCTGCGCGATGCCGAAGCGCCTACCGATGCCACCACCGAAGAAGGAGCAGGCCAGTGAGGTTCCTCCGCGAGTGCTTCATCGTCTTCCGTCGCCAGCTGCGGATGAACCTGCGCAACCCGGCGTGGGTGATCATCGGGATGCTGCAGCCGGTGCTCTACCTGCTGCTCTTCGGCCCCCTGCTCAAGGGCTTGGTGAAATCACTCGGCTACGCCAACGCCTACACGTTCTTCGTGCCCGGCCTGCTGGTGCAGCTCGGCATCTTCGGAGCGTTCTTCGCCGGCTTCAGCCTGATCGGGGAGTGGCGCGAGGGAGTGATCGAGGCCGAACGGGTCACCCCCGCGAGCAGGACCGCGCTGCTGGTCGGCCGCCTCGCGCGCGACGTGCTGCAGCTCTTCGTGCAGGCGCTGATCCTGGTCCTGCTGGGCTGGGCGCTGGGGATGTCGGCGCCGATCAAAGGCGTCGTCTTCGGCATTGCGCTGACCCTCGTCGTCGGTGGCGCCTGTGCGGCCGCCTCCAACGCACTGGGCCTCGCCACCAAGAGTGAGGATGTGATGGCGCCGATCATCAACATGGTGATGATGCCGGTGCTGCTGCTCTCGGGGATCCTGCTGCCGATGACGGTCGGACCGAAATGGCTGCTCAACACCAGCGACTTCATGCCGTTCCGGCACATCGTCGATGCCGTCCGGACCAGCTTCCTCGGCGACTTCGACGGCTCCGAGATGTTGTGGGGGACCAGCTGGGCGCTGCTGCTCTGTGCGCTGGCCGTGTGGTGGGGGACCAGCACGTTCCGCAAGGAGAGTGCCTGAGCGATCAGCGCCGGAGCGCGCGCACCAAGGCCGACGCGATCGCAAGCACGATGATGACAAGCAGGATCAGCATCACCGTCTCGACTACACCGACTTGGAACATGGTGGCTGCCTCCTACGAGAGATTGCACGATGTGCTGGTGGCTGACGAGCCGCCGACGTTTCCACGGATCTGGAGGCAAGGATTCGCTGTCACGGAGACGAGCTTGAACTTGTACTCCCGGAAGGCTCGGAGCTGTCCGGAGACGACCCGTGAACCGGAGGCGTTCACACCTTCATAGCCGACACCGCCGAGCCCCTGTCCCCCGACGTTCGTCACGCTTGAGCTGGTGATCTTGCCGTACAGGTCGTTGCACCAGTTCAACTGCATCCACGAGTTGCCGTCGTGGACCCCGAAGTCGTGCCACTCGTGGTAGACGTACTTCTGCCAGCAGCCGGCTCCTCCGCCGCCACCCACCGGGATCGTCGTCATCGGTGTGGCATCTCCGCTCGCGTCGACGCGGAACGTCGGGCCGACGATGCCTTCAGATCGTTGCTTCCGGAATGCTCTGCGGAATGTCTTCCGATCGTGGGCAGAGAGCGATCGGTAGGCCGAAGCTGGGTGCCGCGCGAGTAGGACGCGATGAGCGACCTGGGACTCGGTCAGAGGTGCCGCACCGTTGGCAGGCGCGAATGCGTAAACGACGCTGCCTGCGAGGGCTACGGCAGCAGTGATGACGAGCGCACGCGAACGGCGTACCGGCCTCGGCGTCTCTCGGCTGGCCTTCATGGCGGGGACCTTCCTACTCCTTTAACGCGTGGCGTCCGGTCCAGAGCGGCTACCTTGTCCCAACAAAATACCAGGAAATGCCCAAGACTTCCACTAAGCGCCCAATGAATAGCCGGGGTCATCAGTGGAGACCACGGGCGTGGGACTAAAGTCCCGGGAACATGTCCGGATTTGTCCGTTCCGGCGTAGGATCGATGCTAAGAACGGGGGGCGGATGTCGACATTGCGGCGCGGGTGCGCTCTGAGCGCAGGTGCAGTCCTCGTCCTCGCAGTGGCCGCATGCGGGACGACGAGTACGCCGAAGAACGCGGCGGCCACGTCCCCGGCCACTGGCACCGCGGCGCCGACTGCGGCTACGACGTCGGACGTCGCGATGGCGCAACCCGGGCCGTTCAAGCCGCCGCTAGAGTCGCCCGACGTCCTCATCCAGAGTCAGGACACGCTGCCGTCCTCGGTCATCGACGCCGCGAAAGCGCTGCCGGGAGTAGTCGCGATCGAGCAGTTCTCGCTAGCGACGTTCTACTACCAGGAGAACAGCGTCACCTACGCCGCTGTGGACCCGGCCACGTTCCGCCGGTTCACCCCCGGCCCGACGGCCGAGGACGACGATGTCTGGAACCGCGTCGCCGACGGAGAGATCGCGCTGCGCCCGGACCTGAAGGCAACCTTGGCGAGCCCGACCGACTACGTCGCGATGGGCAACGATGCCGACTCCCAGGAGGCGCACATCGGCGCCTACGCGCCACTGCTGGACCGCTCCCAGGTGGGCGCCATCGTCAACGAGCGCTGGGCGAGCAAGCTGCATATGCCCGCCGGCAACGCGCTGCTCGTCTCCACCGGCACTGCAGCGCCAGGCCCGGTCGTGAAGAAGCTCGCCGCGCTCGTCGGCACCCACACCTCGGTCACCCAGCTCGCACTGCACTTCGACGTGAACGCCGTCCAGACTGCGATCCTCACCGGCGGCCCGATCTCCCAAGCGGTCGGCTCGTTCACCTACACCGCCAACAAGAACGGCACCGTCAACCCCGACCCGCGCTGGATCCGTGCCTACATCCGGACCGAGCAGGTGCCGATCATCGGCGACGTCACCTGCAACAAGGGGATGATCCCGCAGCTGCGCGCCGCTTTGAACGAGGTCGTCGCGCGCGGCCTGTCCTCGGCGATCCACCCCAGCCAGTACGGCGGTTGCTACGTGCCGCGGTTCATCGCGAACAACCCCGCTCAGGGCCTGTCGTTCCATACCTTCGGCACCGCCATCGACCTCAACGTCCCGGAGAACGAGCGCGGCACGGTCGGCAAGATGAACCGCACCGTCGTCGCGATCTTCAAGAAGTGGGGCTTCAACTGGGGCGGGGACTGGCACTACACCGACCCGATGCACTTCGAGTTGGCCCGGCTCGTCAAGGTCGGCTGACCGCTAGCGCGTCTCTCCTAGTCGATCAGGCTCGCCTGCAGGTCGGCGGGCAGCATCAGACGCGCAGCGATGAGCCTCTCTGCCGTCAGCACGGTGATGGTCTGGGCGGCCATGATCCCGAACAGCACCAGGGCTTGGGTGGTTGCGGCCTGGACCGGCGTACCGCCGCCGAGCATCACGCCGATGAACGCACCGGGCAACGTCACCAGGCCGGTCGTGGTGACCTGATCGAGGCCGGGCAGCAGGGCCTCCGGCGCGCGCCGGTGGGTGATCTCGCGGATCGCCTGGGCTGGGTGCAGGCCGAGGGCGAGGGCTGCTTCGTAGAGCCGGTGCTCCTCGCGCAGCGTGGGATACACGCGGCGTGAGACCAAGGTGTTCGCGGTCATCGCGTTGCCGATCACGATGCCGGCGACCGGGATGATCGCGATGCCCCGGAGCGGCACGGCCTGGCTGAGCAGGACTACTGCCAAGACCGGTGCCACCCCGGCCAGGATCGCCGCGGCCGCCCAGATCCAGGTCCGCGTCGCCCCCGTACGCCGCGAGGTGGTCAGCGTGGCCAGCGCGAACATCAGCGCCACGAACGCGAAGGACAGAGCGAGGTTGCCGATGACGACCTTGATGAGCGCGGCGACGACCGTCAGCTGCACCAGCGCGCGGACCGCGGCGATGATTGCGGAACGGCCAAGCCCGTAGTCGGCGTACCGGTGCCCGAGCAGGGTGATGGCGAGCAGCACGACGAGTGCGGCTGCGACCGGCCACCCAGGGTCGATGCTCATCGGCTCAGCGTAGGGGCGGCGCGTCTCGACAGGCTCGACGAGCGGGCGGCGCCCGACGAGCGGCGCCGGGTAGCGTGCGGTCATGCGCGCTGCCCAGGTGACCCGACTCGATGGCCCCGGTGCCGTCGAGATCAACGAGATCGAGGAACCGACCGAGATGGGCATCTTCGGCCCGCAGATCTTGGTGGAGGTGCACGCGGTCGGCGTTTCGTTCCCGGACCTGCTGCTGAGCAAAGGCGAGTACCAGCTCAAGCCGGAGCCGCCGTTCACCCTCGGCGTCGACTTCTCCGGCGTCATCCGCAGCTCGCCGGACGGGACCGGCTTCGCGCCGGGCGACCGGGTCGCCTGCTGCCTCGGCAATGGCGGCGCCTCCGAGCTGGTCGGCATCGGCGCCGACAGCGTCTTCGCGCTGCCGGACAACCTGTCTTTCGAGCAGGGTGCCGCGATCCCGATGAACTACCTCACTGCGCAGTTCGTCCTCAAGGAGCGCGGTCAGCTCCTCGAGGGCGAGACGGTGCTGGTCAACGGCGCCGCCGGCGGCGTCGGCACCGCGACCATCCAGGTCGCGAAGGGGTACGGCGCGACGGTGATCGCCGTCGTCTCGACCCCGGAGAAGGCCGAGGTTGCCCGGTCCGCCGGCGCCGACGAGGCCGTGCTGGTCGACGGCTTCCTGCCGGCGGTCAAGGACCTCACCGGGGGAGCGGGGGTCGACATGGTGGTCGACGTCGTGGGCGGCGACACCTTCAAGGACTCGCTTCGGTCGCTGGCAACCCAGGGACGACTGATGGTGGTCGGCTTCGCCGGGGGAGCGATCCCCGAGGTGAAGATCAACCGGCTCCTGCTGAACAACACCGACGTCCGGGGAGCGGCGTGGGGCGAGTACGCCATGTCCCGTCCCGGCTACATGACCACGCAGTGGCGCGAGCTCCAGCCGATGATGGCTGCCGGGGTGATCGATCCTCCGATTGGGGCGACGTACCCGCTGGAGGAGTTCGGCCGCGCCCTGGCCGAGATGGACGATCGTCGGACGCTCGGCAAGACTGTGCTCCGCGTGCGCTGACGCCGGGTTGGCCGCACCGCTACCAAGGAGCTGTTCATGTCTCGCATCCCGACCGCCCTCGCGGCGGCCACGATCCTGATCCTGGCCCTCGCCGGCTGCGGCTCGTCGTCCTCTGGCTCGTCCTCGAAGGCGCTGACCAAGTCCCAGTGGACGACCAAAGCGGACGCCATCTGCAAGACCTACAACGCCAAGACCCAGGCGCTCGAGCCGGCAGCGGACGCCACCACCGCCGATGTCGACGCCGCGGTCCGCAAGGTTGCCGACCTGTTCGTCGAGGAGATCGGCAAGATCAAGAAGCTGAAGGCGCCGTCGAGCATCGCCTCGGACGTCACCGCGATGCTGGACAGCTTGAACACCGCGGCGACGACGCTGAAGACCCAGGGTTCCGCCGCGCTGACCGGGACGCCGTTCGCCGACGCCGGCACCAAGGCCCAGGCGCTCGGCCTGAAGGAGTGCGGCGCGTAGTACGCCACAGCTCTCCATGACCGCCTCGAGGAGTCCGATGAACCACGCCACGTCCCGCGCCGCTGCCGCTATTGTCTGCACTGCCCTGGCTGCAGCCGGCATCACCGGGTGCGGTGGCTCGGGCTCCTCGGGGAAGTCGGACAAGCCGGCCTCGGGAGGATTGAGCGTCAGCGCATTCAAGACCCAGGCCAACGCGATCTGCAAGACCGGGAATGCCGCCGTGAAGCAGCTCGGCGGGTCGCTGACCGACTCCTCGACCGAGTCGGAAGTAGCCGCGGTCCTCAGCAAGGCTGCTCACCGCGAGGACGAGACCGTTGCCGACGTCAGGGCCCTCAAGGCGCCGGCGAGCATCGCTGCCGACGTCACCGCGATGCTCGACGCCATCAATGCCGCGGACAAGACGGTCCTGACGCAGGGCGTCAGCGTGCTCAACGGCGCCGACCCGTTCAGCGCCGCCGATGCGAAGGCGAAGACGCTCGGACTCGACGAATGTCAGAGCACCCCAGGCAACTGAGTTGCCTGCCTGAGCGGCTGTACCGGGACGACTAGAGTCTGGGTGTGACGATCCTCGATGACGCCCGTGAGGGCATGGACACCAGCATCCGCCCGCAGGACGATCTGTTCGGCCACATGAACGGCTCGTGGCTCGAGACGGCCGAGATCCCGTCCGACCGGTCCTCGTGGGGCCCGTTCGTGATGCTCGCCGACGCGGCCGAGGAGCAGGTCCGCGTCATCATCTCCGATTGCGCCGAGGGCCGCGTCGAGGGCGAGGACGCCACCAAGATCGGGGATCTGTTCGCGAGCTTCATGGACGAGGCCCGGGTCGACGAGCTCGGCACCGCGCCGATCCAGGCCACCCTGGCTGCCGTCGACAAGCTCGACAGCCTGCTCGACCTGGCGGCGTTCCTGGGCGACTTCGAGCGCAGCGGCGCCGGCGGCATCTTCGGCTCCTTCATCGACACCGACGACCGCGACTCCGACCGCTACCTCGTCAACATCTCCCAGGGCGGTCTCGGCCTTCCGGACGAGACGTACTACCGCGAGGAGAAGTTCGAGGAGATCCGCGAGAAGTACGTCGACTACCTCGAGACGCTGCTCACCCTGGCCGATCGACCGGAGCCGCGGGCGACCGCGGAGACCGTGTTCGCTTTGGAGAAGCGGATCGCCGAGGGCCACTGGGAGCGAGCCGAGACCCGCGACGTCATCAAGACCTACAACCTGATGCCCTATGCCGAGCTCACCGCCGCACTGCCGTCGTTCGACTTCGAGGTCTACATCCGCAACCTTGGCGGCGTCCCGGTCTCCGCCAACGGAGGGACGCTGTTCGAGACCGTCGTACGGCAGCCGTCGTTCCTGACGCACCTCGAGAAAGTGCTGGCCGACACCCCGATCGAGACGTGGCGCGCGTTCCTCTCGGTGCGGGTGATCCGTACCGCCGCGGCGTACTTGCCGGACGCGTTCGTACAGGTGAACTTCGACTTCTACGGCCGGACCCTGTCCGGCACCCCCGAGCTGCGCGCGCGCTGGAAGCGCGGGGTCGGCTTGGTCGAGGGCGGGCTGGGCGAGGCGGTCGGACGCGAGTACGTCGCGCGGCACTTCCCGCCGCGCTCCAAGGAGCTGATGGACGAGCTGGTCACGAACCTGCTCGAGGCCTACCGGCAGTCGATCACCACGCTGGACTGGATGAGCGAGGCGACCAAGGCCAAGGCGTTCGAGAAGCTCGACACCTTCGTGCCGAAGATCGGCTACCCGGTGAAGTTCAAGGACTACTCCGACCTTGCGATCGACGCCGGCGACCTGGTCGGCAACATCCTGCGGATCGCCGCCTTCGAGACCGACCGCCAGCTGGAGAAGATCGGCGCGCCGGTCGACCGCGACGAGTGGTTCATGCTTCCGCAGACCGTGAACGCCTACTACAACCCGGGCACCAACGAGATCTGCTTCCCGGCCGGCATCCTGCAGAAGCCGTTCTTCTCCCCCGACGCCGATCCGGCCGAGAACTACGGCGGCATCGGTGCGGTGATCGGCCACGAGGTCGGGCACGGCTTCGACGACCAGGGTGCGCAGTACGACGGCCTTGGCAATCTCAACGACTGGTGGACCCCGGCCGACAAGGAGGCGTTCGAGGTCAAGTCCAAGGCCCTGATCGAGCAGTACGACGCCTTCGAGCCGCGCAACCTGCCAGGCGAGCACGTCAACGGCGCGCTCACGGTCGGCGAGAACATCGGCGACCTCGGCGGGTTGACCATCGCGCTCAAGGCCTACGAGATCTTCCTCGACGGCAAGGAGGCGCCGGTGATCGGCGACGCCACCGGCCCGCAGCGGCTGTTCCTGAACTGGAGCTACGTGTGGCGTACGAAGCGCCGTACCGAGCTGGAGCAGCAGTACCTGACCACCGACCCACACAGCCCGCCGGAGTTCCGCGCCAACATCGCGCGCAACCTCGAGGAGTTCCACACGGCGTTCGGTACGAAGCCCGGCGACGGGCTCTGGCTCGACCCTGAGGACCGGGTCAGGATCTGGTGACGGACCCGCAGCCCGCGTTCGACGTCGCAGAAGCGGCTCGGATACGGTCCGAGCGACGCTCGTGGCTGCCGATCGCGATCGTGATCGCAGCGATCGTCGTCGGCCTGGTCGTGATCGTTGCGACCCGGCCTGCATCGCTCGACTGCGCGACCCGCAGCGCGGGGAGCAGCCCGCTGCTGTCGGCGACCGGCATGAAGGACCAGCCAGACCCGCGGCTCGACAAGCTCGCCGCCGTAGTGGACTCCTGGGGCGCGCCGTTCGGACAGGTCGAGGCGGGGGTCGGCTACGACTACGGCCAGTACCTGCACCTGTTCGGTCTCGACCACGGAGTGCTCGCGCTGACCAAGAACAACGCCGCCCTGACGCTGCTGGACCCCAGCACCCTCAAGGCCCGATGGGCGCTGATCCCAGCCACCAAGCGCACCGCCTGGGACGCCTCGGCCAAGCAGTTCGCCCTGCTCGACCTAGACAGCAAGAAGCGCACCCGGCTCGCGACGTTCGACCTCGCGACCGGCAAGCAGCACTGGTGCATCGACCTGAACTCCCAGCAGAAGGCCGGTCAGCCGGTCTCGACGGACTTCCTCTCCGACGGTGACCTGCTGGTCGCGCTCCCGTTCGACGGCGAGCTGCAGCTGGCACGGGTCGACGGCGATGATGGCCGGGTCCTGTGGAGCGTACGAGCCAAAGACGCCGGCCGAGCAGACTTCATCGGCGCGCTCAACGGAACGACCGCGATCGTCGGAGGGGTCGAGGAGTACCGGCTCGCAAGCGCTCCCACGACGTCGTCGAGCACCCCGGTCGTGACGGCCTACACCGTGAAGAGCGGCAAGCAGGCGTGGACCTGGGGCCCCGGCGCGGACGCGACGGCGCACATCGTCGGACTGTCGGGCGGGCGGATCATCGTGGAGACACGATCAGCAACCGGGCGGGAGTTGGTCGCCCTGTCCGGCACCGGGCATCAGCTCTGGAAGGTCGCGTTGGCCCCCGACGCTGCCGAGGCGACCGTGCGCGGAGATGTGGTGCTCTCGGCGCGGACGTCGGGGTTGGCGGCGTACGACGCGGCGACGGGGAAGCCGGTCTGGCACCAGGCGTTCCCGCCCAAGGCCACCTACTTCCCCTACGGCTTCACGCTCGACGAGATGCCGTCGCTCGACGCCGACCACCTGCTGATGGCGACGACGACGGCGCTGGTCGTCCTCGACGTCCGCACGGGCGCCGAGACGGCGTACGCGCTACCGACCGACGGGGTCAACACGACGTACTGGCCGTACCAGCTCGTGGCCACAGACAAGCTCTTCGGCGTCGTCACCAACACCGGCGGGGTGCTCGCTTCGAGGACCGTCGGCGACCTGCGGTAGACAGGGCGCATGGATCGAGACGAGACGCGCGCCGAGGCCGAGCAGCACCTGCAGGCCTTGGTCGGCTCGCCGTCCGCCACCTTGTACGACGACCAGTGGGCCGCCATCGAGGCGCTCGCCGTCGACCGGCGCCGCGCACTGGTCGTACAGCGCACCGGGTGGGGCAAGTCGGCGGTGTATTTCGTCGCGACCGCCCTGCTGCGGGCGCAGGGAGCCGGCCCGACAGTGATCATCTCGCCGCTGCTGGCGCTGATGCGCAACCAGATCGAGGCGGCCGAGCGGGCGGGGATCACCGCTGTGACCATCAACTCGACCAACATCGAACAGTGGCAGGAGGTGCACGCGCAGATCTCGGCCGGCGAGGTCGACGTGCTGCTGGTCAGTCCTGAGCGGCTCAACAACCCCGGGTTCCGCGACGAGGTGCTGCCGCGGCTGACCGAGTCGGCTGGCCTGCTGGTCATCGACGAAGCGCACTGCATCTCCGACTGGGGCCACGACTTCCGCCCGGATTACCGACGCATCCGTCAGATGCTGACCGACCTGCCGTCCGGCATCCCGGTGCTTGCCACCACTGCGACGGCCAATGCGCGCGTGACTGCCGACGTGGCCGAGCAGCTGGCATCAGACGGCGGATCGGCAGCGGACGTCTCGACAGGCTCGACGAACGGCGAGGTCCTCGTGCTGCGTGGCGAGCTCGACCGCGAATCGCTGAGCCTCTCGGTGATCGAGCTCAAGCGGCCGGAGGAGCGACTGGCCTGGCTGGCAGACCACCTCGGCGAGCTGCCGGGCTCCGGGATCATCTACACGCTCACGGTGGCCGCATCCCAGGAGATCGCCGGGTTCCTGCGCGACCGCGGCTACGACGTCGCGGCGTACTCCGGGCAGACCGATCCGACCGAGCGGCAGGCCCTCGAGCAGGACCTGCTCGGCGGCAGACTCAAAGCGCTGGTCGCGACGAGCGCCCTCGGGATGGGGTTCGACGCGCGGCTCGGGTTCGTCATCAACGTCGGGGCGCCGTCGTCGCCGGTCGCTTACTACCAGCAGGTCGGCCGTGCCGGTCGCGGCATGGAGGGCATCGGGCAGGCCTCCGTGGTGCTGCTGCCGGCGTACGAGGACCGTGACATCTGGCGGTACTTCGCCTCCTTGGCCTTCCCGCCCGAGCAGCACGTGCGGGCAGCCTTGTCGGCATTGGAGCAGGGCGGCGCCATGTCGACTGCGACGCTGGAGACCTACGTCGACCTGTCCCGCTCGCGGCTGGAGATGATGCTGAAGGTGCTCGACGTCGACGGCGCCGTGCGCCGGGTGCAGGGCGGCTGGACCGCGACCGGTCAGCCGTGGGCCTACGAGCAGGAGCGGTACGAGCGGGTCGCCGCCGCCCGGCGTGATGAGCAGGCACTGATGCTGGAGTACGTCGCGACCGACCGCTGCCGGATGCGCTTCCTTCGCGAGGCGCTCGACGACCCCGGCGCCAAGGACTGCGGGCGCTGCGACAACTGCGTCGGCCCCACGATCTCCGCGTCGGTGTCGGCCTCCTCGGTCGAGGGCGCCGGCGACCGGCTGACACGGCCCGGCGTTGCAGTGCAGCCGCGCAAGATGTGGCCGACCGCGCTGGCCAACCTCGGGATCGATCTGAAGGGCAAGATCGCGGTCGGCGCCGAGGAGGGCCGGGTCGTGGCCCGGCTCACCGACCTCGGTCTGGGCCAGGCGCTGCGCGACGTGTTCCGCCCGGGCACCGCGGACCAGGAGGTCCCGGCCGCCCTGGTGCAGGGCGTGATCGCGACGCTGAGTGACTGGCAGCCGGGAGCTACCGGCATCGTCGGGTTCGAGTCACGGTCTCACCCGCTGCTCGTCGACAGCCTCGTCGAGGGGCTGTCGCGGGTCGGGCGGCTGCCTGTGCTCGGCCGGATCGGGATCCGCGACGACACCATCGGCACTGGTCAGGGCTCGACGAACTCCGCCCAGCGGATCGCCGCCGTCTCGCGGCGGTGCGCGCTCGACGACAAGGGCGTCGCTGGTCAGCGGATCCTGCTCGTCGACGACCTGATCGGCACCGGCTGGACGATGACGCTCGCGGCTTCGTGGTTGCTGGAAGCGGGTGCTGAGGCGGTGCTGCCGCTGGCACTCGGCTCGGAGACCTGACTGGACCGGGTCCTCGACCATCGGCCCTAGACGGTGCAGGCTGACGGCCATGACTCGGGACACGTCCTACGACCACACACCGGCAAGAACCGCACTACGCGACGTCTCGCGGCGCTGGCTGTTGTCGCCGTGCTGGCCGTGCTGGTCTCAGCCTGTGGCGGATCGGGCAGCTCTGCGGCGTCGGCGACGGTGAAGCACCCGAAGACGCTCGCCGACCTTCCCGCGCAGAAGGGTGCTGTGCACGCGCCGTACGTCGTCGGCACCACGCTGTACGCCGATGGCAAGACGTTCACGCTGGCCGGGCCGGTCACTGCGGTCGCGCCGGTCGAGCAGGGCGTGATCGTCGAGCTCAATGACGGGTCGTCCGACGGCCGCGACGAGATCGATGAGGTCAGCCTGAAGACCGGCGTGCAGACGGCGCTGACCAAGGGCGCATCCAGTCTCATCTCCGATGGAAAGACCTACGCCGCGTGGCGTGCTCCCGGGACCGCGACGACGCCGACCGACGTGGTGGTGCACGAGATCAAGGAGGGTGACGTCGACACGGACGTCCCGCCGGCAGGTCAATGCTGCGACTCGCCGGTCACGCTGTTGGGCATCACCCCCAACGGCCAGCTGATCGCGGGGATGACGACGCTGCGCCGGTACTGGGTGTGGCAGTTCCGCGACTCCGACGATGGTGAGCTGACGGATTCTGAGACACCTGTCGAACTCAGCGCGCTCAAGGGGCAGGCCGTCAGCAGGGTCATCGGTGACAAGATCGTCGTGGTCGGCGTGGGTGCCGCCTCGCCGAGTGCGACGGTCGCGACCATCGGCGGCGACGGCACCGTCTCGGCTCCCGCGAGCTGGGTCGCCGCCGAGCCGCAAGCTGTTCTGAGCGCGTCCGGCGAGCAGTACGCCTCGAGCCTGGCCGGCACTGTCTCCGCCGCGAAGCTCGGGGATGCTGAGGACCCCCCGGTCCGGCTCTGGCTCCCGGTGGGTATCCGGGTGCAGAGCGCGGTGCCCGACGACGCGACCCACGACGTCCTGGTGGTCAGCAGTGCGAAGCCCGACGGCAGCACGAACGGTGCCGTGGTGCGCTGCGACTTCGAGACCGGCGCCTGCACCTTCATCCGCGCTGTCCCGCCTAGCGCCGACTGAAACCGCCTGCGACGATCGGGGTCGTGATCGATGACGAGACCAGGGCCAGGATCCTCGAGCACTGGACTGCGTCCGAGGACGGCGACCTCGGGGCCGAGCATGCGATCTATGCCGACGACGCGGTGCTGGAGTACCCGCAGTCCGGCGAACGGTTCGCCGGCCGCGCGATGATCGTGGCGCAGCGAGGCGGACACCCGGCCGAGCGGCACTTCGCCGTACGCCGGATCAGCGGTGCCGGCGACCTCTGGGTGAGCGAGTGCGTGATCACCTACGACGGCGTACCGACGCACACGGTCAGCATCATGGAGTTCGCAGGCGGGGAGGTCGTGCGCGAGACGCAGTACTTCGCCGACCCGTTCGAGGCGCCGGCGTCGCGGGCGGCGTTGTCAGTACCTGAGGACTGAAACCCGCTCAGCCGACGTGGACGTGGGGGCGGAGGTCGCGGTCGGGCTCGGCGCGGCGCAGGACCTCGCGGGTGACGGGGGCGACCTCGCCGACGCCGAAGAGCAGGAACCGGACCAGGTTGGTCAGCGGGCTGCCCTCGGTCCACTCGAAGTAGATGTGCGGCCGTACGCCGGTCCGGTCGCGCATGTCCAGCAGCAGCGCCGCGATCGCGTTCGGCACCGTCGGCGACTGCAGCCGGATCACCCGGAAGGTGCCGTGCACGACCTCGCCGCGCGCCTCCAGGACGCTCTCGAAGTCCGACGGGTCGGTCACGGTCACCTCGACGAACAGCACGTCGTTCGCATCCGGCAGGTCGTTGTCGAGCAGGATCTGCTCGCGCTTGAGCCGGTACTCCTCGGCATCGCCGGCGTCCGGTTCGTTCGCGACGATCCGGATGCTGCGCCGCGCACAGTCGCGCAGGAACATCGCCACCGTGTCGTCGATGTCGACCTTCGTGGTCCGCAGCTCGAAGGCCCGGAAGAGCCGCGAGGCGATCGAGAGCAGCACGATCATCGCGATGAAGAAGCCACCGATCTTCACACCGTCCGGGCGCTCGGTGATGTTGTCGACGGTCGTATAAGCGAACACCAGCGTGATCAGCGCGAATGCGATCTTCAGCTTGTGCTGACCCGCCCTTCGCGCCGCCAAGGTCACCGCAGTCCCGGCCGAGGTGAACAGCACCAGCACCCCGGTCGCATACGCGCCGCCCTGCGCGTCGACGTTCGCGTGGAAGCGGATCGTCACGACGACGGCGATGGTGGTCAGCACCAGCACCAGCGGACGGACCGCCGCGGTCCACTCCGGCGCCATCCCGTAGCGCGGCAGGTAGCGCGGGATCAGGTTGAGCAGGCCGGCCATCGCCGAGGCGCCGGCGAACCACAGGATGGCGATCGTGGAGACGTCGTACATGGTGCCGAAGCCGCTGCCGAGGTACTGGTGCGCGAGGTAGGCCAGCGCGCGGCCGTTGGCCTCGCCGCCGGACTTGAACTCCTTCGCCGGGATCAGCCAGGTCGTCACCAGGCTGCTGGCGATCAGGTACACGCTCATGATGGCCGCGGCTGTCGCGAGCAGCTTCTTGGTCTGCCGGATCCGCCCGGTCGGGACCGCCTCGGTGTCGCTCGGATCGCCCTCGACGTGGCTCATCACCGCGACGCCGGTCTCGAACCCGGACATGCCGAGTGCGAGCTTCGGGAAGACCAGCAGGGACATCGCGATCATCCCGATCAGGCTGGGATGTGCCGCGTGCAGGGCGTTGGTCCAGTGCGAGACCACCGACGGGTGCGCGAAGACGTGCGCGAATGCGACCGTGATCACGACCAGGTTGAGTGCCAGGTAGATCGTCACCAGGACGACTGCGACGCCGATCGCCTCGCCGAACCCACGCAGGAAGACCAGGCCGAGCAGGCCCACCAGGACCAGTGTGATCAGCACCGGGTGGCTGCCGATCGCCTGCGGCACGTGCGGGTTCTCGGCCAGGTGCGCGGCGCCGTCGGCGGCCGAGAGGGTGATGGTGATCATGAAGTCGGTTGCCGCGAAGCCGAGCAGCACCAGCACGAACAGCTTGCCTCGCCAGAATGGCAGCAGCCGCTCCAGCATCGAGATCGAGCCCTGGCCATGCGGGCTCTCCTCGGCGACGCGGCGGTAGACGGGCAGCGCGCCGAACAACGTCAGCAGGACCAGGACGACAGTGGCGATCGGGGCGAGCGTGCCGGCAGCGAGCGCCGCGATCCCGGGCTGGTAGCCGAGGGTGGAGAAGTAGTCGACGCCGGTCAGGCACATCACCTTCCACCAGGCCTGCGGGCGGTCGTGCTCAGTCGCCTGCACAGCCGACGTCGTGGTGCTCACCCGACCATCGAAGCACGGTGCAAGGGGCCTAACGCGTTCCTAACAGCTCCCTAACGCGGGCCCGGTCGACGTCACCGCGACGGCTGCGTGTCAGGAAAATCCGCGTCCCGGTTAGGGGTTCGTTAGGAGCAGCGGCAACGGCTCGGAACGGGGTTTCCATGAAGTCATGCACACACCGACTCCACCACGGATGGTCGACGACCCCGGCATCTGGTTCGGCGTCGCGATCGCCCTGGTGATCTGCGCGTACCTGGTCGCCGGGGCGTTGCGCCTCGACCCGGTCGAGACGGCCTCGGCTGCCATCGTCGTGGCCGGCCTGGCCGCGACCCGCCTGCCCAGCCTGGTGACCGTGGCCCTGGGCGTCGTGGCCTGGGCGTTCTTCACCGGCTTCATCGAGAACGCCTTCGGCCAGCTGACGTTCGCTGGCCATGACCTGGAGCATCTCGCGGTCTTCGCCGGGGCGACCGCAGTCGTCGGGTTGGCCGGTCGCTCGCTGATGGAGCGGAGCCGGGCTGATGGGTGACCTCGTCTACATCGGCCTGACCGTCGCCCTGTTCGTCGTGATCCTGCTGGTCCTCAAGGGGGTCGACCGACTGTGAGCACCGAGAACGCGATCGGCCTGGTCCTGTCCATCCTCATCCTCGGCTACCTCGTAGTCGCCCTCCTCTTCCCGGAGCGTTTCTGACATGTCCGACACCACAGCCGGCCTCCTGCAGGCCGGCGCCCTGATCGCTGCCCTGGCGATCTGCCACCGCCCGCTCGGCGACTACCTGGCCCGGGTCCTGACCAGCGAGAAGGACCTCAAGGCCGAGCGCGGCATCTACCGGCTCGTCGGCGTCGACCCGCGCGCGGAGCAGCGCTGGACGGCGTACGCCGCCTCGGTGATCGCGTTCTCGTTCGTCGGGGTGCTCGGCCTCTTCACTCTGCAGCGGCTGCAGAGCCACCTGCCGCTCTCGCTCGGCTTCTCCGGCGTCGACCCGGCGCTCGCGTTCAACACCGCCGCGTCGTTCGTCACCAACACCAACTGGCAGGCGTACTCCGGTGAGGCCACGATGGGCCATCTGGTGCAGATGACCGGCCTCGCGGTCCAGAACTTCCTCTCCGCGGCCGTTGGGATCTGCGTCGTGGTCGCCCTGATCCGCGGCTTCGCCCGGTCCCGGACCGACGTCCTCGGCAACTTCTGGGTGGACCTGGTCCGCATCATCATCCGGGTCCTGCTGCCGCTGTCGATCATGGCCGCGGTGATCCTGATCCTGCTCGGCGCCGTCCAGAACTTCTCCGGAGGAGAGCACGTCACGACGCTGATCGGGCAGCACCAGACCATCACCGGCGGGCCGGTCGGCTCCCAGGAGGCGATCAAGGAGCTCGGTACCAACGGCGGCGGCTTCTACAACGCGAACTCCGCGCACCCGTTCGAGAACCCCACGGCGTTGAGCAACTGGTTCGAGATCTTCCTGCTGCTGCTGATCCCGGTCGCGCTGACCCGCACCTTCGGCACCATGGTCGGCGAGCGTCGCCAGGGCTACGGACTGCTCGCCACGATGACAGTCCTCTGGGGGACCTTGGTTGTCGCCGTGACGCTC
The DNA here is from genome assembly GCA_035695505.1 of Marmoricola sp. Lineage (GTDB taxonomy): Bacteria > Actinomycetota > Actinomycetes > Propionibacteriales > Nocardioidaceae > Marmoricola. The sequence continues at coordinate 21,257 of DASRRQ010000075.1, read as the reverse complement.
TCCGAGGTCAAGCACCACGGGGCGGCTCTGCAGGCGGCGGGTGCCGCGATGGAGGGCAAGGAGACTCGGTTCGGCGAATGGGCCTCCGCGTTGTTCGCCGTCTCCACGACCGGCACGTCGACCGGCGCCGTCGACTCCTTCCACTCCTCCTTCACCGGACTCGGAGGCGGCGCACTGCTGGTCAACATGGGCCTCGGCGAGGTCGCGCCCGGCGGAGTCGGCTCCGGCCTGTACGGGATCCTGGTGCTGGCGATCATGACCGTCTTCATCGCCGGCCTGATGGTCGGGCGGACGCCGGAGTACCTGCGCAAGAAGATCACCGGACGTGAGATCAAGCTGGTCTCGCTCTACATCCTGGCGATGCCGCTGATCGTGCTGATCGGGACCGGGATCGCGATGTCCTTCGCGCGGCCCAAGGCCTCGATCCTCAATGGCGGCCCGCACGGGCTGTCCGAGGTGCTCTACGCCTTCATGTCGGCAGCCAACAACAACGGCTCGGCGTTCGCAGGCCTCTCAGCGGACACGACGTTCTACAACGTCGCGCTGGGGATCGCGATGCTGCTCGGCCGGTTCCTGCCGATCGTGTTCGTGCTGGCCCTCGCTGGTTCGTTCGGCCACCAGCAGAAGGTGCCCCAGACGCCCGGGACGCTTCGCACCTACGGCCCGCTCTTCGTCGGCATGCTCACCGGCGTCACGGTGATCGTCGCCGGGCTGACGTTCTTTCCCGTCCTCGCTCTCGGTCCTCTTGCGGAAGGTCTGTGACCATGTCTGTGCCTCTCTCACGGCGTCTCGACAAGCTCGACGAACGGACTTCGCTCGACCAACGGCCGGCACCTGGTGCGACCTCGCCGCGGGTCGCAGGTGGCCTGCTCGATCCGACGATGCTGCTGACCTCGCTCCCCGACGCGATCCGCAAGCTCGACCCGCGGACGATGCTGCGCAACCCGGTGATGTTCGTCGTCGAGATCGGGGCCGTCTTCTCGACGTTCGACGCGATCGCTCATCCCAGTGCCTTCGCCTGGACCGTCGTGGTCTGGCTCTGGCTGACTGCCGTGTTCGCCAACCTTGCCGAGGCGGTGGCCGAAGGCCGCGGCAAGGCGCAGGCCGCGACGCTGCGGAAGGCGAAGACCGAGACGACGGCGTACCGGGTGGTCTCGACAGGCCCAGCCAGGGAGGGTCCGGTCACGGAGGAGGTGATGGCGAGCGCGCTGCGGCTCGACGACCTTGTGGTCGTGGTCGCCTGCCAGGTCATCCCCGGCGACGGTGATGTCATCGAGGGGGTGGCCAGCGTCGACGAGTCGGCGATCACCGGCGAGTCCGCGCCCGTCATCCGGGAATCCGGCGGCGACCGCTGCTCGGTGACCGGCGGCACCCGGGTGCTCTCGGACCGGATCGTCGTCCGGATCACCGCGAAGCCCGGCGAGAGCTTTATCGACCGGATGATCGCCCTGGTCGAAGGTGCCAGCCGGCAGAAGACTCCCAACGAGATCGCCCTGAACATCCTGCTGGCGAGCCTGACGATCGTCTTCGTCGGTGCCACCACCACCCTGCAGCCGTTCGCGATCTTCTCTGGGGACCAGCAGTCGGTGATCGTCCTGGTCTCGCTGCTCGTCTGCCTGATCCCGACCACGATCGGCGCGCTGCTCTCCGCGATCGGCATCGCCGGCATGGACCGGCTCGTCCAGCACAACGTGCTGGCAATGTCGGGCCGCGCTGTCGAAGCGGCGGGCGACGTCAACACGCTGCTGCTCGACAAGACCGGCACCATCACGCTGGGCAACCGGCAGGCCTGCGAGCTGATCGCGGCCCCCGGGGTCGACGTACGGCGGCTCGCCGATGCGGCGCAGCTCTCCAGCCTGGCTGACGAGACGCCTGAAGGGCGCTCGATCGTGGTCCTGGTGAAGCAGCAGTTCGGGGTTGCGACGCGCTCGCCCGGCGATGGCCAGGAGGGTGGTCTGGCGGATGCGGTCTTCGTGCCGTTCACGGCCCAGACCCGGATGTCCGGGCTCGATCTCGAGGGCCGGCAGGTGCGCAAGGGCGCGGCGGCCGCGGTACTGACCTGGGTCCGCGCGAACGGCGGTCACGCGGCGCCCGAGGTCGGCGAAGCCGTCGACGGCGTCTCGGCCAGTGGTGGTACGCCGCTCGTGGTCGCCGAGCTCGTCGACGGGACGGCGACGGTCCTCGGCGTCGTGCACCTCAAGGACGTCGTGAAGCCGGGGATGCGCCAACGCTTCGAGGAGATGCGCCGGATGGGCATCCGCACGGTGATGATCACCGGCGACAACCCGTTGACCGCCAAGGCGATCGCCGAGGAGGCCGGGGTCGACGACTTCCTGGCCGAGGCGACGCCCGAGGACAAGATCGCGCTGATCAAGAAGGAGCAGGCCGGCGGTCGGCTGGTCGCGATGACCGGCGACGGCACCAACGACGCCCCGGCACTGGCCCAGGCTGACGTCGGCGTCGCGATGAATACCGGGACGTCGGCAGCGAAGGAGGCCGGCAACATGGTCGACCTCGACTCCGACCCGACCAAGCTCATCGAGATCGTCGAGATCGGCAAGCAGCTGCTGATCACCCGCGGAGCCCTCACCACCTTCTCGATCGCGAACGACGTCGCCAAGTACTTCGCGATCATCCCGGCGATGTTCGCGGGCACCTATGCCGGCCTGGACAAGCTCAACATCATGAACCTGGCCAGCCCGCAGTCGGCGATCCTTTCCGCCGTCATCTTCAACGCGCTGATCATCGTCGGTCTGATCCCGCTGGCCTTGCGGGGCGTGCGCTACACGCCGTCCTCGGCCACCGAGATGCTCCGCCGCAACCTTGCCGTCTACGGCCTCGGCGGGATCATCGCGCCGTTCGTCGGGATCAAGCTCCTCGACCTGGTGATCTCGCAGATCCCCGGGCTGAGCTGATCGCACGCCAACCAACCGCACTGCTCGAAAGGCACTCCCGTGTTCATCTCCGTCCTGCGTCAGCTCGGTCCCTCGGTCCGCGCGCTGCTGGTGCTGACCGTGCTGCTCGGCCTCGGCTACCCGCTGCTGCTGACCGGCTTCGCGCAGGCCGCCGTCGGCGGCAAGGCCGACGGCTCGCTGGTCCATGCCGACGGCCGCGTCGTCGGGTCCTCGCTCATCGGCCAGTCGTTCGTCGGCAGGCCGGCGTACTTCCAATCCCGGCCGTCCGCGGCTGGCGACGGGTACGACCCGCTCGCCAGCGGCGCCTCGAACCTCGGTCCGACCAGCCCGGTACTGCTCCAGCTGATCGACCAGCGACGGGCCGCAGCGGCCAAGCTCGACGGGGTCGCACCGGACGACGTCGCCCCGGACGCGCTCGAGGCCAGCGGCTCCGGACTCGACCCCGACATCAGCCCGGCGTACGCCGCCGAGCAGGTCGACCGGGTCGCCCGGGAGCGCGACCTGACCACCTCGGCAGTACGCCGTCTGGTCGCGACGTACACCTCCGGGCGCAGCCTCGGCTTCCTCGGCGAGCCGTACGTCAACGTGCTGCTGCTGAACCTGGCACTCGATCGGGCTGCCGGAGCGGCAGACTAGAGGCGTGGGTACCCGCGGCAGACTCAGGGTCTACCTCGGCGCAGCGCCGGGTGTGGGCAAGACCTACGCCATGCTCGGCGAGGCGCGGCGGCGGGCCGAGCGCGGGACCGACGTCGTGGTCGGGTACGTCGAGACCCACGGCCGCGAGCACACCGCCGCGATGCTCGAGGGCCTCGAGGAGGTGCCGCGCCGGACGCTGATCCACCGAGGAAGCACCTTCACCGAGATGGATCTCGATGCCGTGCTCGCCCGGCGTCCCAAGGTCGTGCTGGTCGACGAGCTCGCGCACACGAACGTCCCGGGGTCGCGGCACCCGAAGCGCTGGCAGGACGTGGAGGAGCTCCTCGAGGCCGGCATCGAGGTGATCACCACTGTCAACATCCAGCACCTCGAATCGGTCAACGACGTGGTCGAGAAGATCACCGGGATCGCGCAGCAGGAGACGGTGCCGGACGGCTTCGTCCGGGCGGCCGACCAGATCGAGCTGCGCGATATGACCGCCGAGGCCCTGCGTCGTCGGCTGGCGCACGGCAACGTCTATGCGCCGGAGAAGATCGACGCCGCGCTCTCCAACTACTTCCGCGCCGGCAACCTCAACGCGCTGCGCGAACTGTCCCTGCTGTGGACTGCCGACCGGGTCGACGACGCGCTCCAGCAGTACCGCGAGCAGCACGAGATCGACAGCACCTGGGAGGCGCGCGAACGGGTGGTGGTCGCCCTGACCGGTGGTTTGGAGGGCGAGACGCTGATCCGCAGAGCGGCCCGGATTGCGGCCCGGTCCAGCGGCGGTGACCTGCTGGCGGTGCACGTCGCCCGCTCGGACGGACTGGCCCGCGTCGATCAGGGGGTGCTGTCGCGGCAGCGGCTGCTGGTCGAGTCGCTCGGCGGCAGCTATCACCAGATCCTCGGTGAGGATGTGCCGCAGGCGCTGCTGACGTTCGCTCGCGCCGAGAACGCGACCCAGTTGGTCCTCGGAGACAGCCGTCGCCCGTCCTGGCAGCGGCTGCTCCGCCAGGGGACCGCTGCCGGGACGATCGGCGAGTCCGGCGATATCGACGTGCACATCGTCACCCACCAGCACGTCGGCCGCTCCGCGCCCCTGCCCGTACGCCGCGGCAGCCTCGGACTCGACCGGCGCCTGCGCGGCCTCGCGCTGGGGATCCTGCTGCCGCCGCTGCTCTGCCTAGCGCTCTCGCCGGTGCGCGGGCACGTCAACCTGGTCAGCGACATGCTGCTGTTCCTGCTGTTGACCGTGGTGGTCGCGCTGGTCGGCGGGCTGGCGCCAGCCCTGATCGCGGCCGTCGTCGGCTCGCTGCTGCTCAACTACTTCTTCACGCCGCCGCTGCACACGCTGAGCATCCGCGAGGCCAACAATGCGCTAGCGCTGTTCGTGTTCATCCTGGTGGCGATGCTGGTCTCCTCGACCGTCGACCTGGCAGCCCGGCGTACGCGGGAGGCGGCGCGGGCGGCTGCGGAGTCTCGGACGCTGGCGAACCTGGCGGGCAGCGTGCTGGCCGGATCGTCGGCACTGGAGGAGATGCTCGAACGGGTCCGCGAGACGTTCGCGCTCACCTCGGTCGCGCTGCTGGAGAACGACGGGGCCACGGCCGACGGGTGGACGGCGCGGGCAGTGGCAGGCCATGCCCCCGAACAACCCGATCCGGCCGACACGACGGTGCCGGTCGCTCCCGGCCGGGTGCTGAACCTGCACGGGCGGCTGCTCGAGGCCGAGGACCAGCGTCTACTCGGTGCGTTCGCCGACCAGCTCGCGGTGCTGCTCGACCGGATCAGGCTCAGTGAGGAAGCCGCCGCAGCGGCGCCGCTGGCCGAGGCCAACAAGATGCGGACAGCCCTGCTCGCTGCGGTCGGCCACGATCTGCGCGCCCCGCTGGCTGCGGCGAAGGCGGCCGTCTCCAGCCTGCGCAGCCCCGACATCGTGCTGCCCGAGAGCGACCGCTCCGAGCTGCTCTCCGGTGCCGACGAGTCGCTGGACAAACTGGCCGCACTGATCGACAACCTGCTCGACATGAGCCGGCTGCAGGCTGGGGCGCTGAGCATCGAGGTCGAGCCGGTCGCCCTCGACGAGGTGGTGGCGCGGGCGGTCGACGACCTCGGGGCCGATGCGCATCGCATCGTCGTGGACCTGGTCGAGGACCTGCCGCTGGTGCTCGCCGACGCGGGCCTGGTCGAGCGGGTGCTCGCGAACCTGGTCGCCAACGCCGTCCGCTACACGCCGGACGGCTGCGGTCCCCGGGTCACCGGAAGCCACCTCGGCGACCGGGTCGAGGTGCGCGTCGTCGATCAGGGCCCGGGCATCCCTGAGGACGAGTGGGAGCGGGTCTTCCTGCCGTTCCAGCGGATGGGCGACACCGACAACACCACCGGCATCGGCCTGGGCCTGGCGCTCTCGCGCGGGCTGACCGAGGCGATGGGCGGGACCTTGGAGCCGGAGGAGACTCCCGGCGGCGGGCTGACGATGGTGATGACGCTGGCCGCCTGCCCGAGCCAGGTGCGCGATCCCGGTCGACGCGAGCGGACGGAGGCAGCCGGATGACGACAGTCCTCGTTGTCGACGACGAGCCGCAGCTGCTGCGCGCGCTCTCGATCAATCTGCGTGCGCGGGGTTATGAGGTGCATGCCGCGCCGACCGGAGCCGACGCATTGCGGCTGGCGGCGGCGCACCCGCCGGACGTGGTGGTGCTCGACCTCGGCCTCCCCGACATGGACGGCACCGAGGTCGTGGCCGGCCTGCGGGGATGGACCGACGTACCGGTGCTGGTGCTGTCGGGACGTTCAGACTCCAGTGACAAGGTCGACGCGCTCGACGCGGGCGCCGACGACTACGTGACCAAGCCGTTCGGGATGGACGAGCTGCTCGCCCGCCTGCGTGCGATGCTGCGGCGCAGCGGTGGCAAGGACGAGCAGCCGGTGGTGCGGTTCGGCGGCACCATCGTCGACCTCGGCGCACGCAAGGTGATGCGCGACGGCGACGACATCCGTCTCACCCCGACCGAGTGGCACCTGCTCGAGGTGCTGGTGCGCAACCCCGGCAAGCTGCTGAGCCAGAAGCAGCTGCTGCTCGAGGTCTGGGGACCGGGCTACGAGACCGCGCGCGGCAACCTTCGCCTGTACATGGGCCAGCTGCGCCGCAAGCTCGAGGTCGACCCTGCGCGTCCGGAGCACCTGCTCAACGAGCCCGGGATGGGCTACCGCTTCGAGCCGTGAGGGTCCGCGCGTCCGGCACGCGATTTCGACAGGCTCAATCAGCGGGCGCCGACATCGCCGTTGGTTGAGCCTGTCGAAAACCAGCTCAGTCGTCGTCGGGCTCGGCGCGGAGCTTCTCCAGCCGCGTCGTGAGCATCTCGACTCGGTGGGCGTTGCCGTGCAGGTCGACATAGCCCTGGCCGAAGACGGCGAGAAGGGCGTCGTCGAGGCGGCGTACGGCGCCGGGCGGGTACTTGTAGGCCAGTCGCGCGTTGATCATCTCGCTGTCGACCGAGGTCAGCAGGCCGGCGAGCTCCTCGATCGAGGTGATCCCGAGCTCGAGCAGCAGACCGGAGATCCAGGAGTAGTGGTCGGTGCGCGACCACCCGGCGTCGGCGTACTGGCCGGAGAGGAACGACGCGAGGTCCTGGGCGGAGAGCCGCGGATCACCGGCGTCCTCGCCATCGTGGTGCTTTGGCGTCGCAGCGTGCAGCCGGTCGCGGATCTCGGAGAACTCCCGATCGGCGAGTTCGAGGAGTCCGGCCGCCAGCGTGAACCGCCGGTCCAGGTCGGGGACGAACTCCTCGGGGATGGTGCCCTTGTAGCGGATGTCGTGCTCGAACTCGGCCCACGCGTGTTGCAGGACGGTCCGGATCTGCACGGACGCTGGCCGGATCAGCGGCTCGCCGTCGTCGGGGTCCAGGTCGACCAGGACGTGCCGGCTGGCGTAGCCGAAGCTGCCGCGGCTCGCGGTCTCCTGCGCCATGTCGCGGTCGTCCAGGATCACGAGCTGGGCGGAGAGCAGGTCAGCGACGGCGGCCACGTCGGAGAGCACGTACGTGATCACCCGTACGCCGACCTGGTCGGTGATCCCGACCAGCGGGTCGTCATGCGCGGGCGTCCCGGGCCGCGACCGGTTCGCCTTTGCGGCAAAGGACGCGACGCTCTTGGCCCGGCCCGTGACTGAGAGGTAGTTGATGCCGGCGTCGTCGAGCAGGCGGGTGACGAGCTCGACGTAGGAGTCGGTGACCGAGGAGAGCTGCGGCTGCAGTTCGGCGTACGCCTGGACGGCGGCATGTACCGGACCGACGCTCTCGCCGTCTGCTTCCTTGCTTGCCCCTGCGTTGGTCACGACCCCATCATGGCAGGTCCGACGCGGTTCGCGCTCTGACGAGGGGCCGAGCGCATCAGTCGCCCAGGACTACGGCGGCCGCGCCGACGACGAGCGCCCGGTCGGCCCCAGGCGAGACCACGGCCCCGAGGAGGGCCTCGATCAGCGCCGAGGTTGCGACGACCTCGGCGACCGGGCCGATCAGGCCGACAGCACCGGGAGCGGGAGCGCCCGGCCAGGGCATCGCGATACAGCCGAGTGACGGGTGCACCTCGCCGCGCTCGCGTGAGACCCCCGTACGCCGAACTTCGCCGACTGCGTCCGCCAGTGCGGCACGATCGCTGATCCGGCGTCCAGGTTCGGGCCACCCCGCCGCCTCCGAGGGCGAGACGACCGGGGTGGGGGGGAACGGGGACTCGGCGGCGATCGTGCTCAGCGGCTCGGGGAACGGCTCAGCCGGCAAGACTGCATCGAGCTCGTCGGCCTCGAGGCCGGCGGCGATCGCCCGCCCGCTCGCCGTCCCCCACAAGGGGAGCGGGAACGCCAGTGCGGCCGGCAGTTGGATCGACAGCTGGCCCGAGGAGAGCACCGGCACCAGCTGCCCGCCGATCAGGCAGCACGCCTGCGCGAGCATCCCCGTGATGCCGGCGGCCGTCTCGAGCAGCGGCCGCATCTCGCGCATCGACGCCGCCATCGGGGTGTCGTAGCCGAGCACGGCCAACCGCGCACCGAGCACGACGCCGTCCTCGGACCTGGCCAGCCACCCGTCCCGCTCGGCGGCAGCCACCATCCGCGAGACCCCGGACTTGTCGGCACCGAGGCGCCGGGAGAGCTCGGAGACTCCGATCGGTCCCTCGGTGCCGACGATCTCGAGGAGCTGGAGACCGCGCAGGAACGTCGAGGACATCGAGGGCCTTTCGAGCAGAGGTGAATCTTGCTACGCTTTTCGTCCACAGGTGTTGTTAATATAGCAACGGGAGACTCGATGATCAAAGCAGCGCCCTTCAACGTAGTGCACCTCGTCGCGGTCGGAGCCGTCGCCGCAGTGGTCTTGACCGGCTGCGGATCATCGGGCAACCGGGCGTCGAGCAACGGATCCTCGGGCAACAGCTCATCGGGAACGGACCACACCGCCAGTGGGTCAGGGAGCACGACGCCGGACAGCAACTCCACCGCCGGCAGCAGTGGGGATCAGAACGCGGCGGGCATGACCTTCGCGGGAGCCTTCTCGGGTTCGATCGAGGCGACGCTGTGCACCGGGGCGATCGCCTCGATCGAGGTGACGGTGAAGGGTGATGCAGAGAAGTACCGAGGCTCGATCAGCGCGACGTCGTTCGGCTTCGTCGGTCCTGAGGCCGCCGACTACTCCCTCATGGAGGGCAGCGCGAAGCCGACCGTGTCTGCTGACGGCTCGACGTTCACCGTGGACGACGCCACCCTGGTCGACCTGATCAGCAAGAAGTCGGTCGACGTGAGCGGCAGCGTCACCTGCCCCTGATGCGTCCAGGGTCAGGCAGCTGGGTGCGCGAGGACCCGGACGGAGACCCTCGGCCCGTCGTCGTTCGCCGTCGTCGTCCAGATCAGGCCGCCCATGTCGGGGCACGGCGGATCGAACTTGTCGACCCGCTTCAGCGTCAACTGGAAGGTCTTGCTCGCGCCCTTGGCCAGCGTCACCGGATAGCCGGAGAAGGCCGGGATCGGCGAGTATTGCGTGTTGACGAACAGGTCCCCCGTGAGACCGGCATAGATGTTGGGGTTGTAGTCGCCGACGCCGACGCAGAACCCGAAGCCGGTCCGCAGGTGCACGGTCGTCGTGGCAGTACCGTCGTTGCGCAGGGTCACCTTGAACGAGTCGGATCCGTTGACGCCGATCGCGGCGCCGGTGACGGTCTGCCCGCTGACGTCGCCACCGACTGTGCCGCCGCCGCTACCGGAGGACACGAGCATCGTGAAGGGCGTGTGGCCCTTGGCAGGCGCTTTGATCTCGGTCAGCAGGGTGGCTTGGTCGAGTACCGAGCCCGACACGGTGGCCAGTGTTGCGGTCCCGGTGAACGTCTGCTGCGTGCTCGTCTTCGCGGGGGTGACCTTGAGGGTGACGATCTTCGATCCGTGCGCAGGGACGGCTGCGATCGAGTAGCCGTCCGCTCCGGCAACCAGCGCCTTGTTCGCGATTCCGACCGGGACGGTCGCGACGACCGAGGCGGCGGGGGCGACCGCGAACCGCAGTCGGTAGTCGGCGGCTGCGGCGCCTGGGTTCACGACCTTGAGGGAGAAGGTCGCCGGGCTGCCGGCAGCGACGATCGAGGCGACGACCCCGCTGCTCCTGCTGTAGTTGGTGCCGACGGAGCGGACCTGGAGTGAGCCGGTCGGGTCCGCGGCCTGCGCGGTCGGGACGACGAGGATGGCGGCGCCGAGACTGGCGCTACCGAGGATGGCGAGGACCAAAGCGAGTGTGCGACGCATCGGGATCCGACCCTTCTCACCCGGGTTCGGCCCTCCACCGCCCGACCCGGTTGGGCCTGACGGTAACAGCGGGTACCGCAATGGCGGAAGGGCGGCGTACGCCGAGATCCGGTGCCCTTTGCGGCTAGATTGAGCAGAACCCCTCCCCGGGACTCGGCTCCGGACCGCCGCCCGAAAGACCTGCCATGCGCCAGTTGTCGCGGATCCTGTTGCTCTGTGGGCTGTTCATGGTCGTGTTCGCCGCACCTGCCGATGCGCTGACCGTCGTACCGCCGGCGCCGGTTGGTACGGCGCTGCACCCGGGCGACGAGGTCCACATCAGCGGCCCGGACAAGGTCGCCGGGACAACCTTGAAGATCTGGGGCAACGACGCGTACCAGTTCTGCGACGGCCTGCCGGATGCCTCGGTATCGGGGAGCTGGTCGTGCACGTTGAACGGTCCGTTCGGGCCCGGCACGTACTCCTACGAGGTGCGCGTCTTCGACAGCAGTGACAACCAGGTCGGCGCTGGTGTCCCGTTCGGTTTCACGGTGGTGTCGCGGCTGCGCGTCGATGTCTCATCGCTCAGGCCGACGTCGGGCAAACGGCTCACAGTCACCGGCCAGGCCGACGGCGGCGAGGAAGTGGACGCGGTCCTGACGAGCGTGATGGACAGCTCGCTCCGGCTGTCGCTCGCGTGCTCGGTCAACGACGACCTGAACACCTTCTCCTGCACCGACACCAGCGGCAGGTCTGGCCGCCGGTCTCGCCCTGCATCGCTGCCTGTCGGCGCCTACCTACTGAATCTGAGCGAGATCGACTCCGAGTTGGGCGAGATCGCTGCAGTCCAGCAGGAGATCACCATGGGCCCTCCGGTCGTCGTGCCGCCGACCCACACCGCGACCCCTACGCCGACTCCGACGCCTACCCCGACGCACGCTCCGAGCCCGACGAGCGCTCCGACGCCCACGACGACAGCCACGCCTTCAGCGACGCTGAGCCCCATCCCGACCGCGGCTCCGTCTGAGACTCCTGCGCCGCCGGTCGCCGATCCGCAACTGGTGTCGCCGGCCACGCCGCTGCGACCTCACTCGCCGGTCCCGGACCTCAGCGTGCTGATCGGACTGCTGATCGTCGGATTCGTGATGATCACGTCGTCGGGCGGCGTGGCGTTCTCGAGCCTGCGGCTGCTTCCCGGGCGTCCTGGGGCCGCGGGGACGGGCGTCCCGCCCGGTCTCGAGACACCGCCAGTGGTCACCCACTCGGGCTCCGATGACGAGGACCTCGATCTCGACACCGACCACCGCAGTGAGCTCGGCTGGGGCGACCGGTCCTGGACCTGGCGGCTCCCCGGCCACAGCGTTGCGGATCGGCTCGGGCTGAAGGATTCGCGCACGATCGCTCCGCGCAGTCCGCTGGTCGGCCGGTTGCTCGCCGATGCCGGCTACCTGCGCTCGATGCTCGGGATCGCGTGGGTAGTGCCGACGATCGTCGCCGCGGTGCTCGCCGGGTTCGCGCTCGCCGATGTCCACGGACGGCCGCTGCCGCCGGCAGTCGGTCTGATCGTGGCGATCATCGTGCTGGCCTGCGTCGACGCCATCGCCGGCGCCGTTGCGTCGGGGATCTTCTGGCTGGGCGTGATCGTGAGCGGCGGGCTCGGAGATGCCGCCAAGCCCGGAGTCGCGGGCTCGCTCGGCGTACTGCTCGTGCTCGGGCTGCTCTGGACCGGCTTGCCGTTGATCGGCTCGGCGGCTCGGCCGTTCCGGCGGGGATGGACCGGGCGTCGCCTGCAGGTCGCTGAGAACCACTACAGCTGGGACCGGCTCGCGGACGCCTTCATTGCGGCAGCTCTCTGTGCGTGGATCGCCGACAAGCTCACCGCGGCGCTGCCGCCGTTCACCGGCCTCGACCTGCAGATCGGCCAGCACGCATTGGCTGTCGGGATCGCGACGGGCGCCGGCGTAGCGCTGCGGATCCTGCTGGAGGAGGTCGCTGAGCACGGCTACCCCAAGCGACTGCACGAGGTCGAGACGCCCGGCGGCCTGCCGCACCCGTCGACCGTGGTCGAGGTCAGTGGCGCGCTGTTCCGCACCGGCCTGGTCGCACTGATCGCTTACGTCTTCCTGCATGACTGCTGGCAGCTGTGGGTCGGCGCGGCGCTGGTCGGCATCATCGAGGTCGGCACCGTGTTCAAGGACCGGCTGCCGCAATCGCAGCAGCTCGGGCGGCTGCTGCCACGCGGCATCACCAAGATCCTGGTGATGCTGATCGTCTGCACGGTGGTGGCGAAGCTGGCGGCGACCAAGCCGGTCGATCTGGCCGAGCTGCGCGCCAGCTTCGTGATCATGGCGGTGCCGTCGTTCCTGGTCAGCGTGACCGGACTCTTTGCGAAGAACGTCAAGCCGCTGCCGTGGCGTTGGCGACGCCAGCTCGCCGGTGCCGCGGTGTACGTCGCGATCGTGCTGATCGTGATCTACGGCTGGTAATTCTGCTCGGCGGAGCCAGACGACGCAGAAAATTGTTCGACCTCCGGCGCTCCTCGCGTGAGAATGCGAGGGATGAGCAGCTCGATCTCGGATGCACGACCAGGCTTCTTCCGCCGGCTGATCCCGCCGACGGTGACGTCGCGACGGCTCGCGCTCCAGTCGATGCTCTTCTCCACCGGCGAGGGCGCGTTCAACACCGGCAGCGCGGTCTTCCTGACCCAGGTCGTCGGGATGTCCGCGTCGCGCGTCGGCCTGGCGATCACGATCACCGGGGTCGCCGAGTTCCTGTTCGCCTACCCTGCAGGGCGCATCGTCGACCGGTTCGGGCCGAAGCGGGTGTGGACAGTGAGCACCTGGGGGCGGGCGGCTTGCTTCATCGCGTTGCCGTTCGTCGGGTCGTTCAACCAGTACCTGCTGGTCGGACTGCTGTTCGCGCTGACCGGATCAGCGGGTCACTCCAGCAGCCAGGCCTACGTGCTGGACGCTCTGCCGACCAAAGAGCGCATCGAGACCCAGGCCTACCTGTACTCCGCGCTCAACGTCGGCTTCACCCTCGGCGCGATCATCGGCGGCGTCTCGCTCGCATTCAACGACAACTCCGTCATCCGATGGACGCCATTGCTGGCTGCGGCGCTGATGGTTACGAACGCGTGGTGGATCAACAAGCTGCCGCAGGCGCCGCACGACCTGCTTGTCGCCAGCGGCGAGATAAGAGAACGGCCGCCCGGGCCTGGAGCGCTCCGCAACGTCGGCTGGATCCTGGTGACGTTCTTCAACGGTGTGCTGTGGACCAACCAGGTGCTGCTCAACATCGTGATCCCGTTGTGGCTGGTCAAGGAGACCGATGCGCCGCACGTACTGCTGGCGTTCCTCTTCGGCACCAACACGGTGCTGTGCATCTTCCTGCCGGCGTACACCTCGAAGGGCGTGCGCAATCTGCGCGACGCGATGCGCTATGTCTGGATCTCGACCGCGTTCTTCGTCGGCTCGTGTCTGATCACGATGGTCACGCACTCCACGGTCGGATTGCTGACAGTGCTGCTGGTGTGGCTCGGCCACGTGACGGTGACCGGGGCCGAGCTGTTCGTCTCGGGTGCGAGCTGGTCGTTCCAAGCCGAGCTGATGGACCCGCGCCGGCGCGGGGAGTACCAGGGCGTTGCCGATGTCAGCCGCACGCTCGGGTCGATGTGGGCCCCTGCGTTGTACACAGTGCTCGCGATCTCATGGGGCTCTGGTGGGTGGCTGATCATCGGCGGGATCGTGGTCGGCGCGGCGGCGTTGATGATGCCGTCGGTCAAGCTCGCGGCGCGGTTCGCGACGACGCACTTCCCGGCCGAGCTGGCTGAGGAGGACGCTGCGGCCGAGCCTGCCGACGTCGAGCCGCCAGTGCCCTCCTCGGTGACGCAGCCGGCCGAGCCGATCACGGCGACGGATCCCGCACCGTCGGCTTAACGGGGCAGGGGCCGTTTAGTACGCGAACGGCTCCCACTCGGCGAGCTTGCCCGCCTCGGGGTCGTTCATGACCTCGGCTGGCATGTCGCGCACCTTCAGACCTGCCGCCTTCGCTGCAGCGAGGGCCTCGTCGGTGTACAGGCCGCCCTTGCGCCAGATGTTGACCATGTAGGTCCTGGTCTTGAGGTAGTCGCCGTAGCGCTTCGCGTGGGTGTCGTCGGCGCCGAGGTGGGCGAAGATCGCGATCCGGTCGCCATCGGCCTTGGCCACCTTCCACGACGGGACCTTGTCTTGCTGCTTCGGGCCGGGGACCTGCTTGAACGGCCAGCGCAGCAGCATCCCGTTGCCCGAGTGGGTGATCCGCATGCTCCACACGGCGAGGTCGCCGGGCTTGACCTTGACGTAGCGGAGCGCACCGGTGCTGAAGTCGACGACGTCGTGCGAGCCTTCACGCAGATTGAGGCCGCCGGTGTGAGTCGTGTGGTCCTGGCAGTAGATCCCGAACCGCAGCTGGGTGTAGCGCCCCTGGGTCCAGTCGGGCGCATCCCCGTCGCGACGGTCGGTGTTGTCCTTGTGCCAGCCGCGCTGGGTGCCGTTGATCGTGTACGAGCTGTCGCCGCCGTAGTGGATGTCCTCGACGCCGAGGAGCCTCCTCGCCACGGCGACCATCCGGCCGTCGGTGAGAACCGAGCCGAGCCGGGGGTTCACCAGAAGATCGCCGCCCAGACCCTGGGTGGCGACCGCGCCGGCGCGGAATTCACTGATCTCCTCGGGGGAGTAGACGCCAGGAAGGACCGCGTAGCCCTTCTTCCAGAAGTCATCGACGTCGAGGCGCTCGATCGACGCAGCAGTCATGGTTCGTCCTCCAGGTGGCAGTGCGGATGCTCGCCCGATCACCTTAGCCAGTCGGGGTGCTGCGGCGTACGGCCGGATGGCCCGGGCTAGCGGTGACGGGCGAACAGTCGCCACACTCGGGCCATGCGCCGTGTTGGTCGGCTTCTCGTGGTCGGGATGGCCCTCGCCTTGTGTGCGGGGTGTGGCCACTCGATCTCGGACCGCGAGCGGGTTGCGGTGGCGAAGTGCGGGCTCCCTGCCAGCGAGAAGTTCGGGCTCACCGCCGACCAACCAGTGCTGCTCAACGGCTACGCAGTGCGATCGCTAGGCGGCGGCCGCTATCGCGTCACGGGGGTCGGGAACAGGGATGCGGGCCCCGGAGGAAGCGCAGAAATCGGTACTTTCATCTGCGAGGTCGCACCGGACCCGACTGACAAGCTCCGCGGGTTCAAGGTCACCTCGCTGGTGGTGAAGCCGGCCTCGGCGGGTGGATCAGCACCGGGGCCGTAGCGACCGATCGCTCAGAAGAAGCCGTCTACGTGCATGTCTAACGTGCACCAAGCGGTCTCCCCGTTCGGCTTGACCAGAACCGTCCTTTCGTCGCCGTCATCGGTGTCACCGAGCGTCGCCGCTGTGCTCAGGACACCAGTGTCATCCGAGCTGGTCCACGGAAGCCGCCGCTGGGCTTGCTCTTCGGCGTACTGGTCCCAGTTGACCACCCAGGCTCGTTCCTTCGGATCCACGATGCTGACCTGGACCACGACCGAGGACGAGTACAGCGAGATCGTGCCAACCACCTGGGCGCCACGGCACGACATCGAGTAGACCTTGGGATCGCCATACCCCGCGAGGGTCTTGATCCCCCACCCGAGCACGAGGACCGTGGCGACACCGATCGCCAGGCCAACCTTGATGCCGAAGCGCACCGATCGCTGGTCCCGTCCGGGCTTCTGTGGTCGGGGTGGGTACGGCGGTAGCTGCGAGGCGGTCATGGGTCTCCTTGTCCGTGCGCTCCGATCGATCGTGGCAGCAGCGGCGGAGCACGCGCCTCCGTCGCAGGTACCGGATCCACGTGTGCGGGTAAGACCGGGTGCAGGGCGTGTCTGGCGCCGACGTACGGCATACGCTCGGGGCATGACTGACACCTCCGAGCCGATCGCCTACACCGCCCTGAAGCACGGGACGCCTGTTCAGACCAACGACGGCCACGTCTTCGCGAAGGTCGAGACGGTCCTGGTGGTCGAAGAGGTCGATGTCTTCGACGGCATCGTGGTCGGGACCGACCACGGCGTCCGGTTCGTCGACGCCGACAACGTCGCCGCGATCTTCACCACGCACGTCGAGACCACGCTGTCCCTCGCGGATGCCGAGACGCTGCCGAAGCCGGACCAGGACGCGATGTACGACGTCGATGCGTCCGACGATGCCGGTGGATCGATAGCCGACCGCTTCGGCCGGATGTTCGGCCGCGGGAAGTGGAAGCGCGAGCACTAGCTGGCGCACCGGACTCAGCCACGTGTGGTTGAGCCCGTCGAACCTTCGGTGTGGTGAGGTCGGCCCTATGTCAGACGGCGTCGAACCAACGCGCGCGGCGCAGATCCCGAAGGTTCAGCACGGCTGCGACCACTACCCGGACAGTCCACGCTGCGACAGCAGCGTCGAAGAAGCGGATCGGCAGGTGGCCGGCCGCGAAGACTCCACTACTCGAGGCGAGTGCTAGGAGTGAGAAGACCACGACACCGAGCACGTTCATCAGCACCGTGGCTGTCGTGCGGATCCTCATACAGCGCAGCGTAGTGAACGTGGCTCTCGAGCAGAAGCCAGCCGCTCGTACGAGCGGCGCCTGATGACGAGGTAGGGGACGCGCATCCGGCGAGGGTTGTCGCGACAGGGTGTTCATCGCTTCGTGCACGGCGGGTTCCCACGCAGGGACTGTCTCCGCTGCGCCCGAAAAGGGCGGCCTCGTGGTCCTTGAAGAAATGGCTCCGAGCAACAACGGGCGAGCACGATTCGTTGGTGATCGGACGGCTGATCTGCGTGCAGAGGATCAGTCTTCGTCGTAGTCCGACGACCGCTCGTCGCCGTTGGAGAAGAACGTCGCGAGGTAGTCGTCCGGCTCGAGCGTCGAGTCGCGCATCAGCGAAAAAATCTCTGCGCCCGGACCTGGCACGTCGAAGAGATGGAAGCTCTGCGCGAGACCCAGGTACGTCACCGGACTCTCGTCGATCTCGCTCGCGTAGTCGTTCGCCTCGGCCTCTGCCTTCTCGATCGCTTTGCGCGACGATCTCGCGTGCCACAGGGTGATCCGCTCCTCGTAGGTCATGGTGCCGTCGTCCCACGGCCCGGCGGCGAACACGCACCGCACGGCGTACCAGCCCTTCTCCTTGCGCTCGCTCTTGCCGTTGTCGCCCATGGGCCGATGCTCGCACGCGGTGGAGTTGCGAGTACGGCGGTGTAACGCTCGCGCACTTCCTGGATAGAAACCGATACTTCTCTCAGGTGGTGGCGAGATGACTGAATGGACCGACGACCACGCTCGACTGGTCGCTGACGTGAACCCGGTGTCCGAGCACGAGTCCTTGCCAGTCGAGCGTGCCTGGGTGCGGCTCTCGCGCGAGATGAAGATTCCGAGGGCGAACCGACGTTCGCGCAAGGTCGTCTTCGTTGGCATTGGTGTGGCGCTGGCAGTCGCCGCCGGCGGGACGGCCGCCGCGTCTGTCCTATCGAGCCATACAGGGATCTATGCCAAGGACCGCGAGGACCGGACTCTGGGCGGGCCCGGTGAACGGCTCAACACCAGTGGCGCGGACTTTCGTGCGGTGGTGGCCCAGGAGACGGCATCGATCCCATTCCCCTCCGCGGCGGCCCGCAAGGATTCACTCGATTTCCAGGTCGGCGATCTCAGCAGGGACAGCGACTCGTTCGTGAGCACCAGCGCACTGCGCGGCTTCGTCGCGAATGACGCGATCTGCTCGTGGTCCGATACCTGGGCTCGAGCCGTCGATGAACGCGACACCGCCCAGGCCGCGCAGGCGATGGACGTTCTCGATGCTGCTTCTCACTGGGACGCCGTGAGGACTCTGCAAGCGATCGAGGCAGATCGCTTCGGCTGGCTCGCTGGCGTCGAGAGAGCAGTGCACGGGACCGACCTCAAGGCACTAGGGTCCGTCCTGGCTCGGCACGTGTACTGCCTTCCGAGTCTCGTTCCGGACCTGCCGCAGGCGATTCCCGTCGGAGCCTCCACCACCGACCCGCCGTTCGTGGATCCGCACAGCGGGAGCGGTGGACGATGAGGCGGGCTCAAGCACAGTCGACCGACGAGGAGATGTCTGAGTCGGCGTTCGAGGAGCTCTTCCGGCGCACCGCTCCGGAGGTGCACGCCTACCTCCGTCGCAGGATTGGCGCCGAGTCTGAAGACCTTCTCGGCGAGGTCTTCGTGATCGCCTGGAATCGGCGGCGAGATCTGCCGAGACCCGAGTTGCACCGGGCGTGGCTCTTCGGGGTCGCGCGTCGTCTGGTGCTGGTCCATCTCCGCAAGCAGAGGCAGTCGAACCAGGCTGCAGTCGACCTCGCCCGCCAAGGCGTGCTCGCCTCCAGTGCTGATCCCGAGCGCGACAGCGTGGTATTGCGGGCCATGGAAGCACTCCCCGAGCGGGACCGCGAACTGATCAGACTGACGATCTGGGAAGGGCTCACCACGGCAGAGGCTGCCGTTGCAGTGGCGATGCGGCCCGGAGCAGCTCGGGTCCGGTTACATCGTGCGCGCCGGCGGCTCGCTAACGACCCGTCCATAAGGGGCCTGATGACCCGGGACCGCCGCCCAAACCACGCACCGCTCTAGGGAGAGATTCAGGCCGCGGCTAGGTTGAGATGGTGTCTCGATCCTTCACTGCCGACCCCCACTCCTGCTCGCGGCCCAACGAGGTCGTCGTCAAGCACCTCAGCCTCG
This sequence comes from Marmoricola sp., assembly GCA_035695505.1. Lineage (GTDB taxonomy): Bacteria > Actinomycetota > Actinomycetes > Propionibacteriales > Nocardioidaceae > Marmoricola. The sequence continues at coordinate 2,228 of DASRRQ010000075.1, read as the reverse complement.
ATCTCGACGTCGATTTCACGACGCATCGGCTGTCGGGGCACGCGACGCTCGACCTCGAGCACCGCGACCCCAACGCGACTCAGGTCCTACTCGACACCTGGCAGCTCGACATCCAGCGCGTCACCGATGCTGATGGCGCCGAGGTGCCGTTCACGCTCGGAGATCACGACCCCGCCTTCGGCAGCGCGCTGACGATCGAGGTCGGCACGATCGATCGGGTCGTCCTGCACTACACGACCAGCCCCGAAGCGCGTGCGGTCCAATGGCTGGAGCCCGAGCAGACCGCTTCCGGCAAGGCATTCCTCTTCACCCAGTCGCAGCCGATCCTGGCCCGCACCTGGATCCCGTGCCAGGACAGCCCCGCCGTCCGGATCACCTACGGCGCGACGATCCGCGTGCCTGCTGACCTGCTCGCCGTGATGAGCGCCGAGAACCCGGTGGAGCTGAGCAGCGAGGGGACCTATCGGTTCGCGATGCCGCAGCCGGTGCCGGCGTACCTGATCGCTCTCTCCGTCGGTGACCTTGAGTTCCGCGAGCTCGGCAGCCGCAGCGGGGTGTACGCCGAGCCGAGCGTCGTCGACGCGGCGGCGTACGAGTTCGCCGACACCGAGAAGATGATCGAGGCAGCCGAGCGGCTTTACGGGCCCTACCGGTGGGGGCGCTACGACATCCTGGTGCTCCCGCCGAGCTTCCCGTACGGCGGCATGGAGAACCCGCGCCTCACCTTCGCGACACCGACGATCCTTGCCGGCGACCGCTCGCTGGTGACGCTGATCGCCCACGAGCTCGCGCACTCGTGGTCGGGCAACCTGGTCACCAACTCGACGTGGAACGACATCTGGCTCAACGAGGGCTTCACCGTCTACTTCGAGACCCGCATCGACGAGGAGCTGTACGGCGCGCCGTACGCCAGCATGATCCTGCGGCTCGGACGCAACGACCTCGACCGGGCTGTGCGCGACGAGGCGCCGCGCGACACCTGGCTCGAGCTCGACCTCGCTGGTCGCGACCCGGATGAGGGGCCGACGAAGATCCCGTATGAGAAGGGCTCGCTCCTGCTGCGCCTGATCGAGTCGAAGGTCGGGCGGGGGCGGTTCGACGAGTTCCTGCGCGACTACTTCGACCGGTTCGCGTTCGAGTCGATGGATACGCCGACGTTCCTCGAGCACCTGCGGACCGAGCTCCTGGAGCCGGCCGGGGTCAGCGCCGAGGACCTGCAGCTGGAGGCGTGGGTGCACGGGCCCGGCGTACCGGACAACGCGCCGGAGTTCGCCTCGGATGCCTTCGACCGCGTCGATGTCCAGGTGGCGGCGCTCTTGACGGGCACCGACCCGGGCTCGCTGGAGACCGGCGACTGGGTCAGCCAGCAGTGGGTGCACTTCATCCGCACGCTCCCGGTCGAGGTCGGGCACGACGTGCTGGCGGCGGTCGACGGTCAGTTCGGCTTCAGTACGAGCGGCAACATCGAGATCGCGACCGCCTGGCTGGAGCTGGCGGTGGCATCGGGGCACGCGTTCGGAGAACCTGCAGTGGACGAGGCTCTCGCCGGGTTCCTGACGAGGCACGGACGTGCGCTCTACATCAGCCGCGTGTATCGGCAGCTCGCTGCAACAGACCGCGGGCGGGCGCGTGCCCGCGAGATCTACGCAGTCGCGCGGCCGACGTACCACTCGGTGTCGCAGGGGGTCATCGACCGGGTGCTCGGGGCGAGCTGAGGCGTAGCGATCTCGGACGCGAGGAAGGCTCTGGAATCGACGTGCGCTCGTGCATGATGACTCGATGAAGCAGACCTCTAGAGCTGCCGCTGTCGCAGTGCTCGTTGGCGCTGTACTCGCTGTCGCGGCGGTGCTCATCGCGTTCGACAATCCGACGCTTCATCACTCGAGCCTGGGCACCTACGACTGCCTGGCTCCCTACGACCACGTCCTGCTCGGGACGAGCAACCTCCGCGACATCGAGAAAGCGGACGTAGTCAGGCGATGCGATAGCGCCGACGACCGGACGTTCGCCATCGCGTGCGTGGTCGCGGGCGCCGGCGTACTGGTGGGGGTCGGCGGGGTCGTCGGTCTCGTACGGCGGCGTCGGGTCGCGAGCGTGTCGACCGAGGACGACCTGAGACTCCACGTCTGAACCGGTGATTTCGACAGGCTCAATCGGCGGTGGCTCGGTGCGCGCGGACTGTCCGGTGATTTCGACAGGCTCAATCGGCGGTGGCTCGGTGCGCGCGG
>DASRRQ010000074.1:0-19749 GCA_035695505.1 Marmoricola sp. | reverse complement strand
CAGGTCGGAGATCTTCACCAGGGTGTCGGCGGGGATCTTGACGCCCTTGTTGATCCGCAGCGACGCCTGCACCCCATCAGGGGTCAGCTGGAGCGACTTCACCCGTCCTACCGGTACGCCGCGCACGGTGACCTCGGCGTTGGGGAAGATGCCGCCGGATTCGGGCAGGTTCACCCGGACCTCGTAGGACTGGCCGAGATAGCGCTGCGGGATGCCGACGTACTCGGTCCCGGCCACGATCACCAGGCCGACGGCGAGGACGGCGAAGATGCCGAGGCGGAGGCGGTGCCCCAGACTCGAGACGGCGTTCACGGCCCACCTCCGAGCAGGCCGCTCAGCAGCGACAGCAGGCCGCCGGACGTGGGAGCCGGGACGTCGACCGGCGGCGCCGTCACTGTCGAGGACGGGGACGGGGACGCGCCCGTGCCCGGAGTCCCGGTCGGCCCGACGCTGCTCTGCGGCAGCGGCGAGACGGCCTTGAGCAGCTGCGGCAGGTCGATCACCACGCTGCCCTTGACCGCGCCGTACGCGCCGGAGAACGCCGGCACCGCGTTGTCGGCGAACGGGTAGGTCACCAGGAGCGTGACGCTCTCGGGGATCAGGTCCGCCACCTTGCCGAGCTCGCGGGTCACCGGGACCAGGGCGTTGAGGTCGGCGACGGTGGCCGCGGTGCTGCGGGCGATGATCGCGTGCGCCTTGATGTCCAGGGTGTGCAGGCTGCGCAGCGCCACCGTCAGCTCGTGCTGCTGCCGGGCCAGGACGCCGGTGGCCGGATCGAGGGCGTCGACGGCGTTGCCGATCACGGTGTTCTGGGCCGCCAGTGCGCTGCTGAGCCGGCGGGCGCTCTCGAGCGCGTCGACGACTGCGCCCTTGCCCTGATCGAGCCTGCCGACGATGTCGTCGAGGTTGCCGAGCAGCTGGCGGGTGTCGCCCTCGCGCCCGTTGAGCGCGTCCGAGAACTCGGTGGTGATCGTGGAGAGCTGCTGGAGGCCGCCACCGTTGAGGACCGCGCCCAGCGAGCCGAGGATCTGCTCGACGGTGACGTCCTCGGCGGTGCGCGCCAGTGGGATCCTCCCGACGGCGCGCAGGCTGCCGGTCCCGCCAGTCGGGGCGGTCAGGGCGACGTACTTCTCCCCCAGCAGGCTGGTGCTGCGGATGGTCGCGGTCGTCTGCGCCGGCAGGTGGTAGCGGTCGTTGACCTGCAGGTGCGCCAGGGCCACGTGGCCCTCCGGGCCCCCGGGCACGACGTCGATAGCGGTGACCCGCCCGACCGGTACGTCGGCCAGCCGCACCGTCGAGTTGGGCACCAGGTCCAAGACGTCGGTGAACTCCACCTCGACGCTGTAGGTGTGCGAGCCGCCGGCGGCACCGGGCAACCGCGCGGTGGTGACGTCAGGCAGCCGGGAGACGGTGAACAGGCCGAGGATCACCACGACGATCGCGAGCACGACACCGCCGATCATCCGCTCACGGCGGCCCGAGAGCGGGTGCGGGCGCGGCATCGTCTCGGTAACGAAATGGCGGATCCGCCTGCTGTGGTGGTCAGGATCGCGCTCGCTCACTTCGCCCCACCGCCCTTCACACTGGTCGTCCCTCCGGGCACCGGCGGCACCGTGGGCGAGCACAGTTGCGGCACCACCAGGCTCTGCAGGATCTGGCACAGGCTGGTGTTGGACTCGTCGAGCAGCGGAGTCAGGTCGACCCGGGCGTCGAGCACCCCGGTATTGAGGTTGGCGGCGCCGAAGATGCCCTCGACGCCCAGCGAGCCGAGGTCGGAGATCTCCTCCAGATCGCGCTTGCGGTCGGCCAGTGTGGTGGTCAACCGGGCGAGCATCGCGACGTCGCCGGTCAGGGTGCTGCCGTTGGTACGCACGAACCGCTGCAGCGCCGTGATCGTGGAAGCGACGTTGCGGATCGTGCCGTCCAGCTCCGGGCGTTGCTGGGCCAGCTGGGTACTGACGTCGCCGAGACCGCGCTCCAGTGTCGCGATCGCCGCATTGCTGCCAGCCAGCGAGCTCACGAAGGTCTGCAGGTGCTCGATCGTCCCGACGATGTCGCCCTTGCTGCTGTCCAAGGTGCTGAGTGCGTTGGAGAGGTCTGTCAGCGTCTGCCGCAGCGTGGTGCCGTTGCCGTCCAGCGCGCGCGAGGAGCTGGCGACCAGCTCGGAGAGGGCGCCCTTCTTGTTGGCGCCGTTCGGGCCGAGAGCAGCGACGAACTTGTCGAGCTCGGCGGTGACGTCATCGAGCTCCAGGGGCGCCGCGGTCCGGCTCTCAGCGAGCACGGCACCGTCGGCCAGGCGCGGCCCGTGCAGCCACGGCTTGGTCAGCTGGACGTAGCGCGAGGCGAGCAGGCCCGGCGGGACGATCACCGCATCGGTGTCAGCGGCGACCGGGGTGCTCTTCTTCAGCCGCATCCGGACCGACACGCTCGCGCCGTGCTGGGTCACCGAGGTGATCGTGCCCATCGGCACGCCGAGCACGCGGACGCCGTCACCGGCGTACAGGCCGATCGTCTGGGGGAAGGTCGCGGTGACGGTGTAGGTGCCGCGCTCGCCGGAGCGGTGCCAGACCAGGAGCAGGCCGACCACGAGGACCACGACCAGGGCGATCGGCGCCTTGCGGCTGGTCAGCAGGGCGCGCTTCATCTCGCCGCCCCGCTCGTCTTCTTGGACAGGCCGTTGAGGTCGAGCGGGACCAGGCCGGCGAAGGTGCCGTCGAACCAGCGGCCGTTGCCGGTCAGGTTCGTGAAGTAGCGCAGGTACGGCGCCAGCAACCGCAGCGACTCGTCGAGGTCGGCCTGGTGGTCGACCAGCACGCCGAGCACGGTCTTGAGGTGCCGCAGGGCGGGCGTGATCCGGCCCTGGTTCTCCCGGATGATCGCGCTGACGGTGCGGGCCAGGTCCGAGGTAGTGCTCAACAGCTCCCGGATCACCTCCTGGCGGCGGTCGAGCGTCTGCACGACCAGGCCGCTGTTCTGGATCAGGGTGGTGATGTCCTGACGGCGGTCCGAGAGCGTCGCGGCGATCTGCTCGGTCTGCGCGAACAGCGCCTGCACCTCGGAGTCGCGATCGCCGACGGCCTTGGCCAGTCCGGAGAGCCCGGTCGCCGCGGTCCTGACCTCCGACGCACCCGGATCGATCGCCGACGCCACCGTGCTCAGCGCCTTGGCGAGCTCGGTGGTGTCGATCGGTGCCAGCGTGCTGGCGGTGCCGAGCAGGGCATTGGTGACTCCGAACGGCGTCGAAGTGCGGACCAGCGGGATGGTGGCGCCGGAGGTCAGGGTCCCCGGTCCCGCTGGCGTCAGTACCAGGCTGTTCTGGCCGAGGAGCGTGTCCAGGCTCAGCGCCGCCCCGGTCTGGGTGCCCAGGTGCGGAGCGTGCTTGACCGTGTAGTCCACGACGGTGTGGTCGCGCACCACCCGGACCGAGTCGACCTTGCCCACGACGATCCCGGCGATCCGGACCGGGTCGCCGGGCGAGATCCCGGCGGCATCGGTGAACTCGGCGGAGTAGTGGGTGCCGCCGCCGGAGACCAGGTTGCTCAGCGTGGACAGGCGGAACGAGACGGTGAGCAGCAGCGCCATCACGATGGCGCCGACGATCCCGATGACCCGGACGTTGCGGTAGTCGGTGTTCATCCGAGCCCGCAGATGTCGGTCGTGGGCCCGGTCGGCGGGATCACCAGCGGCGGCGCCTTGCCGAGCAGGTCGACCTGGGCGCCGAGGCCGCAGTTGAAGAACTGGAACCAGGACCCGTACTCCGCCGAGCGCATCAGCGCGTTGAGCTTGACCGGCAGCAGCGCGAGCTTGTCGGCGAGCACCTGCTTGCCCGAGTCGAGCTGGGTGGCGATCGCCTGGACGCCCTTGATCGTGCCGGCGAGCCCGGGCCGCGCCTGGGTCAGGAGCGTGTCGGTGACCTTCGCGAGCTGGTCGATGCCGGCCAGCGCATCGATCGTCACCTCGCGGTCCTGGGCCAGTCCGGTGGTGAAGGTGCGCAGGTGGGTCACCAGCCGGTTGAACGGCCCGGACCGCTCGTTGAGCGTCTGCAGGACCGTGGTCAGATCGGTGACCAGCTGCCCGATATCGGCATCGCGGTGGGCGATCGTCGTGCCCAGCGAGCCGGTGCTGCTCAGCAAGGAGGCGATGGTGCCGCCCTCCCCTTGCAGCGCTTGGACCAGGGAGAAGGACAGCGCGTTGATCGACTGGCTGTCGAGCCCCTGGAACAGTGGCTGGAACCCGTTGAACACCGCGGTCAGGTCGAGCGCCGGATGCGTCTGGCTCAACGGCAGCGTGCTGCCGGGCGGCAGCCGGGTGCCCGAGGCGGGGACCGTCAGTGCGACGTACCGCTCGCCGATCAGGTTGCGGAACCGGATCACCGCTGTGCTCTGGGAGTTCAAGGTGATCGATGGGTCCAGGCTGAAGGTGACCCGGGCATGCGCGTCGTCGGTCAGCGCGACTCCCTTGACCCGCCCGACGGTCACCCCGGCGAGCCGGACGTCGTCCCCGACGACGACCTTGGTGGCGTCGGCGAATACCGCCCGGTACGTCGGGTCTCCCCCGTCCTGGAAGCCCTGGATCGTGCGGGTCAGCAAGGCGATCAGCATCACCGTGACGAAGGCGAAGATCAGCAGCTTGATCAGGCTCCCGCGGATGCTCATCCCAGCACCCCGCCGAGCAGCATCGTCAGCAGGTCGCCCGGCGTGGAGGACGTGTCAGTGCCTGAGGTGCTGGTCGCAGCGCCCGGAAGGGACAGGTCCACCGGGATCCCCGGCAGCCCGTCGACGGTGTTCAGCAGCTGCGGGTGCCCGCGGATCTCGTCGAGCTGCGTCGGCACCGGCGGGAAGGAGACCGGCTTGCCGTGGTTGGTCGACGGCGTGACCGGGCAGTACGGACCGTAGGAAGACAGGTCGAGGCTGGTCGGGGCGTCGATGCCCGGCTTGTACATGCCGCGCGAGACCGAGACGAACAGCCGGGCCTTGAGATAGGGGCCGTCGGCGAAGACGGCCTCGAGCCGGCTCTTGGCCTCCACGACGCCGCGCAGCGTGCAGGCCAGCTCGGGCGAGTACTTGCGAAGCAGCTCCACGATCGGCTGGCTGACCCGGACCACCTCGACCGCCGTGCCGCCGACGGCCTGGACGAGCTCGCCGGTCTGGTAGGCGAAGGCGTTGGCACCCGACAGCAGCGCGGCCAGCTGCTTCTGCTTGTCGGTCAGCGTCTTGCTGGTCACCGTCAGGTGCTGCAAGGTGCGCAGCAGCGGCGCGGAGACCTGGGTGTACTCGTCCCCGACGTCGCTGAGCAGCTTGCTGTCGGCGAGGAACTGGTCCACGGTCGGCCGAACGCCGCGGGTGTAGGTGTCCGCCTCGGAGATCAGGTCGCCGAGCTGGGTGCCCTGGCCCCGGAGACCGGTGGCGATCGCCGTCAGGGTCGCGCTCAGCTCCTCGGGACGGACCGCCGTCAGCAGCGGCTCGAGGTTGTTGAGCACGGTGCTGGTCTCGATCGCGGTGCTGCTCCGGTCGCGGGCGATCACATCGCCGGCGGTGAGCCGGGCCGCGACCGGCGTCGCCGGCAGCCGGAGGTCGACGTACTTCTCGCCGAAGACCGTCTTGGGCAGGACCGCGGCAGTCACGTTCGCCGGAAGCAGGTGCAGCTGATCGTGGTCCAGGGCGAGCTTGAGGGTGGCGCCGGATCCGTCAGGATCGGCCGTGATCGCGGAGACCCGGCCGACCACGATCCCGTCGAGCTTCACATCAGCCCCGGCCGAGAGCTGGCTGCCGGCGCGGTCGACGTCGAGGGTCACGACCGCCGGGTGCGCGAAGGCATGGGTGAAGACCGCGACAGTCAGGCCGAGCCCGCCGGCCATCAGCGCGATCGCCAGCACGCCGAGCAGCATCAGCCCGGTCCGGGTGTAGAGGCGGGCGAGCAGACCGCCGCCGGGGGCCTCGTCGAGGTAGGAGCTGGCGCGGGTCACCGGATCACCCCGCGATCCGTACCGTCGAGGTAGCGCCCCAGAACGCCAAGGAGATGAAGAAGTCGCTGACCGTGACCAGCACGATGGCTGCCCTGACCGCGCGGCCCACCGCGACGCCGACGCCGCCCGGGCCGCCCTTGGCGTTGAAGCCGTAGTAGCAGTGGGTCGCGATCACCATCACCGAGAAGATCAGCGCCTTGACCAGCGAGAGCAGTACGTCGGTCGGCGGCAGGAACAGGTGGAAGTAGTGGTCGTAGGCGCCCGGCGACTGCCCGAAGCTGCGGGTGACGATCAGCCGGGTCGCGAAGTAGGAGGAGAACAGACCGGCCAGGTAGAGCGGCACCACCGCGATCATCCCGGCGACGACCCGGGTAGTCACCAGGTACGGGATCGGCCGGATTGCCATCACCTCGAGCGCGTCGATCTCCTCGGCGATCCGCATCGCACCGAGCTGCCCGGTGAAGCCGGCACCGAGCGTCGCCGAGAGCGAGATACCGGCCACGATCGGGGCGATCTCGCGGGTGTTGAAGTACGCCGAGATGAAGCCGGTGAACAGCGAGGCGCCGATGTTGTTCAACCCGGTGTAGCCCTGGAGCCCGACCTCGGTGCCGGTGAAGAAGGAGAGCAGCAGGATCACGCCGAAGGTGCCGCCGATGACGGCCAGGGCCCCGGTGCCGAAGGACGCCTCCCCCAGCAGCCGCCACACCTCCGGGCGCTGCTTGCGCAGGACGCCCGGCACCGCAGCCAGCACCCGGCCGTAGAAGAGCAACTGGTGCCCCAGCCCGACGAGCGGGTTGACGACCCGGTCGGCCGGGCGCTCCTGCTCGGCTGCTGCCCCAGACGTCGACATCGGGTCACTTCCCCTGAGGCACGAGCTGGAGGTAGACCGAGGTCGCGACGAAGTTGATCACGAACAGCAGCACGAAGGTGATCACGACCGACTGGTTCACCGCATCGCCGACGGCGCGCGGCCCGCCCTTGACGGTCAGCCCCCGGTACGACGCCACCAGCGCGGTGAGCAGGCCGAAGACCGCGGCCTTGGCCTCGCCGAGCCAGAGGTCCTGCACCGTCGCGATGGTGCGGAACGACGCCACGAAGGCGCCCGGCGAGCCGTGCTGGACCAGCACGTTGAAGACGTAGCCGCCGACGACGCCGACGACGCTGACCAAGCCGTTGAGCAGCAGCGCCACCACGATGCAGCCCAGCACCCGCGGCACCACCAGCCGGTTGATCGTGGAGACGCCGAGCACCTCCATCGCGTCGATCTCCTCACGGATGGTGCGGGCGCCGAGGTCGGCGCAGATCGCCGTACCGGCCGCGCCGGCCAGCAGCAGCGCGGTCACGATCGGCGAGGCCTCCCGGATCGTGGCCAGCGCCGAGGCGGCGCCGGTGAAGCTCTCCGCTCCGAGCTGCTTGGTCAGGTTGCCCAGCTGCAGCGCGATGACCGCGCCGAACGGGATCGAGACGAGCATCGCCGGCAGCACCGAGACGCTCGCGATGAACCACGTCTGCCCGACGAACTCGCGGGTCTGGAACGGCACCGAGAAGATGCCGCGGATCGTGCGCGCGGAGAACACCAGCAGGCCGCCCAGGGAGTCGATCAGCCCGGCGAGCGGTTTGAGGAGCGACGATGGACCAGGACCCGCGCCCGAAGGCGGACGTCGCGTGCCGGCCATCTCCACCTCCTTGCTGCGATCAGTTCTCGACGGTGTTCATGCAGGTCAGTGCCGTTCCCGGGACAACGACCCGGATGTGGCGCAGGTCACGTCTGAGCGCGGGCGCTCACTCCCGGACCAATGCCCGGACGGCCTTCCGATCGGTCTTCCCGACGCTGGTCAGCGGGACCGCGTCGACCAGGACCACCTCGCGCGGGTACTTGTGCCGGGCGAGTCGCTCTCGGGAGTAGGCGATCAACGCCTCGGCATCGAGGCCGGATGCGGGATCCACGGAGACAACGGCGACGACCTCCTCGCCCTTCTCCGCGTCCGGGCGTCCGACGACCGCGGCCGCGATCACGCCCGGGTGGGTCATCAGGGCGTCCTCGACGTCGCGCGGGTAGACGTTGAAGCCGCCGCGGATGATCAGATCCTTGAGCCGGTCGACGACGAACAGATAGCCCTCATCGTCGAGATGCCCGACGTCTCCGGTGTGCAGCCAGCCGTCGACGACGGTGTCCGCGGTCTGCTCTGGCGACTTCCAGTAGCCCTTCATCACCCCGGGACCCCGCACGCAGATCTCGCCGTCCTCGCCGGCCGGGAGCCGGCTGCCGTCGGGTGCGACGATCGCGACGTCGGCATGAGGCAGCGGCTTCCCGACGCTGCCGGCCCGGATCGTGGCCGGGGTGGAGGCCGAGACGACCGCACTCGACTCGGTCAGCCCATAACCCTCGAGGATCACCGCGCCGAGTCGTTCGGCGACCTCGGTCCGCAGCGAATCGGGCAGCGGGGCGCCGCCGGACCCGAAGGAGACCAAGGAGGACAGGTCGTAGTCCTCGATCGGCTCGGCCAGGATCATCGACAGCATCGACGGCACGATCGGGCTGCTCTCCAGGCGGTGCTCGGCGACCAGCGCCAGCCAGCCGGGCGCGTCGAACCAGCGCTGCATCACCGAGACCAGCTGCTTGTCCGAGTGCATCCCGCCGACCGCGACGATCAGCCCGTAGGCGTGCGAGAGCGGCAGCGGCAGCAGCGACCGGGTGGTGCCCATCGTCTCGCCGACGCTGTTGATGCCGGCGCCGCTGGCCCACAGCCCGCCGTGGGTGAGCATCACGCCCTTGGAGCGCCCGGTGGTGCCGCCGGTATAGAGCAGCGCGGCCAGGTCGTCGTCGGCGCGCGGCACGATCTCGATCGGGTCGGCCTTCTCCAGCTCGCCGTACCAGGTGGTGCCCTCGGGGGCGTCGGCCTCCTCGCCGACGACGAGGATCCTCAGGTCCAGACCTTCAGCGGCGCTCTGGATCAACGGCAGCAGCTCGGGGGTCACCACCGCAGCGGTGGCCTCGGAGTCCTCCAGGATGTGCCGCAGCTCGGGCGGGGTCTGCAGGAAGATCACCGGGGTCACCACGGCCCCGGCCCGCCAGACCGCCTGGTAGGTCACGAACACCTCGGGGGTGTTCATCATCAGCACCACCACCCGGTCGTCCGGTCCGACGCCGATCTCGCGGAGACCGCCGGCGACGCGGCGGCCCCGCTCGAACAAGCTGCCGCTGGTGTGCCAGGTGCCTTCGAAGAGCAGCGACTCGTAGTCGCCCTGGGCCGCGAAGGAGCGTTCGTTGAGCTCGGCGAGGTGGTGGCTCATCGCGCTGCCACCGCCCCGGAGTCAGCTGCCCGCGCAGCCGCGAGCGCGAGCCGGGCAACCTCGTCGAAGGCGGCGACATCGTCGCCGAGCAGGAACCGGTCCACCTTCGCTCGGCGCCAGTACAGATGCGCGTCGTGCTCCCAGGTGAAGCCGATACCGCCGTGCACCTGGATCAGGGTCTCAGCCGCCGACTGCAGCGCGAGCGAGGCCGCGCCCTTGGCCGCGGCCGCTGCCATCGGCAGCTCGTCCGGCGCCTCGTCGGCGGCCCAGGCCGCCCACCAGACCAGCGAGCGCAGGTTCTCGACCTGCACATAGGCATCGACCAGCGCGTGCTTCACGGCCTGGTAGGACCCGATCGCGCGACCGAAGGCCTGGCGGTCCTTGGCGTACTCGACGCCGACCTCCAGTGCGCGGGCCGCCGTCCCGAGCCCCTCGGCAGCCAGGACGACGCGACCGACGCGGAGCGCGTGCTCCCAGCGTAGAGCGGCATCGCCGGCGACGACCTCACCGCTTGCCAGCGCGACCTGGCCCAACCCGCGGGTCGGGTCGATCGGCGCCCGCGTCGTCACCGTGCCGGCGCCGCAGACCAGGTCGGTGCCGCGCAGGGAGAGGAAGCGGGTCGCGCCGACCGCGTCCATCGTCGGGGCGTCGCCGTCGACGACTGCGTAGGCAGCCCCAGAGGCCAGGTCCGCGAGTCGGGCGTCGTCGCCGGCCAGCAGTACCGCCGCCCGGGCGAAGCCCACCAGCGACGGGCCGGCCAGGACGCGGCCCGCCTGCTCGGCCACCACCGCGAGGTCGAGCAGCGAGCCGCCTCCGCCGCCGTGGTCCTCGGGCACGGTGATGGTCGCGAAACCGCTGCCGGCCAGCGTTGCATGGCCCGGCATCAGGTCGGCCGTGGCCGGGTCGTCGGAGTCGAGTGCGGACCTGGCATCGGCAGGCGACGCCGCCCGGCCGAAGAACTCACCGGCCGCGGTGGCCAGGTCGCGCTGCTCGTCGTCGAGATCGAAGTTCATCGGATTCCTTCTCTTCCTCTGCGGCCTCAGGAGCCGGAGCCCGCGAGGCTCTCCCTGAAGGTGATGCCCTTGTCGGCGCGCGGCTCGGGCGGCAGGCCCAGGACCCGTTCGCCCAGGACGTTGCGCAGCACCTCGTTGGTGCCGCCGGCGATGGCCATGCCGGGCAGGACGGCCTGCGCGTTCTGCCACGCCGCACTGCCCTCGGCGGTCTCGGCGTACGCCGCGTCGTGGCCGAGCAGGCGGACCGCCAGGTCGGCCAGATCGCGGGCGACCCTGGTGCCGGCGAGTTTGCCTGCCGAGGCCTCCGGGCCCGGGAACGCGCCCCGGCTGATCGCCGAGAGCTGGCGGTAGCCGGTGTAGCGGATGCCGAGGCTGGCGACGTACGCGCGGCCGAAGTCCTGCCGTGCCAGCGCCTGGCGCTCGGGCGAGAGGCCGTCGAGCTGCCGGGCGACGTGCGCCGCGACCGAGCCGACGCTCATCCCGATCTCGGTGCCGCCGCCGCCCAGCGTGAGGCGCTCGCTCATCAGGGTCGTCAGTGCCACCCGCCAGCCGTCACCGACGTCGCCGAGGCGCTCGGAGTCCTCGACGATGACGTCGTCGAAGAACACCTCGTTGAACTCCGCCCCGCCGTTCATCTGGCGCAGCGGCCGGACGGCGACCCCTGCAGCCTTCATCGGCACCACGAACATCGTCAGGCCGCGATGCTTGGCGACGTCCGGGTCGGTCCGGGTCAGCACGATGCCGTAGTCGGAGAGGTGCGCCAGCGTCGTCCATACCTTCTGGCCGCTGATCTTCCAGCTGCCGTCGCCGGTCGGGACGGCCTTGGTGCGCAGGCCGGCGAGATCGGAGCCCGAGGCGGGCTCACTGAACAGCTGGCACCAGATGTCATCGGCGCGAAGCAGCCGCTTGAGGTAGCGCGCCTTCTGGTCCTCGCTGCCGTGACCGATCACCGTCGGGCCGCACATGCCGATGCCGATCAGGTTGATCAGCCCCGGTACGCCGGCCCGGGAGAGCTCCTGGTCGATGATCGCCTGCTGCATCGGCGTACCGCCCTGGCCGCCGGCCTCGACCGGCCAGGTGACGCCGACGAGTCCCCCGTCGTAGAGCAGCGCCTGACGCTCCCGGGAGGCGCCGTCCTCGAAGCTGCGCTGGTCGGCGATATAGCCGAGCTCAGCGCGATGGGTCTCGATGAACGCGCGGACCTTCTCGCGCCAGGCGACCTCGTCGGGGGTGTCGTCGAAATCCATCTCGTTCCTCTGGCTCGGTGCTCCGGGCGATCAGCGTCGCACGGAAGTTATCGGCGCTCAAGCATGTAAGTGGGATTCTCGGCCAGGATTCCGGCGCGGATCGACGTTCCTGTCGGATCGCTCCGATTGTGCACGATATGGGCGGCTACGCGCTAGCCCTTCGCATCGATTGCTAGTCACGGACGCTTGATTGTGTACAATCCTGCCATGACAGATGCCGCTGGTCCCCTGGCCGGGATCCGGGTCCTCGAGCTCGGCAGCTTCATCGCCGGGCCGTTCGCGGGCCAGCTGCTCGGCGACTACGGGGCCGAGGTCGTCAAGATCGAGTCGACGACATCCGGCGACCCGATGCGCCGCTGGGGCATCAACCTCGACGGCGAGAGCCTGTGGTGGCCGATCATCGCCCGCAACAAGCGCTCGGTCGCGCTCGACCTTCGCGACGAGGACGCGCGGGTACTGCTGCGCCGGCTGGTCGGCGAGGTCGATGTGGTCGTGGAGAACTTCCGACCCGGGACGCTGGAGGCCTGGGGCCTGGACTACCCGGCGCTGGCCGCGATCAACCCGCAGCTGGTGATGACCCATGTCTCCGGGTTCGGGCAGACCGGCCCTCGCGCCCGCGAGGCCGGGTTCGGCAGCGTCGGCGAGGCGATGGGCGGCATCCGGCACACCACCGGCACCCCCGGCCTCCCCCCGGCCCGCTCCGGGGTCAGCCTCGGCGACTCGCTATCGGGGATGTTCGCGGTGATCGGCACCCTTGCTGCCCTGGTCGAACGCGACCGCAGCGGGCAGGGCCAGGAGGTCGACGTCGCGATCTACGAAGCGGTCGCCGCCCTGATGGAGTCGACGCTGGTCGACCACGAGGTCGCCGGCGTCACCCGAGGCAGGACCGGCTCGGTGCTGCCCGGCGTCGCGCCGTCCAACGTCTACCCCACTGCCGACGGCGCCGAGGTGCTGATCGCCGGCAATGCCGACACCGTCTTCGGCCGGCTCGTGGCGGCCATGGGGGCGCCCGAGCTGGCCGCCGACCCGCGGTACGCCGGGCATGCCGACCGTGGCACCCACCAGGCCGACCTCGACGCGATCATCGCTGCCTGGACCACGACCCTGCCCAGTGACGACCTGCTCGCGCTGCTGGAGCAGCACGGCGTCCCGGCCGGACGGATCTATACCGCTGCGGACATGCTGGCCGACCCGCACTACGCCGCCCGGGAGATGGTCGTGCGGGTGGTCAACGCCGCAGGTCGGTCGCTGCCCGCCGCCGGGGTCGTCCCGAAGTTCTCGCGCACCAAGCCCGAGACGCCGGTCGCCGGGCCGCAGCTCGGTGAGCACACCGACGAGATCCTGCGGACCCTCGCCGGCGCGACGACGGCCGAGCTCGAGGCGCTCGACCTGCGTGGCGCCGTCCTACGGTCCCGCACCGCCCCGGCACACTGAACCAACGACAGCGAGAAGGAACCCTCATGCCCCGTCTGCGCCAGGTCCCCCGTGCCGAGGTCACCGACGAGCTGACCGCGACCATGTACGCGATGCTCTTCGGTCCCGATCGCGACCCGGTCGCCGAGCCGGGGACCGAGACCGGCACTCCGGGCGATTGGTGGACCGTGTTCGCTCTCGTGCCCGACGTGATGAAGCATGCGGTCCAGGGCTTCGGCCTCTACCGCAGCCCGAAGCGGCTGCTCCCGCCTGCTCTGCGCGAGCTCGCCCAGACCCGCTCCGGCTGGACCGGGCAGAGCCAGTTCGTCTACTCCCAGCACTGCAAGGCCGCCCGCGACGCCGGGCTGAGCGACGAGCAGGTCGAGGCGATCGTGCACTGGGGGGTCGCGACCTGCTTCGACGACACCCAGCGGGCCGTGCTCGCCTACACCGACGCACTGGTCCTCGACGGCGGCCGGGTCGCGGACGGCGTGTTCGCCGCACTGCAGGCGGCATTGAGCGACGAGCAGATCCTCGAGTTGACGTACATCACGGCGCTCTACGGCATGCATGCGGTGATGTCGCGGGCACTGCGCACCGAGTTCGACGACCGCGACGAGCCCATCGTCGAGGTCGAGCGCCCCGACGGCCAGAAGGGCTACGACCTCGGCGCGACCATCGCCGGCGGCCAGTGAGCGCGGCCGGGCCCGACCCGCGAGCCGACGTCGAGATCGTCGAAGTCGGACCGCGCGACGGCCTGCAGAACGAGGCGGTGCTGCTCGGCACCGACACCAAGCTCGAGCTGATCGCCCGTGCGGTCGCGGCCGGCGTACGCCGGATCGAGGCGACCAGCTTCGTGCACCCGAGACTGGTCCCGCAGCTCGCCGATGCCGAGGAGGTGATGGCGGGCGTCGAGCGCCGTCCCGGCGTCCGGTACGCCGGCCTGGTCCTCAACGCCCGCGGCCTGGACCGGGCGCTGGCCGCCGGTGTCGACGAGATCAACTGCGTGGTCGTGGCGACCGAGACCTTCAGCCGGCGCAACCAGGGCATGAGCGTGGCCGAGGCGATCGACGTGGTCGCCGAAGTGGCCCGCGCCCGCGCCGGCACGTCGCTCGGGCTCTCGGTGACGATCGCCGTCTCCTTCGGCTGCCCGTTCGAGGGCGAGGTCGACCCGGCGGCTGTGGTCGAGATAGCCCGGCAGGTCGCGGCGCTCGACGTCGACGAGATCTCCCTGGCCGACACGATCGGCGTCGGCGTCCCCGCCCAGGTCGCCGCGCTGGTCGGGGCTGTCCATGGCGTCGCTCCGGACCAGCGGCTGCGCACCCACTTCCACAACACCCGCAACACCGGCTACGCCAACGCGGTCGCCGCCCAGGCCGCCGGAGTGGACGTCTTCGACTCCTCGCTCGGTGGGATCGGCGGCTGCCCGTTCGCTCCGGCCGCCACCGGCAACATCGCGACCGAGGACCTGGTCAACCTGTTCGAGCGCAGCGGGCTGCGTACCGGCCTCGACCTCGACCGGCTCTTGTCGGACTCGGCCTGGCTCGGCGGGCAGCTCGGCGCCGAGCTGCCCGGACTGGTCGGCCGCGCCGGCGTCTTCCCCGGGGGCCTGTGAGTCTCAGCTCCTCCGGGGGTCGTCGTCCGCGACGGGTGCGAGATGCCGCGGGTTCGCGACCCGCAGCCGCTCGTCGGTGATCTCGCTCAGGACCGCCACGAGCTCGTCGTACCGGTCGTCCCAGTCTCCGTCGCGCACCTGGGCGGCGAGCACGTCCTCATCGTCCACCCCGAGCACGGCCAGCCGCTCGGCGAGCCAGGCATCTCCGCGGTCCGCAGCGAGCTCACGCTCGACGATGCCGAGGAGGTGAGCAGCGACCCGCGCGTAGTAAGCGGAGTCCGCTGCGTCGCTGCGCAGGAACTCGCGGACGGCCTCAACAGCTTCCGCGGCGCTGGGATAGCGGTGCAGGCTGTTCACGATTCCCCCCTCACGACTCACCCAGCAGCCGCAGCAGGTCGTGCTCCTGCTCGATGACGCGCCGCCCGATCGCCGCCAGCTCGACCGAGCGGGTCATGCCCGAGAAGTGCCGGTGCGCCTGCCACAGGCAGATCACCGCCCAGTTCAAGGTGCCGAGCAGCTGCCACCACCGCACCACGTCGACGTCGGGCCGCGCCCCGGCGACCTCCTCGTAGCCATCGAAGAGATCGGCGAACGTCGCGAGGCCGCCGACCGGCTTCGGTCCACCGAAACGCCAGGCGCGCACGCAGAGCCAGCCCAGATCTTCGAGCGGGTCGCCGCGGTGCACGAGCTCCCAGTCCAGGACGGCGGTCAGGCCTGACGCATCGACGAGGACATTGCCGACCCTGAAATCGCCATGCACCAGGGCGCGGCGCTCCGAGCGGGGCGGGCGGTCTGCGGCGAGGCGCCGGAAGGCCACCTCGAGGACCGGCCGATGCTGGCCGACTAGGTCATAGCGCTCCCGGATCGCCTCGAGGGGGTCGGCCTCGGACAAGCCGTCGAGCTCGGACTCCGGCACGGCATGCACCCGGGCTGCCGCCTGGCCCAGCTGGCGGCCGAGCACCTCGCGTGCGGCGGCGTACTGCTCGTCGCGCAGCAGGCGCCGCGGGATCGCCTCGCCGTCGACGTGCGTCATCAGCAGGTACGGCGAGCCCAGTCGATCCTCGCCGTCGGACCAGGACACCAGCTCGGGACCCGGCACGCCGTGCCGCGACGCCGCGGTCAGCGCGATCGCCTCGTGCCGGGTGCGGACCGGATCAGCCTCTCCGTCGGGGTCGCGGCGCAGGATGAAGCGGCTGCGCTGGGATCCGTCGATGGCGGTGAAGGCCCACGTCTCCCGGCTCGAGCCTCCGGTGAGCGGGCGCAGGTCGACGACCTCGTCGCAGGCTCGGCCGCAGGCACGCAGCTCCTCAGCCAGCCCCGTAGCCAGTGCTGCAGCCTCGGGCATCAGCGCCCGAACCCGAACAGGCTGCCGGCGACCTTGCGGATCTGGATCTCCTCGGCACCCTCGGTGATCCGGTAGCGCCGATGGTGCCGGTAGATGTGCTCGAACGGCTGGTGCCGCGAATAGCCCTCGCCGCCGAAGACCTGCATCGCCTGGTCGGCGGCCTGGCAGACCAGCCGGTTAGCGCGGAAGTTCGCCATCGAGACCAAGGCGCCGACCTCGGTCGGGTCAGCGGCGCGGTCCAGCATCCAGGCCGCACGGTGCACCAGCCCGCGCACCATCTCGGCGTCGGTGTGCAGCTCGGCCAGCGGCCATTGGATCGCCTGGCGGGTCGACAGCGGCGCTCCGAAGGTGACCCGCTCCCGGGCCCGGGCGACGGCCCGGTCGATGCAGTACTCCGCCGCACCGAGACTCGAGGCCGCCTGCCGGATCCGGTTCTCATGCACGAAGTGCTGCGCGACCGCGAGGCCGAGCCCTTCGGTGCCGAGGATCGCCGAGTGCGGCACCCGGGCACCCTCGAGGTGCACCCGGGCATGGTCGGTCGGCATGTTGAAGGTCCACTCGTACTCGCCGACCCGCAGGCCCTCGGTGCTCATCGGGACCAGGAACGCGGTGATCCCGCGAGCCGAGCCGTCGGCGCCGTCGGTGCGGGCGAACACGACGTCGTGGGTCGCGACGTGCACACCGGTGTTCCAGCGCTTGTTGCCGGTGATCACCCAGTCGTCGCCGTCGCGGACCGCGCGGGTCTCCATCCAGGTGGCGTCGCTGCCGTGGTCGGGCTCGGTCAGCGCGAACGCGACGATCCGCTCGCCGGTGATCATGCCCTCGAGCAGATCGGCCTTCTGCTCGGGAGTCCCGAAGTCGCGGACGATGTGCACGAACGGCAGGTTCGCGACGACGGACGCCTCGTTCTGCAGGTCGTTATGCAGGCCGAGCCCGCGGCGGGCCAGATGCTCGCGGACCACGGCCAGCTCAAGGTTGCTCGCGCCCGTGCCGCCGAGGTCGACCGGCAGCGCGTAACGGTAGAAGCCGGCCTGGTCGGCCAGCACCCGCATCTGCCCGAGGAGCTCTTCCCACGCAGCGGCCGGGGTGCCGCCGTTGTCGAAGTCGGTGCGGGCCCACTCGCGACGGTGATCGAAGTACTGCGGGTGGGCGCGCTCCAGCGGCACGATCTCGGCGTCGATGAAGGCGTCGAGCCGTTCCAGGGTGTCGGCAAGGCCTTCGGGGAGGGCGAAGTCCACCGGCCCTCAGACCGTGGTGGGTGCCGAGGGCGCCGCCGCCTTGGCAGGGGTGTGCGCGACATCCTCGGGCCGCAGGTCCCGGGTCCACGCGGCGAACTCCAGGAGGATGCCGTCAGGGTCGAAGAAGTACAGCGAGCGGATGAAGACGCCCGGGTGCATCTCGCGCGCGACGCCGTACTCGCTGTCGTCGTGGTTGAGGATCGTCCCGGTGCGGACGCCCTTCGCCTCGAGCTTGTCCTTGTAGTCGTCGAACTTCTCCAGCGGGATCTTGAACGAGACATGGTTCATCGAGCCGATCGCGGTCATGATCTCCCCTTCGCCGGGGATCTCTGCGCACGAGGCGATGCCCGGCGCCGGCGGCGGCGCATCGGGGAAGTAGAAGAAGGCCAGGTACTGGCCGGCGCCGCAGTCGAAGAAGAAGTGCTGCCCGTAGCCCAGCGGCAGCTCGACGGTCTTGGCCAGCCGCATCCCGAGGGTGTTGGAGTAGAAGTCCACGGTGCGCTCCATGTCGGAGCAGACGAGCGCCAGATGGCACAGGCCGCCGAGGTCGAACTCAGGGTTGCCGGCCGACTCCGTCACAGACTGGGTCTCGGGCGAGGACAGTGTGGTGGACATGATCTGACCGTAGGCTGGGCGCTCGGTGCGGGTCAAGAGCCTTCGCCAGATATTGTGTACAAACTATCGATCCCTTGATCACATTCGAGCGTAAGTGGTCGCCTGCGAGTGGGATGATTGTCCACAATCAGTCCCGATCCCTGTGGTTCCCGATAGTCTTGGCACTGCCATGACGACCAGGAGCCGACCCGCCACCCCGGCCTACGAGCAGATCCGCCAGGCCATCGTGGAGGGCGTCTACGCCCCCGGCCAGCGGCTGATCGAGCAGCGGATCGCCGAGGAGCTGGAGCTGTCCCGGACTCCGGTGCGCGAGGCTCTGCACCGGCTGGTCGCCGAGGGCCTGGTGCAGAGCGAGCCCAACCGCGGAGCCGTCGTACGGGCGCTCTCGGTCGAGGACATCGCCGATATCTACGGCCTCCGCGCCCGGCTGGAGGGGTACGCCGCCGAGCTCGCCGCCCAGCGGGCCGGCGAGGAGGACATCGCCGCGATCGACGAGGGCATCACCGCCTTCGCCGCCGCCCTCGCCCGGCCCGCTCACGACCTCGAGGTGGTCCGCCAGACGCACGAGGCCAACCGCCGCATCCACGACGCGATCCTCTCCGCCGCCAAGCACGACCGGCTGAGCCAGGCGCTCGGCCGCACCATCGACGTACCGCTCGTGTTCCAGGCGTTCCGCGAGTTCGACCGGGCCGAGACTGAGCGCTCGCACCTGTTCCACACCGTGATCCGGGACGCGATCGTCGCCGGGGACGCCGTCCGCGCCGGCAATCTGATGAGCGAGCACGTGCTCCAGGGCCGCGACGCGCTGATCGCCCATGTCCAGGCGCGGGCTGAGGAAGAGGGCTAGCGCCCGCCTCACCGGGACCGGGACGCCACCAGGTAGCCGTCGATCGGGACCCGTGCGTGGAAGGTCCCCCAGAAGGCCCCCAGTGCCGGCAGCGCCGCCGGGTCGGTGACGATCTCCGGCCCGTCGCAGGCCAGCTCGCGGCCGCGGAACTCCAGGGCGAACCGACCCGCCTGCTCGACGTTGCGCACCCAGTCGCGGTCAAGGCCGTACATCAGCGGGATCACGACGATCTCGTGGCTCACGGCGACCAGCACCGGCGCCGTGTACGCCGTCCCGCTGCGGCGCCCGACGTGGTGCAGTACTCCGAGGATCGGGGCGTGCCGGGCGACCGGGGCCATCAGGTGGTTGGTGAAGACCCGGTTCAATCGGGCGAGCCGGTCGGGAAAGCGGATCGCCATCTCAGCCGAGCCCTCTTCCGGCGCCCGCGGTCCCGCCGTCGACGACCAGGACCGCGCCGGTGGTGTAGCCGCCGGCGCGCGAGGCGAGGTAGACGACGGTGCCGCCGATCTCCTCGGGCCGGCCGACCCGGCGCAGCGGGATCATCGACATCGCCAGGTCGCCGAAGCCGTCCAGGATGGGCGCGCTCATCTTGCTGGGGAACATCCCGGGCGCGATCGCATTGACCAGGATGTGCTCGCGGGCCAGCCGGGCCGCGTGCTGGCGGGTCAGCTGGTGCACGGCAGCCTTGCTCGCGGAGTACGCGTAGGTCTCCGACTGCGGCACCGCGAGCCCGTCGATCGACCCGATGTTGATCACCCGGGCCGGGTCCTCGGCGGTGGCGGCCGCACGCAGCAGCGGCAGCGCCGCCGCGGTCAGGTAGTGCACTGCCTTGACGTTGAGGGCCATCACCTTGTCCCAGCCGGACTCGGGGAAGTCCTCCATGCCCGCACCCCAGGTAGCGCCGGCGTTGTTGACCAGGATGTCGAGCCGGTCGGTGCGCTCGGAGACGGCGTCGATCAACGCGGTCGCGCCGGCGAGCGTGGAGAGGTCGGCGACGATGCCCTCGCAGTCGCCGAGCTCGGCGAGGACGGCGACGGCGGCGGCGACCTCGTCGGCCTTGCGCGCGCAGACGATGACCCGCGCGCCGGCCGTGAGCAGCTCGGTTGCGATCGCGGAGCCGATGCCGCGGGTGCCGCCGGTGACCAACGCGGTGCGGC
>DASRRQ010000073.1:0-1893 GCA_035695505.1 Marmoricola sp. | reverse complement strand
ACGGCTACGCTCCGGCTCGCGAGTGGATGGCGCAACACAGGCCCGACGTGGCGGTCATCGTCTACAACGATCACGCGAACGCCATCGACCTGGACGTGATCCCGACCTTCGCCATCGGAACGGGGGAGCGGTTCAACGTCGCGGACGAGGGCTGGGGCCCGCGAAAGGTGCCACCGGTCATCGGCCATCCGGCGCTGAGCGAGCACCTGATCACCAGACTGGTCGACGACGAGTTCGACATCACCATGTTGCACGACCTCGATGTCGACCACGGGCTCACGGTGCCGCTCTCGGTCTACTGCCCACAGCCTGGCGAGTCCTGGCCCTGCCGGGTCGTCCCATTACTGGTCAACGTCATCCAGTACCCGCAGCCGACGGCTGCCCGGTGCCTCAAGCTCGGCGAGGCTCTGGGGCGAGCCATCCGCAGCTTTCCCCAGGACATCAAGGTCGCCGTCTTCGGCACCGGAGGAATGTCGCACCAACTCGCCGGCGCACGTGCTGGCTTGATCAACACCCGTTTCGATCAGATGTTCCTCGAGAAGATCGAGACCGATCCGAGGAGTCTGGCTGCCCTCTCCCGGGAGCAGTATGTCGAGGAGGCCGGCTCGGAGGGCATCGAGCTCATCATGTGGCTGGTCATGCGTGGTGCGCTCGGCGACGGCCTGACCCGAATTCACGACACCTATCATGTGCCGGCCTCGAACACGGCCGCGGCCCTGGCCCTGTTCACCGCACCGGAGGTGGACCAGGCAGACATCTCAATGCCCGCGCAGAGCCGCGAGACGGGACTGGGAGTACGTTGAGATGGTGACGATCTCCCCCCCATTTCGTGCCGACGTCGTCGGAAGTTTCTTGCGCCCTGACAGCGTCCACCGCGCCCGTGCCGAGCACGAAGCCCGCGCCTTGGACGATGTGGGCCTGAAGTCGGTCGAGGACGCGGCGGTCCGCGACGTCATCGCGCGGCAGGCCGACACCGGGCTGCGGCTCGCCACCGATGGCGAGATGCGCCGCTCGTGGTGGCACTACGACTTCTTCGGCATGCTCGGCGGCGTGCAGGTCGTCGACTCCGACCACGGCATCCAGTTCCAGGGCGTCGTGACGAAGAGCCAGGTGCTGCGGGTCGACGACCAGATCAGCTTTCCGGCCGATCACCCGATGCTTGACCACTTCCGTTTCCTGCGCGACAACGTCTCCGGCGGTGTCCTTCCGAAGATTTCGATTCCGTCGCCGACGGTCCTCCACTTCCGCCTCGACCCGGATGCGGTGACCACCGGCCTGTACGGCGACGATCACGAGGCCCTCTTCGACGACCTCGGTGCCGCCTACCGCGCGGCCGTCAAGGCGTTCTACGACGCGGGGTGCCGGTACCTGCAGTTCGACGACACTGCCTGGGCGTATCTGTGCTCTCAAGCCGAGCTGGAGAAGGCGGCCGCCCGCGGGATCCGCACCGAGGGCCTCGCCGAGCGCTACGCCGCGCTGATCAACGCGGCGCTCGCCGACAAGCCCGAGGACATGGTGGTCACCACCCACGTCTGCCGCGGCAACTTCCGATCCACATGGATCGCCTCCGGCGGCTACGAGCCGATCGCGGAGGCGCTGCTGGCCGGTACCGGGTATGACGGCTATTTCCTGGAGTACGACACCGACCGGGCCGGAGGATTCGAGCCTCTGCGCTATCTGCCCGCGGGGGACAAGACGGTCGTGCTCGGCCTGGTGACTTCGAAGGACGGCACCCTGGAGGACCCGGACGCCGTGAAGCGGCGGATCGACCAGGCCACGGCGTACGCCCCGCTCGAGCAGCTGGCGCTCAGCACGCAGTGCGGCTTCGCCTCGACCGAGGAAGGCAACCTCCTCACCGAGGAGCAGCAGTGGGCCAAGGTTCGCGCTGTCGTC
>DASRRQ010000072.1:0-30058 GCA_035695505.1 Marmoricola sp. | reverse complement strand
GGCGAGAAGACCTTCGCCGGCGGCGCGGACATCAAGGAAATGGGCGACCGCACCTACCCCGAGATCTCGAAGTTCGGGGCCGAGCTCACCGCGTCGTGCTCGCTCGTCGCGGCCATCCCGAAGCCGGTCGTCGCGGCCATCACGGGCTACGCGCTCGGCGGCGGCCTGGAGCTGGCGCTCACCGCCGACTGGCGCGTCGCGGGCGACAACGTGAAGGTCGGCCAGCCGGAGATCCAGCTCGGCATCATCCCGGGCGCCGGCGGCACCCAGCGACTCACCCGTCTCGTCGGGCCCAGCCGCGCGAAGGAACTGATCTTCACCGGCCGGTTCGTCAAGGCCGACGAGGCGCTGGCGATCGGCCTGGTCGACCGCCTGGTGCCGGCCGAGGAGGTCTACAGCGCCGCGCTGGCGTGGGCAGGTCAGTTCGCTAACGCCGCGACGTACGCCGTCCGCGCCGCCAAGGAGGCCATCGACCGTGGCCTGGAGGTCGACCTGGAGACCGGCCTGGAGATCGAGCGTCAGCAGTTCGCGTCCCTGTTCGCCACCGAGGACCGGACCATCGGGATGGGCTCGTTCGTCGAGAACGGGCCGGGCAAGGCCGAGTTCAAGGGCCGTTGAGCCGGCGCCCGCAGGTAGCCTGACCCGATGGCCAGAGTTGTGAAGTCCGACGAGCCGTTCCCGGAGCGGTCCAAGGCCCGCCAGGACCGTAACGACCTGATCCGCGACACCATGGCGAAGGTATTGCGGATCGTATTCCTGCTGTTCGCGGTCGCTCTCGCGCTCGGCGCTTTCCTGGTCGCGGCCCACGACAACGTCAGCCAGACCAACCCGCTGGTCAAGCTGATCCTGCACATCGCCGACGCGATCGATGGGCCGTTCAGCCGCAACAACGGCATCTTCACCTTCACTGGCAAGAACGGCGCTACCAAGGACGCGGTCGTCAACTGGGGTATCGCCGCCCTCGTCTATCTCGCGATCGGGCGCTACCTTCAGCGGCTGCTAGCGCCGAAGGCACGCTTGTGATCGACCCCACCTGAGACGTGGTGTGAGTCCGAGGTGAGTCGCTAGTAGTCTCGGTCGCACTCAACACATCGATTCAGGAGGGGCTCGCAAGAGCCGTAACCAGCATGAACATTGTCGTCTGTGTGAAATTCGTACCGGACTCGACCGCCGACCAGGCCTTCGAGTCGGACAACACCGTGGACCGCGTTGGCGTCCCGGGCCTGCTCTCCGAGCTCGACGAGTACGCCGTCGAGCAGGCGCTGCAGCTCAAGGAGAAGAACGAGGCCCCCGACTCGGTGACCGTGACCGCGCTGAGCGTCGGCCCTGACGGCGCAGCGGACGCGATCCGCAAGGCCCTGCAGATGGGCGCGGACGCGGGAGTGCACGTCGTCGACGACGCGATCGCCGGCTCGGACGCGCTCGCTACCTCCAAGGTGCTCGCCGCCGCGATCACCAAGATCGGCGACGTGGACGTCGTCGTCTGCGGGATGGCCTCGACCGACGGCGGCATGTCCGTGGTGCCGGCGATGCTCGCCGAGCGCCTCGACCTGCCCCAGGTCACCTTCGCCTCGGTCATCGAGTCCCAAGGCAACCAGTTCCGGATCAAGCGCGACGGCGACGTCGCCACTGAGGTCATCGGTGCGGTCACCCCGCTGGTGCTCTCGGTGACCGACCAGACCGGCGAGGCCCGCTACCCGTCCTTCAAGGGCATCATGGCTGCGAAGAAGAAGCCGCTGGAGTCGTACTCGCTCGGCGACCTCGGTGTCGACGGCGGCGAGGTCGGCCTCTCGGCTGCCTGGACCGCCGTGGAGAGCACCGAGGCCCGCCCGCCGCGCACGGCAGGCACCATCGTGACCGACGAGGACGGGTCCGGCGCCACGGCGCTGACCGAGTTCCTCGCGTCCAAGAAGTTCATCTGAGGGGTTGGATCCACACATGTCTGAAGTACTCGTCCTGATCGACCACCTCGACGGTGCCGTTCGCAAGCCGACCTTCGAGCTGCTGGCGATCGCCAAGCGCCTCGGCACCCCGGCCGCCGTGTTCATCGGTGGTGCGGACTCCGCCGACGCGGCTGTCGAGTCCGTCAAGAAGTACGGCGCCGAGAAGGTCTACGTCGTTGACGACGCCGAGATCAAGGGCTACCTCGTGGCCCCCAAGGCGGAGGCGCTCCAGCAGGTCGCCGCGCAGGCCAGCCCGGCCGCGATCCTGATCGTCTCCTCCGCCGAGGGCAAGGAGATCGCCGGCCGCCTCGCAGTCAAGCTGGACTCCGGCCTGATCACCGACGCCGTCGATGTCGCGGAGGGCCCGGTGACCACCCAGTCGGTGTTCGCCGGCAACTTCACCGTCACCGCGAAGGTCACCCAGGGAACGCCGATCATCACGGTCAAGCCCAACTCGGCCGCCCCGGAAGAGGGCGCCGGAGCCGGCACCGTCGAGAACGTCGCCGTGACCATCTCGGACTCGGCCAAGAAGGCGCAGATCGTCGCCTCGCAGCCGCGTGAGTCCTCGGGGCGCCCGGAGCTCACCGAGGCTGCGATCATCGTCTCCGGCGGCCGAGGCACCGGCGGCAACTTCGACCCGGTCGAGGGCCTCGCGGACTCGCTCGGCGCCGCTGTCGGCGCCTCACGTGCCGCGGTCGACTCCGGCTGGAAGCCGCATGCGTTCCAGATCGGCCAGACCGGCAAGACGGTCTCGCCGCAGCTCTACATCGCGGCCGGCATCTCCGGTGCCATCCAGCACCGCGCGGGCATGCAGACCTCCAAGACGATCGTCGCGGTCAACAAGGACGAAGAGGCGCCGATCTTCGAGCTGGTCGACTTCGGCGTGGTCGGGGACCTGCACACCGTGCTGCCCGCTGCGACCGAGCAGATCACTGCCCGCAAGGGCTGAGTCCGAGCTGTCCGGCTCGACCCGCACGACACTCGGACCGGTCAGGTTCGCCACCGCGAGCATCCTCGGATGCCTCGCCGCTGGCGGCCTGACCGGTTCGGTCGTTCTCAGCCTGGTCTGGCTGCTGCGGCCGTCGTCGTTCTGGTTCGTGTTGATCAGCGGGTACGTGCAGTACGGGCTGGTGGGCTACCTGCTCTCCGGCGT
Organism: Marmoricola sp.; assembly: GCA_035695505.1. Classification (GTDB taxonomy): domain Bacteria; phylum Actinomycetota; class Actinomycetes; order Propionibacteriales; family Nocardioidaceae; genus Marmoricola. The sequence continues at coordinate 26,962 of DASRRQ010000072.1, read as the reverse complement.
GCTGCTGGTGCTGTTGGCGATCACGCTGCGCCTGTCGGCGACAAGCTGGGTCTCTGCGGGAGTGGTACTGGCGCTGGTCGGCACCGCCTTCCAGCTCGTCCTGCTAGCCCCGGCGTACCTGGGCAGCCACCTGCACGCTAAGCCGGCGCTGACCGTGCTGAGCCTCAACCTCCGTCTCGGCAACGGCGATGCGGCCTCCGCGATGGCCCTGGTACGCCGGGAGAAGCCCCAGGTCGTGGTGCTCGAGGAGATCACCGCGGCAGAGCTGGCGCGCTTCACCAGCCATGGGCTGACCAGCATGCTCCCGTACGCCGCCGGCCAGCCGCGCGGCGCTGCGTCGGGGACGATGGTGTTCTCGGCGTACCCGCTCAGCGAGGTCGTCCGGGTGCCGCTCCACCACGAGTCGCTGCGGCTCCGGGTGGCCGCTCCGACGCCGTTCTGGCTGGTCGCGGTGCACACCGGCCAGCCGATCAACGAACCGGACGACTGGCGCGCTGACTGGGGCGTGCTGAACCAGATCGTCCCGGCGCTGAAGGGCAGCGTGATCGTGGCGGGTGACTTCAACACCACCCTGGACCACGCGCCGATGCGGGACCTGCTCGGCACGGGCTTCGCGGACGCCGCCCGTACCGCGAACTCCGGTTGGCAGCCCACCTGGCCCCGACAGCTCGGGATGGTGGCGATCGACCACGTGCTTACCCGCGGCTCCTACTCGGCGATCAGCACCAGCACTTTCAAGGTGCCCGACACCGACCACCGGGCGCTGGTGGCCCGACTCGGGACCGTCTCACCCGCCACGCCGTAGGCTTGGTCAGTCATGACTGTGTATCTCGACCACGCGGCGACCACGCCGATCCTGCCGGAGGCCGCCGCGGCGATGACCGCGCAGCTCGGCAGCGTCGGCAACGCCAGCTCGCTGCACGCCTCCGGCCGTGCTGCGCGGCGGGTGGTCGAGGAGTCAAGGGAGAGCGTCGCCCGCGCGCTGGGATGCCGACCTGGCGAGGTGGTGTTCACCTCAGGCGGCACCGAGGCGGACAACCTCGCTCTCAAGGGGCTGTTCTGGTCCCGCCGGGCAGCCGATGAGCGCCGTACCCGGATCCTGTCCACGACCATCGAGCACCATGCCGTGCTCGACCCGTTGCACTGGCTCGCGACCGAGGAAGACGCGGACGTCGAGCTGATCGCGGTCGATGTTCTCGGGCGCCTCGACCTGGCGGCCTTCGAGGCCGCGATCACCCGTGACCCCGGGTCGGTGGCGCTGGTCTCGGTGATGTGGGCCAACAACGAGGTCGGCACGATCCAGCCGATCGCCGAGGTGGTCGAGATCGCACACCGTCACGGCATCCCGGTGCATACTGATGCCGTCCAGGCCGTCGGGCAGGTGGCTGTCGACTTCGCTGGCTCCGGGGTGGACGCGATGACGGTCACCGGCCACAAGATCGGCGGGCCTTACGGCATCGGCGCCCTGCTGGTACGCCGCGAGGTCCAGCTCACCGCGCTACTGCACGGCGGCGGCCAGGAGCGGGACGTGCGCTCAGGCACCATCGATGCGCCCGCGATCGCCGGCTTCGCGGCTGCGTGCGAGCTCGCGGTCAAGCACCAGCCGGAGATCGCAGTGCGGGTCGCCGGGCTCCGCGACCGGATGGTGGCCGGGGTGCTGGAGCGGGCCGAGGGGGCGGCGTACAACGGGGACCCGGTCAGCGACGTGCAGCACCGGCTGCCCGGCAACGCGCACCTGACCTTCCCCGGCTGCGAGGGCGACTCGCTGCTGATGCTGCTGGACGCCCGCGGGATCGAGTGCTCCACGGGGTCGGCCTGCAACGCCGGCGTACCGCAGCCTTCGCATGTGCTGCTCGCTATGGGCTGCGCTGACGAGCAGGCCCGGGCGTCGCTGCGGTTCTCCCTCGGGCACAGCTCGACGGACGCCGACGTGGACGCGCTGCTGGCGGCGATCGGCCCGGTCGTCGAGCGAGCCAGAGCGGCCGGGCAGACCTCCCGGGCCTCGGGGGCCTGATGAAGGTCCTCGCTGCCATGTCGGGCGGGGTCGACTCGGCGGTCGCCGCCGCTCGCGCCGCCGAGGCCGGACACGACGTCACCGGGATCCACCTCGCGCTCTCGCGTAACCCGCAGTCCTACCGGACCGGGGCACGAGGCTGCTGCACGATCGAGGACTCCAACGATGCCCGCCGGGCCGCCGACGTGATCGGGATCCCGTTCTACGTCTGGGATTTCAGCGAGCGCTTCCATGCCGATGTGGTCGAGGACTTCCTGGCCGAGTATGCCGACGGACGGACCCCGAACCCGTGCCTGCGCTGCAACGAGAAGATCAAGTTCGCCGCCGTGCTCGACCGCGGCCTGGCACTCGGGTACGACGCCGTGGTGACCGGGCACTACGCGCAGCTGCGGACCGGCGCCGACGGCCAGATCGAGCTGCACCGGGCGACTGATGCCGGCAAGGACCAGTCCTACGTGCTCGGGGTGCTGACGCAGCAGCAGCTGGCGCACTCGCTGTTCCCGCTCGGCGACACTGACAAGCCGCGGATCCGCGCCGAAGCCGAGCGGCGCGGGCTGCAGGTCGCCGACAAGCCCGACAGCCACGACATCTGCTTCATCTCTGACGGCGACACCGGCGGCTGGCTGGGGGAGAAGCTCGGCGCGACGGCGCCCAACACCGGCGGCGCCATCGTCGACGAAGCCGGCGAGGTGCTCGGCGAGCACGAGGGCACCTGGCGGTTCACGATCGGGCAACGCAAGGGCCTGCGGATCGGTACGCCGGCGCCGGATGGCCGCCCGCGCTTCGTGCTGGACATCGAGCCGGTCACCGCGACCGTCACCGTCGGCCCGCGGGAGTCGCTCGCCGTTACCGGGCTGCAGTGCATCCGGCCGTTGTGGTGCGGGACCCCGCCGACGGGGCCGACCGAGTGCACCGTGCAGCTGCGCGCGCACGGCGAGGAGCACCGCGCGGTCGTCGTACCGGCCGAGGGCGGGTTCTCGGTGACCCTGCACGATCCGGCTTCAGGGATCGCGCCGGGACAGGCCTGCGTCGTCTACGAGGACACTCGCGTGGTCGGATCCGGCACGATCTCGGCCACTCGGCGCTGAGCGGGCACCCGCTGGTGCCGATCGCCGGCGCTCAGGCGGACCGTGGCTGTCATCTCGCGCAGCACGGCGACGCCGTTCAGGTGCGCCCGGACGACCTTCTCGAATCCGTCGGGATCCGTCGGGGTGACCGTGGGTTTGAAGCGCTCGCCGGTGTCGATCACCAGAGCCACGTGCCGCTCGGTGCGGTGCGGGTCCAGGTTCCACCAGTGCTCCAGGTCGGCCGGCCCCCACAGGTGCAACGGCTGCATTGCCGCCCAGCCGTTCAGCGGCAGCACGCTGACGTCCCGGATGGTGCCGTAGGAGATACGCCTGGCGCCCCACGGGTAGTACCGCTGGATCGCCAGGCCGGTCTCGTCGCATGCGACCAGGCCGTCGTCGTAGTGCGCTCGTGCGTAGTCCATCTGCCCTCCCCAGAGCATCCAGATCAATCCCTCGTCGCCATCTTGATCCTCGATCGGCGCGACACGCCAGAGGGCAGAGGTCCCCAGGTTCGCAGCCGATTGGCCGGACCGAAGGTCCGCTAGGGTCGGGGCACGATGCAGGCCCTGACGTTCGAGTTCAACCTCGCCCGCCTGGCGACCGCGAAGATGCTCGGCTCGATCTCGCCGAGCGGGCACCTCTCCCGGCTAGGCCCGCTGCGCCTGCGCGAGGTCCCGGACGCGACGCTGCGCGGCGAGGAGTGGGTCGTGGTGGCGCCACGGCTGTCCGGGATCTGCGGCAGCGACGTCAAAGAGGCGTTCCTCGAGGGCGCCATCGACAACCCGATCGCGGGGCTCGTGTCGTTCCCGCACGTGATGGGTCACGAGCTGACCGGCGCGGTCGTCGAGGCCGGCGCCGCCTCCGGCTTTTCAACCGGGGACCGCGTCGTGGTCTACCCCTGGCTGACCTGCGAGACCCGCGGGCTGCCGCTGTGCCCGGCGTGCGCGGCCGGCCAGTTCCCGAACTGCTGGAGCGTGACCGAGGAGCCGTTCGGGCCCGGCATGCACCTCGGCACCTCGGCGTCCGTGTCCGGTGGGTTCGCACCGCTGGTGCCCGCCCACCGGTCGATGTGCATCCGGGTCCCTGACGGCGTCAGCGACGAGGCCGCGGTCCTGGCCGACCCGGTCGCGGTCGCCTTCCACGCGGTCCTCAAGGCCCCGCCCGAGCCCGGTGACCGGGTCCTGGTGATCGGCTGCGGCGCGCTCGGCATGGCCGCGATCCAGATCTGCAGCCGGCTGTTCGACGGCGCTGAGGTCTGGGCGCACGACAAGCACGACTACCTCGCCTCGACGATCACCGGCTTCGGGGCCGACCGCTACGTGACCGGCTCCAGCGAGGCACTGATCGCCGAGGCTGGCTCGGCTCTCGGGGCCAAGGTCTTCACCCCGCCCCGAGGGATGCCGTACCTGCAGGGCGGCTTCGACAAGGTCTACGACACCGTCGGGTCCGCAGGGTCGCTGGAGCTGGCGATCCGGATCGCCCGCGCGCACGGCACCGTGGTCGTCCCGGGCGTGGCGACGCCGAAGCGGTTCGAGTGGACGCCGCTCTACATGAAGGACCTGGCCGTCATCGGCTCCAACAGCGCCGGCATCGAGACCTTCGAGGGCCGCCGGGTGCACGCTTTCGCGGAGTACCTCGACCTAGTCGCGGCCGGCCGGTTGGACCTGGGCTCGATGATCACCCACACGTTCGCGCTCGCGGAGTACCGCGACGCGTTCCTGACCGCGCGCCAGAAGGTCGCAGCGCGGTCGATCAAGGTCGTCTTCGAGTTCCCACCACTGGGCTGAGCAAGGTCGGCAGTACCCGGCTTGCCCGCTCTCCGAGCAAGGCGAGGGCGGCCGGCTCGCCTGCTGCATGGGCGACGACAGCCTGCTCGAAGAGGCCGTCCAGCAGCGCGTAGCTGAGGGGGGAGTCGAACGCCGGCGCCCGGCCGGCCAGCTCGGCGTACCGGGTGAGCACCCGCCAGATCATTGCCTCCAGCGCCCGATCGATCTCGACCACGTCCGCGCGGAGGGCGTCCTCGAAGAGAGCCTGGCTGCGCAGGTCGTACCAGAGGCGGTGCAGAGGAGCTTCGTCGCGCAGGGTCTCCACGAGCTTGTCGCAGAAGCGGTCGGCGAGCTCCGAGGGCGTCGTCGAGGTGGCGACCAGCTCGTCGTACCGCGTCACGCAGGCGGCCTTGTAGCGCTGCACGCAGTAGATGATCAGCTCGTCCTTGCCAGCGAAGTAGTAGTGCACGACGCCATGGGAGAACGGCGAATTCTGGGCGATCTCGCGGAGGCTGGTGCGCGCGTAGCCGAGCTCGCCGAGCGTCTGCAGCGCCGAGTCGGCGAGTTGGCCGCGCCGCTCGTCGTACTTCTCGTCGCGCGTGCGGCGACCTGTCACCGAAGGCGCAGCGGAGGTCGTCGATGCCGGCATGGGCTGATTCTATGTCCGAGAGCCGAAAAGTCTTGACAACTGTCACGAGAAACTCTTGACAGTTGTCAAGATCGCGACGCAAGGTGGTCGAACTCACCCAAATCACCCGAAGGAGTTCTGGGCAATGACAGTTTTCGACCTCGAAGGGCGCACGGCCCTGGTGACCGGCGGCGCCCAGGGCCTCGGCCAGGGGATGGCCCGCGCACTCGCCGACGCTGGTGCCCGGGTGATGATCGCCGACCTCCAGGAGGACGCCGGCCGGGCGTGCTCGGCAGCGCTCGGCGAGGGGCACGGCTTCGTGCGGCTCGATGTCAGCGACGACGCCGGGTGGGAGGCGGCCGTGGCTGACACGGTCAGCGAGCTCGGCGGCCTGGACATCGTGGTGAACAACGCCGGGGTCGAGATCACGAGCTTGATCACCGAGATTGAGCCGGCCGACGTCCGCACGATGCTCGAGGTCAATATTCTCGGTACCGCGCTCGGGATCAAGCACGGCCTGCGGGCGATGAGGCCCGACGGCATCGCCGGCAAGGGCGGCGCGATCATCAACATCGCCTCAGTGGCCGCGACCATCGCCTTCCCCGGCATCTCGATCTACTCCGCCACCAAATCCGCCGTCGACCGGCTCACCCGGGTGGCTGCGATGGAGGCCGGCAAACTCGGCTACGGCGTGCGCGTCAACTGCATCTACCCGGGCCTCGTCCCCACCGCGATGGGCGCAGGGCTGGCGAACGACGTTGCTGCGCTGGGCCTCTTCGGCTCATCCGAGGAGGCCGTCGGCGCGGTCATCGAGCAGACGCCCGTGGGTCGGCTGGGCGCGGTCGAGGACATGGCCGATGCGGTGGTCTTCCTTGCCTCCGACGCAGCCCGCTTCGTCACCGGCGCCGGCTTGGCCGTCGACGGCGGGATGGGGATGTGACCATGAGCGAGACCAAGCCCGTCGTCGTCTACGGCGCCTCCGGCTACACCGGCCGGCTGATCTGCGAATACCTCCGCGAGTACAACGTCCCGTTCGTCGCAGCGGGGCGCAGCGCGGAGAAGCTGCAGGACTCGATGGACCACAACGTCGCCGGCATCGAGACCGCGTCGTACGACGTGGTCGAGGTGAGCCACGACGTCGCCTCGCTGACCGAGCTTTTCCGCGGCGCAAAGGTCGTCCTCAACACGGTCGGGCCGTTCAGCAAGTGGGGACCCGAGGTCGTGCAGGCCTGCCTGGCCGCTGGCGCGCACTACACCGACACCACCGGCGAGCAGGATTGGCTGATCACCTGCGACGAGCAGTACGGCGACAGCTACGAGGCGGCCGGGCTGATGCTCGCGCCGGGCATCGCGCAGATGTACACGACCGGCGAGATCGCGGCCCAGATCACGCTCGAGCAGCCCGGCGTAGACACCCTCGACATCGCCGTGTTCTGGGGTGGCAGCCCGACCATCGCCTCCACCCAGACGATCCTGTTCAACGCGGCACTCTCGGGCGCGCACTATCTCGAGCAGGACGCCTACGTGCCGTTCGACCCCGAGGCCGGGCACTACCAGCTCGCCATCCCGGGTCAGCATGAGCTCGCGCTGGCGCTGCCCTGGGGCGGCACCTCGCACCCGGTGTGGTTCAAGCGGGACCCACGGGTGGCGAACGTTAAGGCGCTCGGCGGGGTCTTCAACAAGGCGCTGATGCTCGGAGTGCCCCAGATCGTCGCAGGCGCGCTCGAGGCGACCAAGGACATGGACGCCGACGAGAGGTACCACGCCCTGGCGGCGACCGCCGCCCAGGTGATGAGCACGATGCCGCCCCGGGAGAGCCCGCGGTTGAACAAGACCCTGGACTCGGTGCACGCCTCGGGTCCGCTGGGCCGGGCGCACTGCGTGATCCACGGCAACCAGAACTACAAGCAGACGGGGCTGCTGCAGGCTTACGCCGCGTACGCGCTGCTCCAGCAGCCGCCGAAACGGGCCGGGTTCGTCTCCGGCTGCCAGGCGTTCGGGCACCGCGAGCTGCTGGGGGTGCTGCGTGCTTTCGGACTGGTGATGGAGCCCGTCCTCATGGTGGAGCGCTGAGTCCGGTGCGCCTGATCGACTACCTGGAGAAGGGGGCGTCCCTCGACCCGGACGCCCCCTGTCTGACCACCGACGGGGCATCGAGGAGCTACGCGGAGGTCGTGGCCCTTGCCGACCGGGTTGCCTCCGCCCTTGTCGCGTCCGGGATCCGACCGGGTGCGACAGTGGCGGTGCTGTCGTCCAATGACCCGGTGGCGTTCGCCAGCGTCTTCGGCATCAGCCGTGCGGGCGCGAAGTGGTGCCCGATCAACCCCCGGAACGAAGCCGCCGAGAATCTCGAGCTGCTCAGGCTCTTCGGTTGCGAGGCAATGATCTTCGCCTCGTCGTACGCGCCGCTGGTGGAGCAGATCCGAGCGACATTGCCGGCGCTCACGACCCTGGTGTGCCTGGACTCTGACGTGCCAGGAGCGCTTGCCTGGCAGGAGTTCCTCGACCGAGCTACCCCAACTCAGGCCTGGCCTGACCCTGTCGGCGACACGATGATGATCGTCGGCACCGGCGGCACCACGGGGAGGCCCAAGGGGGTCCTGCTCACTGATCGCAACCTCGAGACGATGTCGGCACTCACCCTGATGAGCTACCCGTTCGAGGGCAGGCCGGTGTACCTCGCGCTCGCCCCACTGACTCACGCGGCCGGAGTGCTCTGCTTCCCGGTCCTGGCCAAGGGCGGGGAGATCGTGGTCATGCGGGCTCCCGACGTCGGCGGCTTCCTGGAACTCGTCGAGCGGCACCGCGTCACGCACACCTTCCTGCCGCCGACGCTGATCTACATGGTGCTCGGCCACGAAGCCCTGCCAGCTGCCGATCTGAGCTCCCTGCAGTGCTTCTGGTACGGCGCAGCGCCGATGTCGGCCGCCCGCTTGGAGGAGGCGCTGAGCAGGATCGGTCCGGTGATGGCCCAGCTCTTCGGTCAGACCGAGGCCCCGATGATGATCTCCACGATGGCGCCGGCCGACCACTTCCACGAGGACGGCTCGATCGCGCTCGGCCGACTCGGCTCGGCGGGACGGCCCACTCCGCTGGTGCGGTTGGCGGTCATGGACGAGCAGGGCACCCTCCTGCCGACCGGAGCTCACGGCGAGATCGTGGTGCGGTCCTCGCTGGTGATGGCCGGCTACCACCAGGATCCTGAAGCCACCGCGGAGGCGTCGCGGTTCGGCTGGCACCACACCGGCGATATCGGCTACCTCGACGGGGAGGGCTACCTCTACATCGTCGACCGGGCCAAGGACATGATCATCACCGGCGGCTTCAACGTGTACTCGACCGAGGTCGAGCAGGCGCTGATGGAGCACCACAGCGTCCATGACTGCGCGGTGATCGGGCTCCCCGACGACAAGTGGGGCGAGCGCGTCACTGCAGTAGTCGAAGCCGCCGACGGCATCGATGTCGACGATCTGATCCGCTTCGTCAAGGGGCGGATCGGCAGCGTGAAGGCTCCGAAGCAGGTCGAGGTCTGGCCGGAGCTGCCTCGCTCGAAGGTCGGCAAGGTACTGAAGTCCGAGATCAAGGCGGTCCTGCAATCGGGGTGAGTCAGCCCTTCGGAGGCAGTGGGAAGAACATGCTGGTCCGCTCGGCGTACTCGGGGTAGCCGGGGCGCTGCATCATCGTCTTCTCCAGCAGCCGCGCTCCGGTCGCAAAGACCAGGAAGTAGGTCATCGCGATCGGGGACAGGATCGTCAGCACGCCCGGCCAGGACGACGCGCACATCAGGTAGATGCCCCACCAGATGCAGGCGTCGCCGAAGTAGTTGGGGTGCCGGGTGTAGCTCCACAGGCCGCGGTCCATCACGCCGCTCCGGTCCGGGTCCTGCTTGTACGCCGCGAGCTGGCGGTCCCCGACGGCCTCGAACGCGAGGCCGACCGCCCACAGCACCAGGCCGATCAGCAGTACCGGGCTGACGCCGTCGCCGGACAGCGCGCTCACCTGGATCGGCAGCGAGACGAACCAGATGGCCAGCCCCTGGGGGAGGAGCACCTTGCGGACGATCCCGCCTGCGCCGTTGCTCATCAACTCCTCGTAGCGCGGGTCCTCGCCGCCGCCGTGCGAGCGGCGCGCTATGTGCGAGGCAAGCCTGATGCCCCAGATCCCGACGGCGGCGAAGAGCAGCCAGGCGCGGCTGTTCCGCTCGCCGAAGGCCTCGATGTCCGAGACCGCATTGGCGGTCAGGAGCGCTGCGACCGTCACAACGACGAAGCCGAGGCCCCAGACCGTGTCCACCACCGACACCCGCCCGGTACGCCGTGCCAGCTCGGCGGTGAGCACCATCAGTGCGACCACGACGACCAGGCAGACTCCCGAGACGACCAGGAAGTCTCCGAACGCGAAGTCGCCACTGAACATCAGCTCACCCTCACCGCCGGGAGGTCGTGCGGTACGCCGGGGCGCACCGCGAGGATCTGGTCGACCCCCATCCTGCCGTCCCGGAAGGACATCCCGCCACCGACGAGGTACAGCCGCCAGACGCGGATGTACTCCTCGGGGACCAGCGTGCGCAGGTGCTCGTAAGCCGCGTCGAAGCGCTCGATCCAGGCGTTCACCGTCCGCACGTAGTGTTCCCGCATCGCGTGCACGTCGCGGACCTCGAGGCCTCCCGCCTCGATCAGGTCCACCGTCTCGCCGACCGGCCGCATGGTCATGTCGGGGGCGATGAAGGACTCGATGAACGGTCCGCCGCCGGGGTGCTTGCCGCCGGCCTTGCCCGCCCGGGACATGCCTTGGATGAGCACTCGTCCACCGGGCTTCACCGACCGGCGCAGCACCTCGACGTACGTCGGGTAGTTGCCCTGGCCGACGTGCTCGCCCATCTCGATCGACGCCACCGCGTCGTAGGAACCGGAGGCGTCGCGGTAGTCGCACAGCCTGATCTCCACCAGGTCGCCCAGGCCGCGCTCGGCGATCCGGGCGTCGATGAACTTCTTCTGCTCCGCCGCGATCGTGATCCCGGTGACCTTCGCGCCAAAGTGCTCCGCGGCGTACAGCGACAGCGAGCCCCACCCGCAGCCGACATCGAGGAACGTCTTGCCAGGCTCGAGGCCGAGCTTGCGGCAGACCAGGTCGAGCTTGGCGGCTTGAGCCTCCTCGAGCGTCATGTCCTCGCGGGTGTAGTAGCCCGAGGAGTAGGCCATGTTGTCGTCGAGGATCGCCTCGTAGAATTCGTTGGAGAAGTCGTAGTGGTGGCTGATCGCGTCGCGGTCGCGGGTCTTGCTGTGCAGCCGGCCCTTGAGGACGGCCTGGGACTGCGGCGCGGGCGGCCGCTTGCCGAACGCGCCCACCTTGAGCGCGGCGCGGGCCGCACGCCAGACGGTGCCCGGCGTCGCCGACACCCCCGTCAGCCCACGCTCCCCGATCACCGCCCAGATGTGTGTCAGGGCGAAGTCGAGGTCGCCTTCGACGTCGATCTCGCCAGTCACATAGGCCTGCGCGGCACCGAGCTCGCCGGGGGCCCAGAGCAGGCGGGTCAGCGCTTGGGCGGAGTTGAGGCGTACGACGGGCCCCTCACCGGCCACGGAGCCGTCCCACGCGTGCAATCGCACCGGGAGCTCGCCGCCGACGATCGGGCGCAGCGCGTCGGCGAGGGTCTGTGCGACGCCGCGTCCCCGTGGGTCTAGTTTGTCGAGACCGGGTGAGTTCTGAGTGGTCGTCATCACGCCTCCTGACGGTCGAAGGTCAGCTGCTGGACATCGATGTACCCAGAAGCAAAGCCCGCACGCGAGTACTCGAGATAGAAATGCCACATCCGCAGGAAGGTCTCGTCGAAGCCGACGCCGAGCACCCGGTCGTGCGCTGCGGTGAAGGTCGTGTCCCACTGGCGCAGCGTCTCGGCGTAGTGGCTGCCGAACGTCGTCCGGGCTGCGAGGCGCAGCGAGGTGCGCTCGCGGGTCACCTCGTCGAGCTGCTCGGTGGACGGCAGGAAGCCGCCGGGGAAGATGTACTTGTGGATCCAGGTCCACGTACGCCGCGTCGCCAGCATCCGCTCGTGGGGCATCGTGATCGCTTGGATCGCGACCTTGCCGCCGGGGGCGAGCACTGCGTCGATCGTCTCGAAATAGCTCGGCAGGTACTCATAGCCCACGGCCTCGATCATCTCGACCGAGACCACCGCGTCGTACTGTCCTTCGACCGCGCGGTAGTCGAGCAGGTCTACCTGGACCGCATCGGCGCGCAGGCCTTCGGCGGCGACCGCGTCGGCGAACCGGGTCCGGGCCAGCGACTGCTGCTCGCTGGAGAGCGTCACCGACCGGACGGTGGCACCGCGACGGGCTGCCCGGATGGCCAGCTCGCCCCAGCCGGTGCCGATCTCTAGCACCCGCGAGCCGGCGGTGACGCCAGCGGCGTCCAGGATGCTCTCGATCTTGCGGCCCTGGGCCTCGACCAGAGAGGACCCGGGGATCGGCGCCTCCAGCGTCGTCCGGATGCCCTCGCTGACCGAGTCGGTGTCGAAGATGGCCGACGAGTAGCTCATCGTCGGGTCCAGGAACTCTGCGAACAGGTCGTTGGACAGGTCGTAGTGGTGGGCGATGTTCTTGCGCGTGTTCTTGGTGCTGTTGCGTTGCGCCTTCGGCGGTCGGGAGACGTACGTCGCCCGCAACCGCTGCATCCACATCGGGACCAGGTCGGTGATCTGCTCGCACAGCACGGTCAGCGTCCCGCCGAGGTCCTCGGCATCCCAGGCGCCGGTCATGTAGGACTCGCCGAACCCGATGAGTCCGTCGTTGCCCAGGCGGTTGAAGAACTCCTCGGGCCGGTGCAGCACCACGTCGGCGGGGGAGCCGTCGAAGGAGACTGAGATGCCGTAGCGGGCGGTGACCCGGTTGAAGATCCGGCGCGCGATCGCGGACGAGATCCGGGACTTCGGGCCGTTGCGCAGCGGGCTGATGTCGGCCCAGCGATCGGTGATCGGGGTCGTGAGTGTCGACGTCATCGGACACCTTCCTGGTGGTGCGTCGGGCGAGGCTGGACCGGGAGCTTGCGGGCCCAGAGGCGGACACCCTGCATTCGGATCCACAGTGCCCCGAGGATTGCTGCTGATGCGGCTTTGTAGACCGCCAGGCGGGTGCTGCCGGTCACAGCCTCGCCGCGGAGGACGGCGTCGAAGGTCGTTGCCGGGCCGTCGTGCGGTGCGGTCACGAGGCGCACCGAGATCATCAGCCGGTCGGTCGGCACCGGCACGGTCAGCTCGTAGTGCCCGTCGGTGCCGTGGAACGGCGAGACGTACATCTCCTTGCCCACCAGGGCATGGCCATCCGCGTCAGGGTGCACCAGGTACGCATGCCGGTCGCCGTAGGTGTTGTGCACCTCGACCAGGGTGCCCGCCAGCGAGCCGGACGCGTCGTGGCACCAGTAGACACTGATCGGGTTGAAGCAATAGCCGAGGGCGCGGGCGTTCGCAGCCATCACGATCCGGCCGCCGGTGACCACGATGCCCTCGTGGGCCAGGAAGGCCTCGACGTTGGCCTTGATGCTCAGGTCCGGGTTGCCGAGATGGTCGCGTGCCTCGAACCGGCCGAGCGGACCGTGGTCGGGCAGGTCGTCGAGGTCGACCAGCCAGAGGTGCGAGGTGTTGGTGAACCGGTTCCTCAACGGGGCGCGCCGGGTGTGGGTGATCGTGCTGCGGTAGATCCGGGGTGCCCTCGGCCCGTTCGTCGAGCCTGTCGAGACGCCGTGATCCGACTGGCTTCCCCAGACGAACCCGAGTCGCTCCGCCGCAGCGGCGCCCGATCTGGCGCCGTCCTCGTGGAAGCCCCAGCCGTGCCAGGCGCCGGCGAAGACCAACCGGTCGCTGTCGATCTCGGGCAGCCGCTGCTGCGCGGCGACCGATTCCGGGTTGTAGATGGGGTGCGCGTAGTGGCGCACGGCGATGACCTTGGCGGGGTCGATCTCGTCGGTCGAACCCAGAGTCACGAAGTACCGGGTGCCGGCCGCTTCCTGGGGAAGAGACATCAACCGGGTCATGTCGTAGGTGACGGTGACCGCGTCCTGGCCGGGACGGTCCCACTGGTTCCACGAGGCCCAGGCCTTGCGGTTGCGGGGCATCACGGCGTCGTCAGTGTGCAGCTGCGCCATGTTCGGCGAGTACGGCATCGCGGTGAGCAGCTCGGCCTGCAGCGGGGTCGGCTCGGCGAGCATGCCGAGCGCCTGGTCGGGGTGGGTCGCGACTACGACGGCGTCGAACCGGTGCACCGCACCGCTGCCGTCGGTGACCTCGACACCCTCCGCTGTCTCGAGGACCGAGGTCACCTTGGTCTCCAGCACGATGGTGCCGCCGTTGGCCTGGAGCGCGGCCGCGACCTTGTCGACGTACGCATGCGAGCCGCCGACCACGGTGCGCCACTGTGGCGAGCCGAAGACGGTGAGCATGCCGTGGTGCTCGAGGAACGAGAAGAGGTACCGGGCCGGGTACTCCAGCGCGATGGCCGGGTCGCAGGACCAGACGCAGGCCACGAGCGGGGTCATGAAGTACTGGCGGAAGTACGCCGAGAAGCGACCGTCCGCCAGGAACTGCGCCAGTGTCCGGTCGTCGCCCGCGCCAGTGGCGAGCAGCTGCTTCGCCTTGCGGTGGAAGCGCGGGATCTCGGTGAGCATCCGCAGGTACGACGGACGCAGATAGTTGCGCCAGGTCGGGAACAAGCCCTGCGGGCCGAGCGCGCCGGCCCACTCCAGGCCGCGGCCGCCGTGCGCCTCGTCGGCGCGCACCGACATCGACATGTCCGATGGCTGGGTCTGCACCCCGAGCTCGGCCCACATCCGCAGCAGTGTCGGGTACGTCCGCTCGTTGTGCACGATGAACCCGGTGTCGATGCCGATCGTGCCGGTGGCTGTCGGCACCTGGTGGGTGTCGGCGTGGCCGCCGAGCCGGTCATCGGCCTCGAAGAGCGTCACCCGAGCGGTCTTCGAGGTCACGTACGCAGCCGTCAGCCCAGCGACGCCGCTGCCGATGATGCCGACACGACGTGGTGGTGCGGAGGTCATGTCGCCGGCCCGAAGTCCATCAGAGCCACCGGAACGGTGGTCGGGTGCTTGGAGCCGCCGTCCGGCTCGACGGTGATCCCGGCGCCGGAGGCGTCGTCAGAGTCGCCGTTGAGCACCACGGTGTGGTCGCCGCCGGACAGCTTGCCGGCAGGCACCATGATCCCGGCCTTGTTGCGTAGCCAGAGCTGGTAGATCCGCCCCTTGGGCGCGGGCGAGATGTTCTTGGCGACCAGGACGGCGCCATGCACCTGCTCGGACCGGAACACCGTCGCGGTGCCGCCGCTACGGACCGGCGAGCTGATGTGCTGGACGTCGGAGGCCTGCAGGATCTGGTCGGCGGCGCTGATCGCGCCGTGGTTGCTGCCATTGCCGCCGTTCGCGTTCTCGTAGACCGCGACACCGCCGCCGAGCACACCGAGCACCGCGGCTGCGGCGATGATGTTGGCGAACCGGCGCGGGCGCCGGGCGTCTAGGCGGGCCACCGTCGGAGGCAGCGGCCGGACGGTCTTGATCTCGGCGAGCACCGCGTCGCGCAGTGCAGCCGGGGGAGCCGTCTCGGTCAGTGCCGGGAACATGGCCGCGGCGTCCTGCAGGCTGGCGACCTCGGCCCGGCACTCGGCGCAGGCGGAGAGGTGCTGCTCGAACCGGGCGCGCTCGAGGTCGTCGAGAGCGTCCACGGCGTAGGCCCCGGACAGGGCGTGAATCTCGTGAGCGCTCATTGGCCCACTCCCATCGCGTCGCGCAACCGGATGAGTCCATCCCGGATGCGGGTTTTTGCCGTGCCGACCGGTAGGTCGAGCATCGTTGCCACCTCGGTGTGGGTGTAGCCGCCGAAGTAGGCGAGTTCCAGCGCCTCGCGCTGGACGGGGGTCAGCTCCGCGAGCGCCGACCGGACCCGGCGGCCCTCCATCGACGCTTCGGCAGCTTCTGCCGTCGCGTCGTGGGGGACAGACTGGGAGTTGTGGTGATAGCTGGTGTCCTGACGGCTGACCGCCTCGGCGGCACGGACCCGGTCGACGGCGCGGCGGTGCGCCAGCGTCATCAGCCAGGACAGCGCGCTGCCCTTGGACTCGTCATAACGGGCCGCGGTCCGCCACACCTGGAGGAACACCTCCTGGGTGACCTCCTCAGATTGCGAGGGATCCCGTACGACGCGCAGCACCAGGCCGTGCACCCGGGCCGAGGTCGCGTCGTACAGGGAGGCGAACGCTTGCTCGTCACCCCGTGCGGAGGCCCGCAGCAGCGCCGCCAACGCGGTCGCGCCGGTCTCGGCTGACGACGGGTCGCCGGCCGGTACGGGCTGGAGATGGGACACGATCGAGTCCTCCGGGTCTGGGTGCTTCTTCAGTATTGAACAGGTGCCGGGTTTCCGGCGGGTGTCATGTGATGGTTCGCGAGGGAGTCCACTGACCGGCCCCGGGCGCCACCACACCGCCGAGCGGCGGCACACCAGAGCCGGTCAGGAAGCCCCGCGGACGAACTGCCGGGCTCGCCCACGGGGCCGCCACGGGTCCCTCCAGGGCCCGCGGCGCCTGGACCTGCCAGTGCGGCGGCGGTCCAAGAGCAGCAGGCTTCATGCAGGGTGTTCGCCGCTCGGGGGATAACGGATTGGTCTCGGCCGGAAAAAGTTTCCCGGTTCCTGGCGGCTAGGGTCACCGCGTGACCACAGCAGCCGCAACCGGTATCGGCTCGATGCCCGGCGAGGACTTCGCCGAGTCCCTGAGGGTGGTGCTGGGCGAGGTGCCCGACCTCCCGTTCCTGCCCGAGCTTCCGGCTCGCGGGGCGACGGCGGGCATGACGGGACGGACGCTGGCGGTCGTCGCCGAGCTCGGGTTCGACCTGCAGCCGGCGGGCTGGCGCCTTACCGATGCTCCGGGCATCGACCACCGTCGCGCACGCTCGCTGCTGGCCCAGGACCTCGACACGCTGGAGGAGCAGGTCGGCGCGTTCGACGGCGAGCTGAAGGTCGCCGTCTGCGGGCCATGGACGCTGGCCGCCACGGTCGAACGGCCACGGGGCGACCGGCTGCTGGCCGATGTCGGCGCCCGTCGCGAGCTCGCTCAGGCTCTAGCCGAGGGGATCGTCGAGCACGTCGCGGACCTCCGTCGCCGGGTGCCCGGCGCCCGGCTGCTGGTCCAGGTCGACGAGCCGGCGCTGGGGGCCGTGCTGGCGGCGCGGGTGCCGACCTCCTCGGGCTTCGGGCGCCACCGCTCGGTCGACGCACCGGTTGCGTCGCAGGCGTTGGAGGAGGTCTTCGCCGCGATTGCGGCGGCGGGCGCGAGCAGCGTCGCGCATTGCTGTGCCGCTGACATCCCGATCGCGCTGCTCGCCGGCGCAGGTGCTCAGGGGGTCTCGCTGGACCTCGACGTTCTCACCGCCGCGGCCTACGACGAGCTCGGAGCGGTCCTCGATGCTGGGAGCCGGGTGCTGCTCGGCGTCGTACCCGCGACTGACCCGGCCAGGATGCCGACCGAGCAGCAGGTCGTCGACCGGGTGCTGCGGCTGCTGGACATGCTCGGCTTCGATCCCGATGACGTCGGCGGGCAGCTGGTGCTGACTCCTGCCTGCGGCCTGGCCGGGGCGAGCCCTGGATATGCGCGAACGGCGCTGTCCTTGGTCATGGACAGCGCCGCTCGTCTCACTACTGGTTGATCAGGCTACTGGTTGATCAGGCCCGGTGGTTGAGCCTGTCGAGACCTCAGCCGACGTGCACTCCTTCAGGGGCGGCCGCAGCGTCGGTGGCCATCTCCTCGTGAGTGACGTTGAGGAAGATCCACAGCACTGCTGATGCGGTCCAGATCATGAACGCCCCCACCAAGAAGGCCATCGTGCCGCCGTGGGTGAACGCCGCCTGGCCGATGATCCGGCTCGAGGCCTCCTGGACCGCATGCGACGGTGCGCCGCCGCCCGCGGTCAGCGACTTGACCGAGGAGACCAGGTCGCCGGCCTTGCTCTGGCTGAAGTGCGTCGCGATCGTGGCCAGCGTGGCCAGACCAAGAGCACCGCCGACCTGCTGCATCGTGTTGAGCACTCCGGAGCCGATGCCCGAGTCCTGCTCGTCGACGTGGTGCACGGCGGAGAGCGTCAGCGGGATGAAGGTCAGGCTCATGCCGAACGCCATCAGCGCGATGAACGGGAAGATGCTCGCCCAGTAGCTGATCGTGTCGCCCAAGAACACAGCGTGCGCCGGGTTGGCGGCCTGGTGGCCGATCACCTTGACCACGTTGGCTGCCGAGTCGTCGACGCTGAGCCGGTGGAAGTTGAGCAGCGCGATACCGGCGAGGATGGTGCCGGTGCCGGCCAGGAAGCGCGGGTCGATCTTGTTCATCAGCTTGGAGCTGATGGTCGCGCCGATCACCATCGCGAACGGGAACGGCATGAACGCCAGGCCCGCCTGCAACGGCGTGTAGCCCATCACTGTCTGGATGAATTGCGAGAGGAAGAAGAACATCGCGAACATCGCAGCGGGCACGATCATCATTGCGATGAACGCCGTCGCCCGAGTCCGGTGGGTGAGGATCCGTAGCGGCAGCAGCGGGTGCTCGACGCGGCGCTCGATCATGATGAAGGAGAAGAGCAGCGCGACGCCGACGATGAGGAAGGCGATCGTGCCGCCGTTGCCCCAGCCGTACTGGGCCTGGCCGGCGCGGTTGATGCCGTAGACCAGCGAGACAAGGCCCAGGGTGCCGGTGATGGCGCCGGGCAGGTCGAGCTGACCGGGGCGCGGCCGCGACTCCGCGAGCAGTCGAGGTGCAGCGAAGGCAGCGATCAGGCCGATCGGCACGTTGATCAGGAAGGTGAGTCGCCAGCCCTCGATGTTGGTTCCGAAGATCGACGGGTGCAGGCCGGTGAGCCAGCCGCCGAGCAGCAGGCCGATCGCCGCGCCGACGCCGGACATCGCGGCGTACACCGAGAAGGCCTGGTTGCGTCGCGGACCGGCCGGGAAGGTGGTGGTGATCAGGGCTAGTGCGGCAGGAGCTGCGATCGCGGCGCCGAGACCCTGCAGGCCTCGTGAGCCGAGCAGCATGATCTCGTTCTGTGCCAGGCCGCCGAGGCCGCTGGCCAGGGCGAAGATCGTGAGGCCGATCATGAAGACGCGGCGGCGGCCGTAGAGGTCGCCGAGCCGGCCGCCCAGCAGCAGCAGGCCACCGAAGGCCAGCGCGTAGCCGGTGACGACCCACTGCAGGTTGGCCTGCGAGATGTCGAGGTCGGACTTGATGAAGGGGAGTGCGATGTTGGCGATGGTGCTGTCCAGCACGACCATCAGCTGGGCGATGCAGATCAGCACCAGTGCCCAGCCGAGGTGCTTGTGGCTGTCGGACTCCTCCGCCGTGTCGGACCCTGTGGGGTCCGCCTTGGCGATTGTCACGTCGGTCATGGGTTCTTCCTTGCCTTGATGGGTTTGGCGGGGTTGCTCGTCGATGAACGTGGTGACGCGGCTTCGCGTCGCGATGCCTTGCCGCACGACGGGTGCCGTACGGCGGGCAGGATGACGTTGTCGACGACACGCTCGATCGTCGCGTCGTCGGGGGGCACGCCGAGGATGAACGTGCGGTGCAGCAGGATCCCTGCCAGGGCAGGGCCGATCATGTCGAGGTCGAGATCAGGATCGATCTCGCCGCGCTCGCGCGCCCGCTGGTAGATCGCCTCGGTGATCGCGACCTTGGGCGCGATGAACTTCTCGCGGAACAGCACCGCGAACTCCGGGTCGGTCGAGAGCGCCGTGATCACCGAGCCCATCACCGCCGTTGCGTTCTCGTTGATGCCCTCATGCCCGCAGAAGGTCGAGAGCAGGTCGCCCCGCAGGCTGCCGGTGTCGTGGTCGGCCACGTGGGTCGACTGCTTGGCACGGATCAGCGCCTCGACCACCAGGCTGGCCTTCGACTCCCACCGCCGGTAGAGGGTCGCCTTGCTAGCGTGGGCGCGCTTCGCGACGGCGTCCATCGTCAGGCGGTCGTAGCCGACCTCGATCAGCAGGTCGACCGTGCTGTCGAGGATCTCCTCCTCGCGCTCGCCTTCGACCCGGGGTCGGGCCGGCGTATGCAGCACCGGTGCGCGCAGCGCGGGCGTCTTCAGCGACACGATGACCTCCCCTTCTCTGTATTACTAGGGGCCACGGTGCACGACGGCACCGACAGCATCGGATGAAACGGAACGGTTTCGTTTCATCCAACAGAGTAGGTCAGGGATGCATTCCCGCAAAACTGAATATTTGCAAGCGGTTCCAACGCATCCACAGGTTGCGGTCTCAACCGGTCCAGCAACTGGTCCAATACGAAACCGGACATATCAGGTACTTGTTCCCAAGTCGTTGTGCACTACTCCCCAGTACTGCTAGAACACGTTTCGGTGCTGACCTCCCACAGCGCCTCTCTCATCGTGGAACAGGGGTTTCCGAATGCGCGCACGCGTACCTTCCGGCGGCGTCCGATCTAAGAGCCGCGCACGTCGCGGCCTGGTCGGCGTCACTACCGTCCTTGCACTCTGTGCAGCTGCTCTCGTGACGGCAGGTGTCCCTGCCGCGCAGGCGACGCAGGCCACCGGCAGCGATGTCGCCGCTTGGAGCCCGGGCTACGCCTGGACCTACGCCACGACCTTCGTCTACAACGACCCGACGACGCCGACCAACGTGACGATCACCGAGAACGTCACCGACTCCGTCGTGGGCCAGACCACGTTCAACGGCCAAGACGCCTACATGCTGAACACCACCGGCACCATCACCGGCGGTAGCGGCTCGACTGCGGTCTCTGGTGTCGGCACTGCGAACCTGAAGAGCTTCTCCGGCACGATCACCGGCAACCGGATCGTGCGTCGTTCAGACCTGGCGCTCCTGGAGGAGCACCAGACCCAGAACCTGAGCGCGACGGCGTCGGTCTCCATCATCTCGACCGGCATCACCGCGACCATCGACTTGACCCTGACGCCGAGCCCGGGTTGGAAGATCCACAACTTCCCGCTCAACAGCGGTGACAGCTGGACCACCAACACAGACCTCGTCTACACCGGCGGTTTCAGCTACGACGCCGGCTCGCTGGGCGGCACCGGCTCCTCGCCGTTCGATGGCGACCTGCCGCTGAACTCGCCGGTCAACGTGACCAACGAGACGATCAGCCCACCGATCGCCTCGAACGTCGCGACCCAGAAGATCTCGACCACGGGCACCACGGCCGACGGCACCACCTCGGACATCTCCTGGTGGTCCCCGACCTACAAGAACGACGCCGAGGAGACGCTGGCACTGCCGCTGGGTACCGCCCAGCTCACCATCCAGCGGAACCTGTCGAGCGCGACCTTCCCGGCCAGCGCCCAATTCTCGTCCACGGCGACCCCGTCGTTGTCTTGCGCCGGTGGCACCACCACCGTCTCGGGTGCGCTGAGCAGCGGCGCCTCCGGCGTCCCGGTCACGGTGAAGGTCGACGAAGGCGCGATCAACGCGGGCCAGGGCCCGAGTGCCACCACCACGACCGGCGCCAACGGTGGTTACTCGGTGGCGGTGGCGGTCCCCGCTGACCATGACGGCCTCGGCAAGAATGGCTCTCGCGCCAACTGGGGCGTCCTGGTCACCTCGCCGAGCATCGCCAACGCGGTCGGCGCGACCTCGCTGGTCGTCACCAACACCGACTGCTCGACGATCGCCTACACCGGAGCCACCAGCGCCCCGGTCTCCGGCTCGGCCACGGTCAGCGCCCAGCTCTCCGACCTCGCCGGTGGCAGTGTCGGCGGCCGGACGGTCACCTTCGCCCTCGGCGGCGGTGGCTCGGTCACAGGCGTGACCAACAGCAGCGGTGTTGCCACGGCGACGCTGCCGATGACCGGTGCGGTCCGCAACACGACCATCACCGCCTCGTACGCCGGTGCGGCTGATCTGGCTGCGGCCAGTGCCTCCTCGGCGTTCGCGGTGCAGGTCAACCCGACCACCACCACGGTGCTCCCGTCGATGTCGACGGTCACCATCGGCGACCCGGTGACCTTCTCGGCCACGGTGACCCCGACGGTTGGGTCCAACCCGACCGGCGGTGTCCAGTTCGTGGTCGACGGCGCCGCCTTCGGCGCCCCGGTCGCGGTCTCGGGCGGCACGGCCACCAGCCCGCCGATCTCGACGCTGGGCCTGGGCAACCACCAGGTGATCGCCACCTACAACGGTAACGCGAGCTTCGGTCCGAGCACGTCGGCCCCGGCCGAGTTCCGGGTCCGAGTGCCGCTGCTGGCCACCTCGACGTCGATCTCGATCACGCCGAGCAGCACGGTCTACGGCCAGTCGGTCAACCTCAGCTCGCACGTCGCCACGACGTCTGGCACGGGCAACCTGACTGACGGATCGGTGACGTTCTCCGAGGGTGGTACCACCTTCGGCACGGCAGCGGTGGACGCGTCGGGCAATGCCTCGCTCGACACCACGACGATCCCGGTCGGCGCCCACTCCATCGTGGCGACGTTCTCGGGTGACGACGAGTACAACGGCACGGCGTCCGCGCCGTCGTCGCTGACCGTCGCCAAGTCCGACACGACCTCGGTGCTGACGGGCGATGTCCCGACAGCGGTGTCCGGCCAGTCGCTGAACTTCAGCGTCGCGGTTGCGGCAGTCGCCCCCGGCGCGGGAGTCCCGACCGGGACCGCCCAGCTGGTCGTCGACGGCAGCAACGTCGGCTCTGCGGTGACGTTGGTCGGTGGCGTCGCGAACTTCGACGCAGTGAGCTCGCTCCTGACGGGCAGCCACACGGTCGCGGTCAACTACTCCGGTGACGCGAACTACAAGGCGAGCTCGGACTCGCTGCACCAGGTCGTTGCACAGGCGGACACCACGACCGTTCTGACGATCTCCCCGTCGCCCTCCTCGGAGGACCAGAACGTCAACATCACCGCGAACGTCGGCGCAGTCGCGCCGGGCGGTGGCGCTGCGACCGGCCTGGTGGACTTCACGTCCGACGGCGACCCGATCGGGTCGGCTTCGCTGAGCCCGTCCTCGGGGGGAGCGCACGCAACCCTGTCGATCGACACCCTCGCACCGGGCAGCCACACGATCGTGGCGACCTATGAGGGCGACACCGACTACAACGGGAGCGTCTCGGACCCGAAGAGCCAGACCGTCATCGCCGGTGCTGCTCAGATCGGTACGAGCACCCACGTGACGACGTCGGACAACCCGGCGACCTACGGCGAGTTCGTCTCCTACACCGCCAGCGTGACCGCGGACGACGCGACGACGCCCTCGGGCGCCATCCAGTTCTCGGTCGACGGCACCAACATCGGTGACCCGGTGCAGGTCGATGCTGACGGAACGGCGCAGAGCCCGCTGCTGGCCTCTCCGGAGCCAGGTGACCACTCGGTGATCGCTGCCTTCGTCGGCAACCCCGGCTACAGCAACAGCGGTGACTTCCTGGCTCAGACGGTCAACGACGCGGCCTCCGCCATCACGGTGTCCTCGTCGAACGCCAACAGCAGCTACGGACAGGGCGTGACCTTCTCGGCCACGGTCAGCACGCCGCAGACTGGTGTCGGTACTCCGACCGGCAAGGTGCAGTTCCGGGTCGACGGCGTCGCCGTCGGCGGAGCGGTCACCCTGTCGGGTGGCCAGGCCACCAGCGCTTCGGTGTCGAACCTGACACCGGGCACGCACACGGTGACGGCCAACTACGCCGGTGACGCGCACTTCGGGACGGCACTCGACACCACCACCCAGAACGTGGGCAAGGTGTCGACGACGACTGCTCTGGTCGCCACGCCGAGCGCGGTGAACTTCGGTCAGACAGTCTCCCTCACGGCGACCGTCACCCCGGGTTCGACCGCACTGGGTGCGCCTACTGGCACGGTGACCTTCACCGACGGGAGCACGACCCTGGGTACGGCCGTCGTGGGTGCCTCCGGCACCAACGGCACCGCCTCGATCGCGGTGAGCACCCTCGCGGGTGGCTCGCACTCGATCAAGGCGACGTACTCCGGCTCTGATGCCTTCGGCGGCAGTGCCTCGGCAGCGAGCACGGTGACGGTGGCCAAGCTGGCCACCTCCATCACCGCGCAGGGCGCGTTGATCAACGTGATTCCGCTGGTGCTTGCTCTCGGCCATCTCAAGGCCACGATCAACTCGGCCAACGGCCCAGTTGCCGGGGTCCCGATCGCATTCACGATCGGGGCGACGACGGTGTGCACCAGCACGACCGACGCCTACGGGGTTGCGACCTGCAACGCCGTCCCGCAGCTGTTGTCCCTGACGTTGCTCGGCTTCAAGGCCACGTTCGCCGGTAACGGCAACTACCTGGCCTCGACTGCCACCGGCGCGATCATCAAGTAACCCTCCAACCCCTCACTCCCAGTTCTCCCGGGGGCGCAAGCCCCCGGGAGACGGAATGCCAGGGTTGCCCTGGAGAAGGAAAGGCCAATCGTGCGTAGATTGACGGCGGCAGTAGCCGCACTCACCACAGCGGCGGGGCTCAGCCTCGTCGGGTTGAGCGCCGCGCAAGCGACGATCACCAGCCCGGCCAACGGGTCCACCGTTGCCGGCACCATCTCTCTCAGCGACTCCGGTGCTACCGACTCGAGCTCGCTGTGCATCACCGGCGGCTCGTCTCCGCAGACCGAGGTCCGGGTGTTCAACTCGGCCAACACCGCGGTGTTCGACCAGACGAAGGCCGGCACCGGTGCCGCGTCCTTCAACTGGGACACGCACTCCGTCCCGAACGGCGCCTACAAGGTCCAGGCGGACGAGCGGAACAAGAAGGGCACGTTGATCTGCTCCAACAGCAGTGCGACGGTGACCTCCAACATCACGGTGACCAACACGGTCGACCTGGGCTTCACCGGTGCGCTGTCCGCACCGCAGAACACGACGGTGCCCCTGGCCGTCACGGTCACCGACCCGAACAACGTCAACGCCGCGGTCAACGGCCTCACGGTGACCGCGAGCCTGAGCGGTCAGACCGCAACAGGCTCGGCAGTCAGCGCGGGCGGCGTTGCCAACATCAGCCTGCCGATCTCGGCGCCGCCGCGCTCCGGGGCGACGCTGACGTTGACCTTCGCCGGTACCGCCAACTGGGCAGCGAAGACCGTGACCAAGTCGTTCGACGTCACCAAGAACGGGACGGCCACGACTGTGACGGCTCCCGCCGCGGTGGTGCACGGCCAGGCCACGAGCTTCTCGGCCTCGGTCGCAGCGACCAACGGGACCGGTACGCCGGACGGCACCATCCAGTTCACGGTGGACGGCACGAACTTCTGTTCCCCCGTCGCGGTGAGCGGAACGGGTACGGCGAACTCGGGCTCGACGTCGACGCTGAGCACGGGTGACCACACCATCGGTGCGGTGTACTCGGGCAGCAGCAACTACCTGACCAGCAGCGCGAGCACGCAGACCCAGACGGTCCACAAGGCCGACACGATCACCTCGCTGAGCGACAACCCGGCCGGCTCGACCGTGAGCGGCCAGGCGGTCACGTTCACCGCGCACGTGGACATCGTGTCCCCGGGCGTCGGCACGCTGGGTGGCGCCGTGCAGTTCAACATCGACGGCCAGCCCTTCGGCACCGCCGTCTCGTTGGGCGCCGGTGACAACGCAATCCTGACGGTGAGCAACCTGTCGGTCGCGAACCACAACGTCGTCGCCGTCTACAACGGGAACGACGACTTCGCGAGCAGCAGCTCGGCCACCGTTACCCACGGCGTCGGCAAGGCTGACACCACGGTCGCGGTGACCTCCTCGGACGCCACGGCGTTCTCGGGAGAGCCGCTGAACTTCACTGCCCAGGTGAACCCGGTCGGCCCGGGCGCGGGTAGCCCCACCGGGACGGTCCAGTTCTCGGCTGACGGTGTGAACATCGGCGATCCGGTCACGGTGTCGCCGAGCGGCCAGGCGGTCTCTCCGACCACCAGCCTCCCGGTGAAGTCGAACTTCGGCTCGTACACGATCCTTGCCAACTACTCCGGAGACGCGAACTTCTCCGGTGAGCAGGGCACCGTGACCCAGTCGATCGCTCCGGCGCAGACCACGACCTCGATCAGCTCCAACCCGAACCCGTCAGTCCACGGACAGGCGTTCACGGTGCACGCTGAGGTCACTCCGAATGCTCCGGCAACCGGCCATCCGACCGGCACCATCCGGTTCGTGGTCGACGGCGCGAGCTACGGCTTCGTCGACATGACCAACGGTGCTGCCGACCTGACGATCAACGGTCTCACCACCGGTGACCACACGATCAAGGCCGTCTACCTCTCCGACGACCTGAACTTCTTCACCAGCACCTCGGACACGATCACCCAGACGATCAACAAGGCGTCGACCAAGACCACGCTGGCCAGCGACTCGGCCAACTCGGTCTTCGGCCAGCCGGTCACCTTCACCGCGACGGTCGCACCCGTCGCGCCGGGTGCCGGTACGCCGTCGGGGACCATCGTGTTCAAGGACGGCTCGACCGTGGTCGGCACCCAGCCGGTCAGCTCGAGCACCGGTGAGCAGGCCTCGATCACGCTGTCGAACCTGTCCGTTGGATCCCACGCCCTCTCCGCGACCTACAGCGGGGACGACGACTTCAACGGCAGCGCCGGCAACGTCTCGCAGACCGTCACCCGGGCCCACACCTCGCTGGCACTGGCCTCCTCGGCCAACCCGGCGGCCTCGGGTCAGGGCGTGCAGTTCACGGCCACGGTGACCCCGGTCGCCCCCGGAACCGGATCCCCGACGGGCACGGTGAAGTTCTTCGTGAACGGCGCCAACCTCGGCGGGGCCGTCCCGGTCGCCGCGGACGGCACTGCGAGCAGCGCGAACTTCGCGTCGCTCTCGCCGGGCACCTACACGATCACCGCCACCTACTCCGGTGACGGCAACTTCGTGGGCACTGACGGGGTCCTGGACCAGGGCACTGGCCAGAACATCACCAAGGGCACGACCACCTCGACCGTCACTTCCGGGCCCAGCCCGTCGGCGTACGGCGACCCGGTGACCGTGACCACGACGGTGGTCGGTGGCGCTCCTGCCGCCGGCAAGCCGACCGGCCTGGTGCAGATCTACGAAGGTGACGTCCTCCTCGGTTCGACCCCCCTGGCGCAGCAGTCCGCTGCGAACACCTCGGTGGCCACGTTCGTGACCACCAGCCTCGCGGCTGGTGAGCACTCGCTGACCGCGGTCTACGTCGGGAACTTCAACTTCGGCGGATCGACCGGCTCTGCGTCCCAGACAGTGGGCCAGGAGTCGACGGTCACGGGGATCAGCTCGTCGGGCAGCCCGGCGGTGTACGGCGACACGGTGACCTTCACGGCCACGGTGAACGCAGCCACCGGCACCCCGACCGGCACGGTCACCTTCAAGGAGGGCAGCACCGTCCTCGGTACCGCCCCGGTCGCCTCCGTGGGTGGCAACCGCCAGGCATCGCTCGCGGTGGCTGGTCTGCACGCCGGCTCGCACAACGTGACGGCGGCTTACTCCGGCGACACGTCGTTCGGTGCCAGCACC
>DASRRQ010000071.1:0-14640 GCA_035695505.1 Marmoricola sp. | reverse complement strand
CGCGGACGCCACGGCGCTGACCGAGGCCGGCTACGTCGGCGAGGACGTCGAGAACATCCTGCTCAAGCTGATCCAGGCCGCTGACTACGACGTCAAGAAGGCCGAGACCGGCATCATCTACATCGACGAGATCGACAAGGTGGCGCGCAAGGCGGAGAACCCGTCGATCACCCGTGACGTCTCAGGCGAGGGCGTGCAGCAGGCGCTGCTGAAGATCCTTGAGGGCACGACCGCGTCGGTCCCGCCCCAGGGCGGCCGCAAGCACCCGCACCAGGAGTTCATCCAGATCGACACGACGAACATCCTGTTCATCGTGGGTGGTGCGTTCGCGGGCCTCGAGCACATCGTCGAGCAGCGGGTCGGCAAGAAGACCCTCGGCTTCACCGCCGAGATGCGGGCCTCGAAGGAAGCCGAGGCTGACGAGATGTTTGCCCAGGTGCGTCCCGAGGACCTGGTGAAGTTCGGCCTGATCCCCGAGTTCATCGGCCGGCTGCCGCTGATCGCGAGCGTCAACAAGCTCGACAACCCGGCCCTGGTGCAGATCCTGACCGAGCCGCGCAACGCGCTGATCAAGCAGTACCAGAAGCTCTTCGAGCTCGACAACGTCGAGTTGGAGTTCACCGAGGACGCCATCACCGCGATCGCCGACAAGGCGATGGAGCGCGGCACCGGTGCCCGTGGCCTGCGCGCCATCATCGAAGAGGTCCTCCTCAACGTGATGTACGACGTGCCGTCCCGCGAGGACATCGGCAAGGTCGTCGTGACCGGCGAGGTCGTCTCCGACAACGTGAACCCGACGCTGATCCCGCGTGAGCCTGAGAAGAAGGCTAAGAAGTCGGCCTAGTGAGCTGACGTGCGGCGCAACGGGTCGCTCGCGCTTCCGGTCACCCAGGAGCAGTTCGACCGCGAGCGTGACGGGTGGCGGGCGATCGTCGACGTCGCGAGCACGGTGGCGCGGGTAGACGACGCGTCGGCGTACCCGGCGTTCGTGCTCGTCGGGGTCGACGCGAGGCTCCGCCTGCAGCGGCGGGCGAAGCCCCTGGTGGTGTCGGCGATCTCGTTCGTCGTCCTCCTCGGGGTCGTCACCGGGATCGTCGAGCACAGCAGTGCGGCCGTCGCCAGCGGGGTTTTCTTCGGACTGATCGCCGCGATCCCACCCTTTTTCACCCTCCGGTGGACACGACGACGCAACCGGGTCGACCTGACCGGTACGCCCCCGGGAACCTTGTACGCCGGCGTCGGCTGGCTCGCGGTCGCGCCGACGGCGGGCGCCGATCCCATCGATGCCACCTGGCTCGCCGAAAGAGTCAGTGCCGAGCTCGTCCTCGACGACCGCACGCTCCGGTTCGCGCCGCTGACCGCCGGCGTCACCGATCCCGGCACCGAGCTGGTCCTTGCCTGGGCGGCTCTCGCGACCGTAGAGCTCTCAGTGGTCGAACGACGCTCGCCGAACGAGGAGCTGCACCTCGACACCGTGTCGGGCTATCGGATCAGCTGGAGGCCCAACCGTCCCGAACCCTTGGGGCGCATCCTCATCGAGCTGCGCGGCACGGCCCAGAGCTAGTCACTCCTCGACCGGGGCCAGCTCGGCTTCCACACTCAGCTCGTTGGCGCCGGTCGCGGTGAAGATGAGGTCGCCGGTGATCTTGCCGACTTTCTTCAGGTCCTCCGCCGCCAGCGCGGCCGCCTCGACCAGGGCCGCAGGACCGGAGATCTCCACGCGGGAGAGCTCGGCGCGCATCGACACCTTGGCCTGCGACTTCGCGCCGCGGATGCCGCCGAGGGCGGTTGCGACGGCGGCGAGCACCGCCGGGTCGCCGTCGGGTGCGGTGCCGAAGACCGGCCAGGCGGCGTGGTGGATCGAGCCGCCGCCGTTCGCCGAGCTCCACCACGACCAGACCTCCTCGGTCACATACGGCAGGAACGGCGCCAGCAGGCGGAGCTGGACGTGCAGCGCCGTAGCGAGCGCCGCCTTGGCCGACCGGGTGTCGGCGCCGTCGGCCTCGTCGTACGCGCGCTCCTTGACCAGCTCGAGGTAGTCGTCGCAGAACTCCCAGAAGAACTTCTCGATCAGCTCCAGCGCGGTGGTGTAGTCGTAAGCGTCGAACGCGGCGGTCGCCCGGGCGGTCACCTCGGCGAGCCCGGCGAGCAGCGCGCGGTCGACCGGCTCGGTGATCTGCCCCGGGTCCGGGTCGGTCGCCCCAACGCCGCCGAGGACGAACTTCGAGGCATTCAGGACCTTCATCGCCAGGCGGCGGCCGACCTTCATCTGGGCCTCGTCGAACGGCGAGTCCAGGCCGGGCCGTGCCATCGCGGCGCGCCAGCGGACGGCGTCGGCTCCGAACTTCTCCAGGATCTCTGTCGGGACCACGACGTTTCCCTTGGACTTCGACATCTTCTTGCGGTCGGGGTCCATCACGAAGCCGGACATCATCGCGTGCGTCCACGGCAGGAGATGGTTCTCGTGGTGCGCCCGGACGACGCGGCTGAACAGCCAGGTCCGGATGATGTCGTGGGCCTGGGTGCACAGGTCCATCGGGAACGTCCGCGAGAACAGGTCCGGGTCGGACTCCCAGCCGCAGGCCAGCTGCGGGGTCAGCGACGAGGTCGCCCAGGTGTCCATCACGTCGGGGTCGCCGATGAAGCCGCCAGCCTGGCCGCGCTGGTCGGCGCTGTAGCCCTCCGGGGCGTCCGTCGACGGGTCGACCGGCAGGGCCGCCTCGGCTGGCAGCAGCGGGTGGTCGTAGTCGGGCTCGCCCTCGGCGTCCAGCGGGTACCAGACCGGGAAGGGGATGCCGAAGAAACGCTGGCGCGAGATCAGCCAGTCGCCGTTCAGGCCGCCGACCCAATTGTCGTAACGGTGCTTCATGTGCGGCGGCACCCAGGTGATGCCGTTGCCGTCCTCGACGAGCTCCTTGCGCAGCTCCTCGTCACGACCGCCGTTGCGGATGTACCACTGCCGGGTCGCGACGATCTCGAGCGGCTTGTCGCCCTTCTCGTAGAAGTTCGTCATCCGCTGCGTCGGCTTCGGCTCGCCGTCGAGGTCGCCGGCCTCGCGGAGCTTGGCCACCATCTCCTCGCGGGCACTGAACGTCGTCTTGCCGGCCAGATCGGCGTACGCAGCCGCGGCTGCCGGAGCGGCGAGCCACTCCGGTGTCTCGCGGAGCAGCCGACCGTCGCGGCCGATCACGGCGCGGACCGGGAGCTGCAGCTCGCGCCACCACTGGACGTCGGTGAGGTCGCCGAACGTGCAGCACATCGCGATGCCCGCGCCCTTGTCGGGCTCGGCCGCCTCATGGGCGACCACCGGGACCTCGACCCCGAAGACCGGCGAGGTGACCGTGGTGCCGAACAGCGGCTGGTAGCGCTCGTCGTCGGGGTGCGCGATCAGCGCGACCACGGCCGGGATCAGCTCGGGCCGGGTGGTCTCGATGTAGATCGGATCCCCGTTCGTCGAGCCTGTCGAGACGCCGTGGAACGCGACCCGGTGGTAGGCGCCCGGGTACTCCCGCGCCTCCAGCTCGGCCTGCGCGACCGCGGTCTGGAAGGTCACGTCCCACAGCGTCGGCGCGTCCTGCAGGTAGGCCTCGCCGCGGGCGAAGTTGCGCAAGAACGCGCGCTGACTGACCGTCTGGGCGTCCATGCCGATCGTCGTGTACGTCGTCGACCAGTCGACCGAGAGGCCCAGCGTGCGCCAGAGCGACTCGAAGACCTTCTCGTCCTCGACGACCAGCTGCTCGCACAGCGCGATGAAGTTCGGCCGCGAGATCGGGACCTGCTTCTTGGGATCCGGCTTCTCCGGTGGCGTGAAGTCCGCGTCGTACGGCAGCGACGGGTCGCAGCGGACGCCGAAGTAGTTCTGCACCCGCCGCTCGGTCGGCAGCCCGTTGTCGTCCCAGCCCATCGGGTAGAACACCGACTTGCCGGTCATCCGCTGGTAGCGGGCGATCAGGTCGGTGTGCGTGTAGGAGAAGACGTGGCCGACGTGCAGACTGCCCGAGACGGTCGGCGGGGGAGTGTCGATCGAGTAGACGTTCTCGCGCGGCTGGGTGCGGTCGAAGGCGTAGGTGTCATCAGCCTTCCAGCGGGCGGCCCAGGCGTCCTCGAGACCCTCCAGAGCCGGCTTGTCCGGTACGACGACGGCGCCGGGTGCGGCGGTCGTCGTGGTCTCGGGCTGGTGCTGGGTCTCGGTCATGGCGGACAGCCTACGGGCGCGGTCGGGGCCCTCGAAAATCGGTTCTGGGTGCTGGAAGGCCCGGTTAGCCTGACGTCCGTGGCGTGTGACCTGGAGTTCCTCGACGAGGCTGCGGAATTCCTTGCGGCCGCAGCTCCGCTGCTCGCCGCCGAGCCCCTGCGCTGCACGGTGATCGCCTCGGTCGCCGCCCGCACCCTGCGGGCGGACGCGCCTCGGGCCGACACGGCCCCCGGAGCACGCTGGTGGCTCGTCGTACGGGATGCGGACGGCGCCGTGCTCGGGGCGGGGATGCGGCAGTTCCCGTTGCCGCCGTTCCCGGTCTACCTCGCAGAGATGCCCGATCAGGCTGCTGTGCTGCTGGCCCGGGCACTCCACGAGCGCGGCGAGGACGTCCGCGCGATCGACGGGTTCGTGCCGACGATCGACGTCTTCGCCGGCGAGCTGGCCGCGCTGTCCGGCCGCGCTGTAGAGCCCCGGGAGCGGATGAGCCTCTATGAGGTCGTCGATCTGGTGGAGCCGCCGATGGCGGCAGGCACGATGCGGATCGCCGACGCAGAGGACGGCGACCTGGTGCACGCGTGGCTCGAGCTGTTCAGCGCCGATGCCTCCGAGCAGGCGGGCCGTATCGACCCGCACCCGTCGCCGATCGAGACCCGGGAGAGCGTCGGGGCGCGGATCGACGCCGGCCAGGTCTGGTTGTGGCTCGATGAGGCTGGGGTGCCGGTGCACGTCACCGCCTTCAGCCCGCCGAGCAACGGGGTCGCCCGGGTCGGCCCGGTGTTCACGCCGAAGGAGCACCGTGGGCACGGCTACGCCGCCTCGGCGGTCGCGGAAGTCTCCCGGTACCTACGCGGCGAAGGCGCCCGGGTATGCCTGTTCGCCGACCGCGACAACCCGGTGTCCAGCGCGCTGTACGTGCGCTTGGGCTACCGGGCTGTTGCGACGACCGGCTCAGTGCGCCTGGTCTGACTCAGTCGAGTGGGTCGATCACGCCGTACTGGCTGATCCCGGCGGACAGCACCGAGACCTGCTCGCGAGCGTCGCCGAGCCAGTGGCTCAGTGCCGTCAGCCGCGAGGTGAAGTGGCCGATCGAGAACTCGTCGGTCACGCCGATACCGCCGTGCAGCTGGATGGCCTCTTGGCCGATGCGCCGGGCCGCGCGGACCGTCTGCAGCTTCGCCCGGGCCGCCGCCTCGACGACGGCGTCGTCCTCGCCGAACGCCGAGACCAGCGTCGCCCAGGTGACGATGCTGCGGGTCAGCTCGAGGTCGGTGTACATGTCGGCAGCTCGGAAGGTCAGCGCCTGGAAGCGGTTCAGCGTCACGCCGAACTGCTGTCGCGTGGTCAGGTACGACGTGGTCAGCCGCAGCGCTGTGTCCATCGCCCCGAGCGC
Organism: Marmoricola sp.; assembly: GCA_035695505.1. Taxonomy (GTDB): domain Bacteria; phylum Actinomycetota; class Actinomycetes; order Propionibacteriales; family Nocardioidaceae; genus Marmoricola. The sequence continues at coordinate 9,052 of DASRRQ010000071.1, read as the reverse complement.
CTCGTGGCACGCGGCGATCTGGGCGCGCGCGATGACGATCTTCAGGGTGTCCCGGACCTCGCCGCCAGTGCCGAGCACCGTGGCGTCGGAGCGCTCGAAGACCAGGTGGGCGGCCCGGCCGCCGTCGTGGGTCCGGTACGCCGTGACGTCTGCCGGCCGGTCGACCAGGAACACCTCGCCGTCGACCTCCCAGACGATCGTGTCCGCGCGGGCTCCCTGGATCACCGGCTCGGCGACCTCGCCGGAGGCGAAGGTGACCAGCTGCTCGCCGGTCGCGAGTGAGCCGAGGACCTCGGCGCGCTGGTCGTCGCTGCCGAGTGCGGCAACGACACCGCCGGCGAGCACCACAGTCGCGACGTACGGCTCAGGTGCGAGCACGCGGCCGATCTCCTCGGCGACCACAGCCACCTCGACCGGCCCCGCGCCCATGCCGCCGTCCGCCTCGGCGAACGGAAGGCCGAGCAAGCCCATCTCGCCGAGCCGCAGCCACAGCGCCTCGTCGTACCCGGGATCGGTGGCAGTGATGGTGCGTCGCTGCTCGGAGTTGGTGGCCGGGTCGTACCCCTTGAGCAGCCCGCGGACAGCGTCACGCAGGGCGGTCTGCTCGTCATCGAGTTCGAAGTCCATCTCAGCTCACAGTCCTAGGATCGTGCCGGCGATGATCTGACGCTGGATCTCGTTGGACCCGCCGTAGATCGACGCCTTGCGGAAGTTCAGGTAGGTCGGGACCGCGTGCGCGGCCCACTCGGGCACCGTCAGGGAGTCCGAGGCGAGCGAGAACGGCCCGGCGAGGTCGACGAGCAGCTCGGTCACCTCCTGCTGGAGCTCGGTGCCCTTGAGCTTGAGGACCGATGAGGCCGGGTGCGGCTTGCCGTCGGTGGAGTTCGCGACCACGCGCAGGGCAGTCAGCTCCAAGGCGAGCAGCTGGTTCTCGAGCTCGACGAACCGGGCTGCCATCAGCGGGTCCGCGAGCGCGCCGAGCTGGCTGGCGTGCTCCTTGGCGGTCGACAGCGCGCGCTTGGTGGCGCCGACCGGGGCGACCCCGACGCGCTCGTTGCCGAGCAGGAACTTGGCCTGGGTCCAGCCCTGATTGACCTCGCCGACCAGGTTCTCGCCAGGGACCCGCACGTTGTCGAAGAACACCTCATTGACCTCGAAGGTGCCGTCGAGCAGCTTGATCGGGCGCAGCGTCACGCCGGGGGAGTCCATCGGGAAGAGCAGCATCGAGATGCCGGCCTGCTTCTTGACCTCCGGGTCGGTCCGGCACAGGCAGAAGATCCAGTCCGCGTGCTGGCCGAGCGTGGTCCAGGTCTTCTGGCCGTTGACGATCCAGTCGTCGCCGTCGCGCTCGGCGCGGGTGGTCAGCGAGGCCAGGTCGGAGCCTGCGTTCGGCTCGGAGAACCCTTGCGCCCACCAGATGTCGAGGTTGCGGGTCGCCGGCAGGAACCGCTCCTTCATCTCCTGTGAGGCGAAGTGCGCGATGACCGGGCCGATCATGCCCGCGTTGAACGCCAGCGGCGGCGGGACGCACGCGAGCTGCATCTCCTCGTGCCACAAGTGCTTCTGTAGCGGCGTCCAGTCCTTGCCGCCCCATTCGACCGGCCAGTTAGGTACCGCGATGCCAGCGGCGTTCATGGCCTGCATCGAGCGGACGAAATGGTCCTTCTCGATGTGACGGCCGGCCCGCATGTCGTCGCGGATGTCCTGGGGGATCTCGGTGGTGAAGAAGGTGCGCATCTCCTCGCGGAACGCAGCCTCCTCCTCAGTGAGTCGAAGCCTCATGCTGCGACCCTACTGGTGAGTCATGAGGTTTCGACAGGCTCAACCACCGGGTGCTGACCTGACGTGAGGTGCAGCCGCGGCCACCGTCGGTTGAGCTTGTCGAAGCCATCACCAAACGAGGACAGGTTTGACGACCTTGCCGGCGAGCACGTCCGCGACGGCGGTGTTGATCTCGCTGAACGGGTAGGTCGCGATCAGGTGGTCGACGTCGAAATCGCCGGCCGCGTTCATCGCGATCAGCCGCGGGACCATCTCCTGCGGGTCGGAGTCGCCCTCGATCGAGGCCTTGATCGTCTTGCCCGTCTGGAGCAGGTCGATCGCGTCGATGGCGTACTCCTCGGCGCCGAGGCCGAGGGCGATCAGGGTGCCGCGGACCTTCAGCGACTGCTGGGCCTGCTTGATGACCGTCGAGATCGCGGTGGTGTCGATGGCGTACGTCGCGCCGCCGCCGGTCAGCTCCTTGACCTTGTCGACGACGTTGTCGTGGGCGGTCGGGTCGACGCTGATCGCGCCGAAGTGCGCGGCTGCCTCGCGGCGGGACTCCTGCGGGTCGACCGCGACGACAGTGCCGACTGCGAGGTGCTGGGCGGCCGCCAGGGCGGCCAGGCCGACTGCCCCGACGCCGTACACGACGAGGCTGTCGGCCGGGCCGGGCTTGAGCACGTTCAGGACGGTGCCCGCTCCGGTCTGGAAGCCGCACCCGTACGGCGCGACCTTGGTCAGGTCGACCGACTTGTCGACGACCACGACGTTGTCGGCGTATGCGATGGCGTGCTGCGACAGGCTGGACTGGCCGAAGAAATTGCCGAAGACGCCGGCGCCGTCCTTGGAGTAAGTCTGGGACCCGTCCATCCGCATGCCCATGTAGTTGAGCAGCAGCGAGGAGTCGCAGTAGCCGACCAAGCCGTTGGCGCAGTTGTCGCAGCCGCGGCAGGACCGGAAGCTCAGCACGACGTGGTCGCCGACCTCGATCCCGGTCACATCGTCGCCGACTGCCTCGATGATGCCGGCGCCCTCGTGGCCGAACACGTTGGGGAACATCTCCTCAGGCAGGAAGCCCTTGAGGTGGATGTCGGTGTGGCACAGACCGGTGGCGACGATCTTGACCAGGACCTCGTCGGCCCGCGGGCCCTCGAGCTCGACCTCCTCCAGCGTGAACTCGGCCCCCTGGGAGTTCACGATTGCGACGGTGGTCTTCATTTACTGCTCACGCTCCAGCCAGAAGTAGTAGTGGTCCGCGGTCCCGAAGGCCGCTTCGAGCTTGCCGTTCATGATGCCCATCACCGTGTCGGCGTCGACGCGCTTGAAATGGTCGAAGACCGCCATCGCGTCGTACACCATCGTCGCCGTGGTCTCGCCGCGGAACCCGACCTCCCAGAGCGAGGAGTAGCCGCCGCCGGCGTATGTGGTGTTCGAGTACAGCTCGCCGTCCTCGCCCCTGCAGATCAACGGGTGCCCGTCGAGCAAGGAGTCGAACCGCTTGCCGTGCCAGCCGATTTTGGTCAGCAGCGCACCGGCCGGATGGCCGGTGGAGAAGTCGCCCCCGCGCCAGGACCCGAGCATGTCCTGCGGACGCAGGGTCTCGAGGTCCGACCACAGAGCGTCGAGGTCGTCCGGCGCCGGGGAGGGGGCGGACCGGAGGGCCTCGAAACGCTCACGAACACTCACCGGCTCACCCTAGTGGAACCTGTTCTAGATTGCGCCCCACTACGCTTAGCCCGCCATGACTGACCTCCCCGAAGACGCGCCTGCGCAAGCCCGACCGGCCCAGACCTATGCCGAGGTCGAAGACGCGCTGCTGTCGCGCTGGCCTGAATCCCGGCTGGAGCCGACGCTGGATCGGATCCAGGCGTTCACCGAACTGCTCGGGGAGCCGCAGGCGGCGTACCCGGTGGTGCACCTGACGGGGACCAACGGCAAGACCTCGACGGCCCGGATGATCGAGACCCTGATCCGCGGGCTCGGCCTGCGCACCGGCCGGTTCACCAGCCCGCACCTGGAGCGGATGAACGAGAGGATCGTCATCGACGGCGAGCCCTTGTCCGACGAGGCGTTCGTCTCGACCTTCAACGAGATCGCGCCGTACACCCACCTCGTCGATGCCGACTCCGACCACCCGCTGTCGTTCTTCGAGACCGTTGTCGGGATGGCGTTCGCCGCCTTCGCCGACGCCCCGGTCGACGCCGCCGTGATCGAGGTCGGGATGGGCGGGTCCTGGGATGCGACCAACGTCGCTGACGGCCAGGTCGCCGTGCTCACCCCGATCGCCATCGACCACGCGACGTACCTTGGCTCGACAGTCGCCGAGATCGCCCGCGAGAAGGTCGGCATCATCAAGCCCGGTGCGACCGTGATCACTGCGGTCCAGGAGCCCGACGCCGCAGCGCAGATCGTGCAGCAGGCGGCCGAGGTCGGCGCGCTCGTCGCGCTCGAGGGTATCGACTTCGGCGTCCGGACCCGGGTCCCGGCGGTCGGCGGGCAGATGCTGTCGCTCCAAGGGCTCCGCGGCACCTACGACGAGGTCTTCCTGCCCCTGTACGGCGCCCACCAGGCCCAGAACGCCGCCCTGGCGCTGGCCGCGGTCGAGGCGTTCGTGGGCGGCGACGAGCCGCTGTCCGAGGAAGTCGTCCGGGACGCGTTCGCCGAGGCGACCTCGCCCGGCCGGCTGGAGATCGTCCGCCGGTCGCCGACGATCGTGCTCGACGCCGCGCACAACCCGCACGGCGCGACGGCGCTGGTGGAGGCGCTCGACGACTCCTTCACCTTCGACCCGCTGATCGGCGTCGTCGGCGTGATGGCCGACAAGGACTACGAGGAGATGCTCGGCATCCTGGAGCCGGCTCTGGCGCACATCGTCTGCACCCAGAACTCTACCGAGCGCTCGCTGGCGGCCCACGAGCTCGCCGAGGTGGCCCGGGGCATCTTCGGACAGGACCGGGTCAGCGTCCAGCCCTCGCTCGCCTCGGCAATAGACGAGGCGGCGACGCTGGCCGAGGTCGGCGGCGTGTTCGGCGAGGCGATCGGCTCCGGCGGGGTGCTGGTCACCGGTTCGGTGATCACCGTCGGCGAGGCGCGCGCGCTGATCCGGCCGAGGGAGGACCGCGGATGATGCGCAGGCGCCTGTGCTCGGCGATCCTGTTGCTGCAAGCGATCGTCCTGGGCCTGACGACGCCGGTGCTGATCTCGGTCGAGTCGGTCGACCGCGGCCGCTCGCTGTGGATCGGGCTCGGCCTGACGGTGGCGTGCCTGCTGGCCGCCGGGCTGCTCCGCAAGCGCTGGGCCTACCTCATCGGCTGGGCGATCCAGGTCGCCGCGATCGCGTTGGGCGTGCTGGTGCCGGCGATGTTCGTGCTCGGGGCGATCTTCGGGGTTCTCTGGTTCACGGCATACCGGCTCGGGTCGACGATCGACCGGGACAAGGGCACCGAGCTCTAGCCTCCGCCACGCCGGAGCCTGTGGAGAGAGCCTTGGCCAGCCCGGCGTCCGAACCTAGGCTGCCCTCATGGAGTCCTATGCTCGGGGAGACGACAGTCCGGCGCTGCTCGAGGAGACGATCGGGGCGAACCTCGCCCGGACCGTCGCGACGTACGGCGAACGCGAGGCGCTGGTCGAGGTCGCCACCGGGCGGCGCTGGACGTATGCCGAGCTCGACGCCGACGTCGACGCGCTGGCTCGTGGACTGATCGCTGCCGGCATCGCGAAGGGCGACCGAGTCGGGATCTGGGCACCGAACTGCGCCGAGTGGACGATCACCCAGTACGCCGCCGCGCGGGCCGGCGCCATCCTGGTCAACATCAACCCGGCGTACCGGACCCACGAGCTGGCCTACGTGCTCAACCAGTCCGGCGTGATGCTGCTGATCTCGGCCGAGTCGTTCAAGACCAGCGACTACCGGGCGATGGTGGGCGAGGTAGTCGCCGAGACCGCCGTCCAGCGAGTCGTCTTCCTCGGCACCGAGGACTGGGACGAGCTCGTCTTCGGAGGGCAGGCGGAGACCGGGCTGCCCGAGCGGGCCGCGAGTCTCGCGCCGACAGATCCGATCAACATCCAGTACACCTCGGGCACGACCGGCTTCCCCAAGGGCGCCACCCTGAGCCACCGCAATATCCTCAACAACGGCTACTTCACCACCGAGACGATCAACTTCAGCCATACCGACCGGCTGGCGATCCCGGTGCCCTTCTACCACTGCTTCGGCATGGTGATGGGCAACCTCGGCTGCACCACGCACGGCGCCGCGATGATCATCCCCGCCCCCGGGTTCGATCCGGAGATCACGTTGCAGGCGATCGAGGACGAGCGCTGCACCGGCGTGTACGGCGTGCCGACGATGTTCATCGCGATGCAGAGCACGCCCGGCTTCGCCGACTATGACCTGAGCACCCTGCGCACGGGCATCATGGCCGGTTCGCCGTGCCCGGTCGAGGTGATGAAGCGGTGCATCAATGACATGCACATGGAGGAGGTCTCGATCGCCTACGGGATGACCGAGACCAGCCCGGTCTCGACCCAGACCCGGACCGACGACGACCTGGAGCGGCGTACGGCGACGATCGGGCAGGTGCACCCGCACGTGGAGATCAAGGTCGTCGGGCCCGGCAGCGGCGCCACCCTCGAGCGCGGCGAGCCGGGCGAGCTCTGCACCCGCGGCTACTCGGTGATGCTCGGCTACTGGGACGACGAGGCCAAGACCGCCGAAGCGATCGACGCCGACGGCTGGATGCACACCGGCGACCTGGCGGTGATCCGTGAGGACGGCTACGCGGTCGTGGTCGGCCGGATCAAGGACATGGTGATCCGGGGCGGCGAGAACGTGTACCCGCGCGAGGTCGAGGAGTTCCTCTATACCCACCCCGACATCGAGGACGTGCAGGTGGTCGGCGTACCGGATGAGCGGTACGGCGAGGAGCTGTGCGCCTGGATCCGGCTGCGCGAGGGGGCGGCGTCGCTGGATGCTGATGGCGTGCGTGTCTTCGCCACCGGCAAGCTGGCGCACTACAAGATCCCGCGGTACGTGATCGAGGTCGACGAGTTCCCGATGACGGTGACCGGCAAAGTCCGCAAGGTCGAGATGCGCGAGGAGTCCGCCCGCCGGCTCGGCCTGGGATGAGGCGCCGCCGCACGGGCGTCTAGGGTGCTGCCATGACTCAGCGAACCCTGGTCCTGCTCAAGCCCGACACCGTACGCCGTGGCCTGGTCGGGAACGTGCTGGCCCGTTTCGAGGCCAAGGGACTCGGGATCGTCGCGCTGCAGCACCGTCAGATCGATGCCGCGCTGGCCGACCAGCACTACGCCGAGCACGTCGAGCGTGACTTCTACCCGCCGCTGCGGGCGTTCGTGACCAGCGGTCCGCTGGTGGCCCTGGTGCTCGAGGGCGACGAGGCGATCGAGGTCGTGCGCGCTCTCAACGGCGCCACCGACGGACGCAAGGCCGCCCCCGGCACCATCCGCGGGGACCTCTCGCTGTCCAACCGCGAGAACCTGGTGCACGGCTCCGACTCACCCGAGTCCGCCGCCCGCGAGATCGGCATCTGGTTCCCAGAGCTCTGAGGCGCGCACTCACCGCGCTGCTGGTGGCGGCGCTCGTGTCGTCGTGCGCCACGAGCAGGCGGAACGAACCGCCGGCACCGCGGGCACCGCTGGCAGGTGCCCGTTGCCCCGGCCTGCTCGCTGCGCGGACGTTCGGGCACCAGCCCACCTGGCTCAAAGGCGGCCCTCGGCGCTTCGGCGCCGACTCCGCGGTGTGCGCGACGTACTGGATCGCCGAGCAGCAGGGCGGCTTCGTACCTCAGTCGTTGGAGATCACGGGTGAGACGGCGTACGTCGGCGGCTACGGACCGTCCCGGCTCCGCGGGCTCGGGCACTGCCAGATCGCGGTCGTGGACCTGGGCACCGGGCGTACGACGGCGTTCCAGGACGGGGTCGTCCTGCGCGGCACCTATCCGCACTGGGTCCGCTGCGACCACGGTGGGGGGATGGGACTGAGCAAGGAGGGTCTCTGGCTCACCCAGCGCCACCGGATCTGGCTGCTCGATCCAGCCAGGCTCGGTACCGGGACCAACCCGGTCCTGCGGACCTGGACCGTACCGGCATCCATGCGGGCCTCGACGCTGCTGGTGCACGGTGGGCGCCTGGCGATCGCCAGCTTCAATCTGAACCGTGACGGCCGGATCTGGACGTTCGATCTGCAGAAGGTGCTGGCGCCGGGGACCACCAGGCTCGTCCGCCCCGTCTCGATCGCTGACGCGCCGCGGCGGCTGCAAGGGATCACGGCTGTGGGCTCCGCCACCTGGTTCGACTCCTCGACGACCAGATGCGGTGCGTTGAGGCCGGGGACCAAGGAGGCGGTCGCCTTCGTGCCGGGGGCCGAGGATGTCGCGGTCGCCGGTCAGGACATCTGGACGGTGAGCGAGGCGGGGAGCAAGCGCTACTTCGTCGCGGGTCACAAGGCCGTACCTGGCCTGTTCCGGCTGGACCGCAGCAGCGTGCTGGCCGGACCGGACGCCGGCTGCGGCTTCTAGGGCGCTGGGTCCGGGCCTCCTGCGTGTCGGTCCCGGGATCGGGGACCGACGAACTTAGGCTCGTTACTGGTGTTACGCGTGGTTTCCGTGGTGCGCACGGGACGACGCGTGCTGCCTACTTCCCCACGATGTACCTGCGAGACGATGTTCCTGCGAGGAAATGAGATGGCGAACAACCTGATCGGCCGTGACCTGGCAGTCGACCTCGGCACTGCCAACACGCTGGTCTACGTGCGCGGCAAAGGCGTGCTCCTCGACGAGCCGTCAGTGGTCGCGCTCAACAGCCAGACTCGCGAGATCATCGCTGTGGGGACCGACGCCAAGCGCATGATCGGTCGTACGCCGGAGGGGATCACCGCGATCCGCCCGCTCCGCGACGGCGTGATCGCCGACTTCGACGCGACCGAGCAGATGCTGCGGCACTTCATCGCCCAGGTGCACCGGCGCCGGTACTTCGCCAAACCGCGGATCGTGATCTGCGTGCCGAGCGGGGTCACGCCGGTGGAGCAGCGCGCGGTCAAGGAGGCCGGCTACCAGGCCGGCGCCCGCAAGGTCTACATCATCGAGGAGCCGATGGCCGCTGCGATCGGTGCCGGCCTGCCGGTGCACGAGGCCACCGGCAACATGGTCGTCGACATCGGCGGCGGTACGACCGAGGTGGCGGTGATCTCGCTGGGAGGTCTGGTTACCACGCTCTCGGTACGTACCGCCGGCGACGAGCTCGACCAGGCGATCATCGCGTACCTGAA
>DASRRQ010000070.1:0-16018 GCA_035695505.1 Marmoricola sp. | reverse complement strand
TCGTCATGCTCGCTGTCGGCCGAGACCACCGTCGGCCAGTCCGACACCTACGTCGGCGGCGTCATCGGGCACACCCAGCTCGACCTGTGGTCGCGGGCGTTCCACACGTTCCACGACGCTCGTGGCAAGTACAACCCGGAGCAGTTCATCGACATCGCGTTCGGCGACCTCGTCAAGGACCAGGTCGGCGTGACCCGCCGCGTCTACGACCAGTTCGGCCTGGAATGGACTCCGGAAACCGAGGCGGCCGTCGCTGAGATCGACCGCGAGGCTCGCGAGGGCAAGGCGGCGCCATCGCACAAGTACGACCTCAAGGACTACGGCCTGTCCGACAAGCAGGTCCTGGACGCCTTCGCTCGTTGAGTTGGGCCTTCGTGCCTGTTGAGTTGGGGCTTGTGGTCCGTCGAGTTCTGGCTTGTGGTCCGTCGAGTTCTGGTTTCAGTCACGGCGTACGGCGGGTAGCGGCCCTGTAGGCGATGCCGCGCGGCGAGATCTCGTACCCGACGGGGTGGCTGATCGTCAGGCCGAGCGCCTTGAGCTTGCGGATGTCGATCTTGAACGGTGCCGTCTCCCGACCCTCGCGCTCCGCGAGGTCCGGCGCCCGGCGCTGCGGGTGCTCTCGGATGAGGTCGAGATAGTGCAACGTCCATCGTCCGTGACTGCTGGCCCGGTCGAGGCGCTCGAGCTTGGAGTCAATCGCGGTGATGTCCTCTTCCGTGAGGTCGGCGGACTCACGGAGCGCCAGGCGCGGGTCGGGGCCGGCGTACGCGAGCTCGATGCGGTACGTCGCCCAGCCCTCCTCCCCAGCAAGGCGCTTGCGGACTGAGGCGGCATCAGGATGACCCGCCCGCACAGCGTCGGCCTGCGTGATCTTGTCGGGTTGGACCACGCAGACGGCGACCACCCGTACGACGCCGGCCGAGGTCGTGAACTCCGAGCCGACCTTGACGGCCTGCTTCCTCCAGCGTCGGAACGCCACTGTCATGGTGCCATCAGCGACGCCCGCGGCGACCTTCGGTGGGAGGAGCACGTCCCCAGTCTCCCTTAGCCGTGCCCGGACCAGAAGCCCGAACTCAATGAGCCACAAGCCCGAACTCGACGGACCACGAGCCCCAACTCAACAGGCACGAAGGCCCAACTCAACGATGGCGGCGGCGGTAGATCGCGTAGCCGATGCCCGCTGCGGCGAGGCCGCCGGCGATCAGGCCGGGGGTGTTGCGCAGCTTCTGGTACTCCTCGGAGACGGTCGGCCACACGGTCTGGTCGAGCAGCATCCCGGCATGCTCGGGGGTGGCGTCGAGGTCGGTGACCGGGATCGGCTCGCCGAAGACGATCCGGACCTTGCGCGGCAGGTGCCACCGGCGCTTCTCGGTGCCGGTCATCGCGGTCGGGATGATCACTGCGCCGGTCTCGATCGCCAGCCTGGTCGCGCCGCGCTTCGGGTCGCCCAGCTTGGCTGGGTCGGAGACCCGGGTGCCCTCGGGGAAGAGCGCCAGTACGTCGCCGCGCAGCAGGATCGCGCGCGACGTCTCGATCGCCTCGGCGTCTGAGGACCCACGCAGCACAGGGAAGGCGCCGAGCGCCAGGAACAGGCGCCCGCGCCAGCCCGCGAAGAGCTCGGCCTTGCCCATGAAGTGCAGCCGGCGGTGCACCACGGCGGCCAGGAAGAAGGAGTCCCAGAAGCTCTTGTGGTTGGGGGCGATCACCACGGGCCCGGTCTTCGGGATGTTCTCGACGCCGGTCGCCTTGAGTCCGAAGAAGATCCGCAGGAGCGGGACCAGGATCACCCGCGCGATGAAGTACGCGACCGGGTTGCTGCCCTTCTCCCGCGCCAGGCGGTGTGCCTCTTCATGGGTGAGGTCCATAAACGGATCCTCCCAGAGGTCAGCGCGTCTCGACAGGCTCGCCGGCCGAGTCGACCGTCGAGTCGACCGCCTTGTCGGCCTTGAGCGCCTGCCAGCCCCAGCGCACGAACAGCGCAGCGATCGCGAAGTTGCCCACGATGAGCACCGAGTGCGCGATGTAGAACCACTTGTCGGTCTCGTCCGAGGTCACCAGCACCTTGATGAAGCGGGTCCAGATCACCACGTTCCAGACGGCGACAGCGATCAGGACCCAGGCGTGCTTGCGTTCGAACTTCACGCCAGCAGCCTACTGAGAGCTGGTTGCGCGTCCGTGATCGAGATCCACCTGGCCAGCCCAGGCCGCCTTGGCACCGGCGTGGCCGATCAACGCAACGTCGACCATCGTCGCCGCGCCGAGGCCGATCGAGAGCACGGCGACGACGGCCGTGACGCCCATCCCGACGTCGCTGCGACGCTGCAGCACGTACGCCGCCAGCGCCACGACAACAAGCGGGATGACGAACCAGAGCAGTGTCCCGGCCAGGTCCTCGTGGTGGTGGATCAGCTTGGCCACCTGGCTCGACCCACCCGGGTCGATGTGGTCCTTGAGCTTGTCACCCGATGCCGTCGTCAGCGGGACCAGGATCAGCGCGATCACCGAGATGATCGGCATCCCAACGCCGATCCAAGACCGGAACCGCGGGTAGATCGAAGACAGGGCAACGACGAAGGCCGCCGTCGGCACCATGACGACGGTGGCATGCACGATCAGGGCATGAACTGGCAAGCCTTGAAATGAATCGAGCACGGTCGTGCCTTTCGAGCGAGGAACGGAGGCGTCAGTCTCGACGCTAGCCCCTGAACCCCCACTGAACGATCATCCTTCGGTACTAGTACTCGCTAGCGCGCGGTGACGATGATCTTGGCGCCATGCTTCGGGACCGAGGTGATGTTGCGGACCTTGGCCTCCTCGGTGGTGCCCCGCGGCAGCGTGACGTCGTACGTCGAGAGCACCTCGCGCAGCACCGCCACCCCCTCCATCAGCGAGAAGCCCGCGCCGATGCAGCGTCGTACGCCGCCGCCGAACGGGATCCAGGTGTTGGTGGCCACCTCGCCCTCGAGGAACCGCTCCGGCCGGAACGCCGCGTGGTCGGGGTGGTTGTCCTCGGACTCGTGGGCCAGGATGATCGACGCCGCCACGTTCGCGCCGGCCGGCAGGTCGACACCGCCGATCGTCGCCGGCGCCATCAGGAAGCGCACCACCATCGGGATCACCGGGTGCAGGCGCATGGCTTCCTTGAGCACGGCCTCGAGGTAGTCGTCGTTGCCGGCGCTCGCCGCCTCGCGGGCCTTCCGCTCCTGCTCGGGGTCCTTGCCGAGCTCGTGCAGCGCCCAGGACAGGGCGGTGGCCGTCGTCTCGTGCCCGGCGAGCAGCAGCGTGACCAGCTGGTCGCGGAGCTCCTCGTCGGTCAGGCCGTTGTCGGCGGGGTTCTCCTCGTCGCGGACCAGCAGCAGCCGGGACAGCACGTCGGTCCGGCTCTCCAGGTCGGTGGCCGTGCGACGCTCGGCGATCTCGGCGTAGATGACGTGGTCGAGCGCGGCCTGGTTCTCGAACGACCTGCGCCACGGCCCCAGCTTCTGGAGCCGCGGGATGCCCCAGCCCAAGAAGACCATCGGGCTGACGTTGACGGTCTTGTTGACAAGCGGGCGCATCTCGGCGAGACGGTCCTCGTCGGTGACGCCGAAGACCACTTGCAGGATCACCTCGAGGGTGAGCGCGTTCATCCGCTCCAGCGACTCGAACGCGACACCTTCGTGCCAGGAGCCGACCTCGGTCTTGCTGATCCCCTCGATCATCGAGGCATACCCGCGCAGCGCGGCGCCGTTGAACGCCGGCATCAGCAGCTTGCGGGCCCGCTTGTGCTGCGAGGAGTCCTGGAGCAGCAGCGAGTGCTCGCCCATCACCGGCCCGAGGATCGCGTTGCCCTTGCCGGCGTGGAAGACCTCGGGGTCGCCTGCGAAGATCTCGCGGACATGCTCGGGCTTGGAGAAGAAGACCATCCGTCGGCCGGCGGGCAGGATCTTGATCGAGAAGACGTCGCCGTACCGGCGGTGCAGCCGCGGCATCCAGGTCTGCCGGTAGCGCATCAGCATGATGCTCTGCAGGAGCCCCGGGTACGACGGCCCAGCCGGCACCTGCGCAGCGCTGACCTTCGCGGAGCCGCCCTGGGAGAGCGGCGCCATCTTGGTGAACCGCGCCTCGGTGCGGGGGTCGATCATCGTCATGTCACGTCCCTTCGACCTTTCCATCGTAGGGTCCGCTGCCTGGAGCGCAGAACCTACTCAGGTAGGAGATCCGGCGGGGTTAGAGGAGGCCCTTGCGCTGCGCGATCGCGGCCGCTTCGGTGCGGGTGCTGGCGCCGAGCTTGGCGAGGATATTGGAGACGTGCACACTCGCGGTCTTGGTCGCGATGAACAGCTGCTTGCCGATCTCGCCGTTGGACCGGCCTTGCGCGACCAGGGCCAGGATCTCAGCCTCGCGGGCGGTCAGCGCCTCGTTGGACACCGCTGCCCGCGCCCTTGGCGCGGTGCCGAGGGTGCGCAGCTCGAGCAGCAGCGGCTCGGCGCCGATGCGCGTAGCGGTAGCCCGAGCCGCGTCGGCATGGACCCGCGCCTGCGCCTGGTCGCCCGCTGCCTGGAGCACTGCCGCGAGCCGGGTGCGGCAGCGGGCCTCTTCCCAGGCATGGCCGTACTCGGCAGTCCGATCGACGGCGCGCTGCCAGGCCTCGACAAGCTCCGGCTCGCCGGGCGGGTCGATGCCGAGCAGCCAGCGCAGACGGAGGTACTCCGCAGAGAGGCGCGCTGCCCAGGCGATGCCCTCAGGGCCCCAGTTGGTGCCGTCCTCGGCCTGCAGCGCGAGGGTCCTACGACTGCCCTCGACGATCCGCGCGGCCTCGACCGCGATCCGCTCCCGCTCGGCGGTCGGCAGCTCGGCAACGCAGCACGCGAGCGCTCCGAGCGTGACCGCCCCGAGCCGGACGCGAGCGTGGAAGAACTCGCGCCACAGGCTGCTGACGGACTCGACGATCGCGTCGTGCTCGGCGATGATCCGGTCGGCCTCGCCGGCCTGGGCGTAGAGCTCGATCGCCGCGGGACCGGCCGTGATCGCAATCAGCGGGTCCTTCTTCCAGTGCCCGCGCAGCTGCGGCAGCACCTCGGCGGCGGACTGGTCTCCACGGACCGCCTTGACGGTGACGACCATCGCGGCGAGCAGCGACTCCGGCACACCAGGAGGGGCTTGGCCGCTCACGTCGCAGAGCCGGATCGCCTTGTCATAGTCGCCCGTGACGGTCGTGATCTGCGCATGCAACAGTCGAGAGTCGAAGGCGAACGGCGCCCATGGCTGGCCGATCTCCTGCGCCAGGTCGTACGCCGCGGCGAACTTCTCCGTCGCCGGTTCGAACGCGGCCCGGTCCTGGTGCCAGCGCCCGAGCAGGAACAACGAGCGAAGCTGCGCGCTCGCAGCGCCGGTCTCCTCGGCGCGGCGTACCGCCTCCTCGAGGCCGGAGCGGACGTCCTCGGAGCCCTTCGCACCGAGCGCGGCAAGGGTCGTGATCACCTCGGTCGCGAGCCGCGGCAGGTCCTGGGTCTCGGCCAGCGTCAACGCCTCGGCACCGGCCTCGCGGGCCTGGTCGATGTTGTTGTTGAACGCATGCGCGCGGGCGTGCGCGGCGAGCACGGTGGCCCGCAGCCGGGACGGCTCGTCGGGCACCAGCGCCAGCGCCTGAGCAGTGAACTCGAGCGGGTCCAGCCGGGTCTCGTCGACCATCACCGCGGTCGCCATCGCCACCAGGAGCCGGCCGCGCTGCTCGGAGGGCCAGTCGTCGGCCAGGCCTTCGAGCACCTCGCGGACCACCATGAAGGCGCGCCCCGGACGGCCCGACGCGATCAGTGCATCGGACACCCGGTGACCGAGGTAGCCCAGGTCCACGACGACCTCGGTGCGTGCTGCCGGATCGACGAGCAGCTCGAGCGCGGTCTGGAAATGGTCGGCCGCCTCGTCGGGGCCGCCGACCGACATCGCCTCGTCACCGGCCCTGATGCTGGCGTCCACGGCGGTGGCCAGGTCGTGCGCCGAGCGGGCATGGCGGGCCAGCTCGGCCGCCGTCCCCACAGCCCGGCCCGAGGCCAGCGCGTCGACGTACGCCGCGTGCATCCGGACCCGCTCGCCGGGCAGCAGGTCGCCGTACACGGCCTCCGCCAGCAGCGTATGCCGGAACCGGTAGAAGTCGTTGCTGGTCGGGACCAGGATGTTGAGCTCGACGGCCTCGCGCAGCGCCGCTTCGAGCTCGGCGGCGGAGACGCCGGCGACTTCGCTCAGCAATCCGTGCGAGACCTGCCGGCCGGAGACCGACGCGGCCCGGACGACCTGGTGCGAGACGTCGCCAAGACGTTCGACGCGGACTAGCAGCAGCTCGGCCAGATCGTCGGGCACGTCGCTGCCGGCAGCGGAGGTGGCACCGACGAGCTCCTCGACGAAGAACGCATTGCCCTCGGCGCGCGCGACGATCCCGGCGACGTCGCTCTCCCGCAGCGGCGCCGGGTGCAGCTGCCGGACCAGGGAGCGCACGTCGCCGGGACCCAGCGGCTCGAGCTGCATCCGGGCGACACCGGGCATCCGGCCCCACTCGGCAACCGCGCGGCGAAGCGGGTGCTGCCGGTGCAGGTCGTCGGAGCGGTACGACGCAACGATCGCGACCTGGTTGTCGAAGGGGCGCGAGAACAGGAACCGGATCAAGTCGCGGGTCGAGGTGTCGGCCCAGTGCACGTCCTCGAGGACCAGCAGCAGCGGCGCTTGCTCGGCGACTGAGTCGAGCAGCCCGTGCACGGCATCGAACAGGTCGGCGCGACCGACGGCCGCCGAGGTATCGGCCTCGGACCCCTGCATGGTCCGCCGGCCCGGCTGCAGAGCCCGCAGCACCGGGCGTCGACCAGCGAGGTCCTCGAGCAGGTCGGGCACCTCGTTGGCCAGCCGTCCCATCACCTCGGAGAACGGCAGATAGGGAAGCGCACTGTCACCGAAGTCGAGGCAGTGCCCCGCCACCACCTGCCAGCCGGTCTCGAAGCCGACGTCGCGCAGCGCAGTCAGCAGCCGGGTCTTCCCGACGCCGGCATCACCCGCCAGCAGGACGGCCCGTTGGGCGATCCCGGTGCCGCGCACCCCGAGCGCCGTGGCGAGCTCGTCCAGCTCGTTCTCACGGCCGATCAACGCAGGCGCGTCTCCAAGGAACTCCGGCAGGGGCACGCCTCCCATGATGACGGGTACGACGGACAGCGTCGCCCCCTTAACGGCACCGGTCACGGCCTGGATCACCGCGACCGGTGCCGTTTCAGGACGCGAGGCCGGTGTCACGCTCGGAGGCGCTGCCGTTGCGAGTGTTCTCGTTGCGCGCGATCCGAGCCGCGCGGCGGCTGCGCAACGGGCGCCAGTCGCGGCGCATCTGCTCGCGGCGGTAGTCGTTCTCAGCCCGGTAGAGGTCGATGTTCGTCATGGTCGTGCTCCTGGTCCTCCGGGCTGGGGACGCGCCCGGTTGTCGATGACTAGAGATTGCTCGGCTGAGGTAGGGCCGCACATGGGGTGACTGCCCTAGATCTGGCGGAGGCTCTTGCGCGCGGCGGGCCAGCTACCTCAGAGGGGGTGATTGACCCGGCCCGAGCCGAACCGGCACGCTTCGGGCATGCCTCGGATCCCCCGCGCCTCCCTCGCCGTGCTCGCCGTACCGCTGCTGGCCCTGACCGGGTGCGGCTCATCGGGCAGCAAGCCCGCTGCAGACGCTTCCGCTCCCACGACGTCGCCTACCGTCATCGACACCGGCACTGCCGACACCCCCAGCCAGCCGACCGGCTCGGAGACGACGGCATCGAGCGGAGCCTCCGACACCCCGACCGACGCCTCTACTGCCTGCCCCGATATCGCCAAGGCGACCATCCCGGACGGCTCTTGGACGGGGCCGATCACGATGGACGTCGACGGCAAGGGCGGCTCGGCCGGGTTCGGCAGCACGAAGGGCACCGGGACGATGTCGGTCGTCGTTGCTGGCGGCAGCGTGACCTCGGGCAGCTGGAGCGTGCACTGGCACTCCCAGGGCCATGCCGACACCGGTCAGGCGGCCGCGACCATCACCCTGACCGGCACCATCGGCGGCACCGTGACCGGGCCGGCCACCAAGCCGGTCCTCCCCGGCACCTGGCGGATCAAGGGCACCGCGACGATCACCAAGCCGGTGCACGCCTCCTCGCCTGTCGACGACACCGGCAAGGACTCCGAGACGATGGCTGTCTCCTCGACCGTCTGCGACCACGTCAGCGGCACGTTCCTGCCGTCGTTCAACAGCAAGGACGCTGCAGCGACCTTCACCGGCACCGCTCGCTGGGAGGGGCGCCGGGCCTAGGTTCCGCGCTCGAGGATCAGCCGCTCAGCCGTTAGCCGTGGTGACGCCCTTGCACTGGTAGGTCGTGCCGTCGATCGGTTTCCACGTCGACCCGCTGAGGGTCAGGAACCGCCAGCAGGGCGCGATCGCCTTGGATCCGACGTGCTGGGGTGCTGTCAGGCCGTTCGAGGTCCAGTTGTCGACGGTCTTCATCGACGCGATCAGCGAAGCCCGCGTCAGTTTGCCGCCGAGCTTGATCGCCTGCTCGACGAACAGCCGTGCGGCCGACCACGCGAACACACCGAAGAAGCCTGGCTTCGCACCGGGGCTGATCTGGTTGAGGTTCGCCAAGTAGAGCTTCATCTCCGGGCTCGACGAGGCGTCCTCGAACGGCACGAAGTTCATGAAGACGTCGGTCCCGTTGGCCGACGAGCCGGCCAGTGTCGGGTAGTCCTGGTTGTACGCCGACGGGTCCAGCAGGAACACCTTCGGGTGGAAGTCTGCCTGGTCCATCGCCTGCGCCAGCCGCGCGAACTGCGGCGAGGCCGCGATGAACTGGACGGCGGTGACTCCCTTCGCCTTCATCTGCTGGACGTAGGGCCCGTAGTTGAAGTCGGTCACGTCGACGGCACTGCTGTAGACGAACTTGATGCCGGCCGCCGCCTCATGCTTCTGCTGGCTGATGCCGTTGGCCGCGGCGGCACCGACGCTGATGTACAGGTACGCCGTCTTGGAGCCGCCGGCGTACTTCTTGATGAAGTCGGGCACCGCGGTCTCGAATCCGGACGGCCCCGCGGGCTGGGCCGCGAAACAGGTGGTGCAGTTGCCGCGCTGGACGGTCGTGGAGATCGCGCGGATGTCGGGAAGGCCGCAGTTCTGGGCGACCGAGGCGCCGCCGGAGTCGAAGGACGACATCGAGCCGACCATCGCGAAGTCCGCCGAGCAGCCCTTGGTGTACTCCTGCTGATCGGCAGCGTCATCGGTCTTGCTGTCGTAGAGGTCGAGCGCGAGCTTGCGTCCGCAGATCGTCGTACCCGAGTTGTTGAAGTAGTTCACGAAGGCCTGAGTCGCTTGCTGGGACTGGGTGAACAGTCCGGGGACCGGGCCGGTGATGTCGGAGGAGTTGCCGATCCGGATGGTGGTATCGGTCATCCCGGGGCCGTTCTTGAAGCCGGTGCAGGAGCCGGCCTTCACGACGCCGCCGCCCGGGGCAGTGATCACGATGGGACCGGTCTTACCCGGTGTGGTGCTCCCCGGAGTCGTCGACCCGGGCGTTGTGGAGCCCGGCGTGGTGCTCCCCGGAGTCGTCGACCCGGGTGTCGTCGTACCGACGTTGGAGCTGTCGCCCTGGCCGTTGAGCTGGCCGTTGACCGCAGCCTGGGCCTCGGCGGCCTTCTTGGGGCTGATGGCGCTGCCACCGCAGCCCGCCAGGACAGCCACGACGAGGACAGCGAGCATCGCCGCTAGGGAGACGCGGGCGGCGCTAACTGGAACACGTTCTTGTTTTCCCACGTGACGAACGTAACAGCGTCCTGCCGAAATGTCAGTAGATCAGACGGCTCGTTCGCCTCCGCAGGCTACGCTTTCCGCCACCAGCGGCACCCCCGGCCGGTAGGCCAGGTGCAGGTAGGACGGAGCGTCGAGCACCGCGAGATCGGCGCGTGCGCCCACGCCCAGCCGTCCCACGTCGTTGCGGTCCAGCGCCGCTGCTCCTCCGGCCGTCGCCGACCAGAGCGCCTGGGCAGGCGTCATCCCCATCTCGCGGACCGCGAGCGCGATGCAGAACGGCATCGAGGTGGTGAAACTGGAACCCGGGTTGCAATCGGTGGCCAGGGCGACCCTCACCCCGGCCTCGAGGAGCCGGATCGCGTTCGGGTACGCCGACCGGGTGCTGAACTCGGCTCCCGGAAGCAGCGTGGCGATCGTGCCCGAGTCGGCGAGCGCACTGACGTCGGCGTCGTCGAGGTGTGTGCAGTGGTCGACAGCCGCCAGTCCCAGCTCGCAGGCCAGCTGCACGCCTGGACCCGGGCCGAGCTGGTTGGCGTGCAGGCGCCCGGAGAGGCCGGCTCGTCGACCGGCGAGCAGCACCGCGCGGGCCTGGTCGGCGTCGAAGGCACCGGTCTCGCAGAACACGTCGATCCAGCGGGCGTACGGCGCGGCCGCGGCGAGCATCGGACCGGTCACGAGATCGACGTAACCAGCAGCATCCTCGGCGTACTCGGGCGCGACGACGTGCGCGCCGAGGAAAGTCGTCTCAGAGGTGAATGCGCGAGCGACCGCGAGGCTGCGCGCCTCGTCGAGGACGGTGAGCCCGTAGCCGCTCTTGATCTCCATCGTGGTGGTGCCTTGGCGGCGCATCTCGGCGACCAGCCTGGCGACGCCGGCAGTGAGCTGCTCGTCGGTAGCGGCGCGGGTCGCGGCGACCGTCGTACGAATGCCGCCCGCTGCGTACGCCGACCCCGTCATCCGGGCCGCGAACTCGGCACTGCGGTCGCCGGCGAAGACCAGGTGGCTGTGCGAGTCGACGAAGCCGGGGACGACCGCCCGCCCACCGAGGTCGCGCGCCAGGTCGGCTGCTGGAGCGTCGCGGCGGGCGCCGACCCAGGCGACCCGGCCGCGCTCGAGGACCAGCGCCGCGTCGGTGATCAGGCCGAGGGCCGATCCGTCGCCGAGCGCGGGGTCGTTGGTGACCAGCTCGCCGATGCCGCCGACCAGGACGCTGCTCATCCCAGCCGCCTGCTGACATCGGCGCCGGTGGCAGCGAAGGCGACAGACTCGGGGCTGGCACCCGTGCCGCGCAGCCGCCAGGAGTCCAGATCGAGCACCCGGAGGTCGGCGTGCTGCCCGACGGCGATTCTCCCGGCGTCGGCGAACCCGAGCGATGCGTGCCCGGTACGGGTCGCCGCCGTCAGCAGCTCGGCAGCCGTCCAGTGACCACGCTGCTGCGTGCTCAAACGCTCGTGCATCTCGACCCCGCGCATCTCCTCGAAGAGATCGATCACCGCATGGCTGTCCGAGCCGAGGGTCAGCCGAGCACCGGCATCGCGCAACGCGCGAGACGGGCCGATGCCGTCGGCGAGGTCGCGCTCGGTGGTCGGGCAGAAGCAGACGTAGCAGCCGGCCGCTCCGATCAGCGCGATGTCGTCATCGGTGAGGTGGGTGGCGTGCACCAGCGTCGTGGCCGGGCCGAGGGCGCCGGCCTCGGCGAGCAGCTGCGTCGGCGTCATCGCGTACGCCGCCAGGCACTCCTCGTTCTCGGCGACCTGCTCGGAGAGGTGCACGTGCAACGGGCGCCCCTCGGCTGCTTCGACAACGGCGCGCAGCTGCACCCGTGGGACGGCGCGCACCGAGTGGATCGCCAACGCGACCCGGTCGTCGTCGAAGGACCGCACCCGCTCCGCCCAGCGGACCACATCGCCGTCGCTGAACCGGCGCTGCACGCCTTCGGGCTCGCGGCCGATCCCGGCGGCGAGGTAGCAGGTATCGAGCAGGCGGATCCGCAAGCCCGCCTCATCGGCGGCGGCAAGCAGGGCCCGGCCCATCTCGTTGGGGTCCTCGTACGGCGTGCCGTTGGGCTGGTGGTGAAGATAGTGGAACTCGCCGACCGCGCCGATCCCGGAGGCAACCATCTCGGCGTACACGTCGCGGGCCAGGGCGTAGTAGCTGTCCGGAGTCAGGGTCGCAGCGACGTCGTACATCTGGGCGCGCCAGGTCCAGAAGGTGCCGCGTCCGCGCTGGGTGCGCGCGCGCAGCACCCGGTGGAAGGCGTGCGAGTGGCCGTTGGCGAGCGCCGGGATCGTCAGGCCGGCGACCTCCTCCTCGATCGTGTCCGGGCACGGGTCGGTCTGTACGTCGGTGATCGTGCCGGCCTCGATGTCGACCGCCACGTCGTGCAGGACGTCGCCAGCGACCAGCGCGTGCTCGAGCAGGTAGCGCGTCATCGGACCAGCTCCGCCAGCGCGTCCGCGAGGGCTTCAGCACCGGCCAGGCAGTCCGCGGTCCCGGCATCCTCGGCCGGCGAGTGCGAGATGCCGGTGGGGTTGCGGACGAACAGCATCGCGGACGGGATGCCGGCCGCAGCGAGGATGCCTGCGTCGTGGCCCGCTGCGGTCGGGATGATCGGCCTTCCGCCGGCTCCGAGTCCGGCCAGACGTGCGGTCAGCTCGATGTCGAACCTGACGGCGGGCGTGACCGACTCGGACGTGACCTCCAGGCCGGTGCCATCGCGAAGAGCGCGGTCCTGGCCTTGACGGGTGATTGCCTCCAGCAGATCGGCCAGGGCGGTCTCGTCCTCGCAGCGCGCATCTAGCCAGGCGGTGACCCGCGAGGGCACGGCGTTCGTCGAACCTGGCGCGACGTCGATCCGGCCGAACGTCGCGCGCTGACCGGCCAACCGGGCCTGCTTGTTGGCCGCGAGCGCGGTCATCGCATACGTCAGCATCGGGTCGTGCCGATCCTCCATCGCGGTGGCGCCTGCGTGGTTGGCCTCGCCGATGAAGTCGAAGCGGTAGCGTCCGTGCGGCCAGATGCCCGAGGCGAGCCCGACCGGCTTGTCACGATGCACCAGATCGCGGCCCTGCTCGACGTGCAGCTCGAGGTAGCACCCGACCCGGGCAAGCCAGCTGCCCCCGCCGAGCTCGGGGATCAGGCCCGCTGAGCTCATCGCGTCCTCGATGCCGATGCCGTCGCGATCGCGCAGCTCCCGGGCTGCCTCCGCGGCGAGGGCGCCGACGGCGAGCCGGGAGCCGAGGCAGGCGAGCCCGAAACGCGACCCCTCTTCCTCGACGAACGCTGCGACCCCGATCGCCCGCTCCGGGCGGACGCCGCGCTCGCGCAGCAGGTCGATCGCAGCGAGCGCCGAGACCACGCCGAGCGGACCGTCGTACGCGCCGCCGTCAAGGACGGAGTCCAGGTGAGAGCCGGTGAGGACCGCCGGCGCGGTGGGGTCCATGCCGTCCCACCAGCCGACGGTGTTGCCGTTGCCGTCCTGCTCGACGCGGAGCCCGCGGACGGTGCACTGCTCGACGAACCAGGTGTGGCACTCCCGCTCGGCAGCCCCGAACGGCTGCCGGAAGTACCCGCCGCTGGAGGCGGACCGGCCGACCGGCGCGAGGTCGGCCCACATCTGCTCGAAGCCGTCAGGCATGGTGGGCACCATGGAATTCCAGGACGTGGTGGACCGGCGCCGGATGATCCGCAACTACGCCGAGCGGCCGGTGGATCCCGCAATCGTCGACCGTGCGCTTCACAACGCGACCCATGCGCCGAGCGCCGGTTTCAGCCAGGGCTGGGGCTTCCTGGTGCTCGACACCGCCGACGACGTGCGCCGCTGGTGGAGCGTGACGACCGATGCCGCGTCGCTGGCCGATCCCGACGACTGGCTGACCGGGATGATGCGGGCGCCCGTGGTGATCGTGCCGTGCTCGAGCAAGGCCGCCTACCTCGATCGGTACGCCGAGCGGGACAAGGGTTGGGAAGACCGGGCCGAGGCGCACTGGCCGGTGCCGTTCTGGCACATGGACGCGGCGATGGCCTCGCTGCTGATCCTGCAGACGGCGGTCGATGAGGGCCTCGGCGCCTGCTTCTTCGGGATCCCGGTCGACAAGGTCGCCGGCGTCCGTAGCGAGTTCGCGATCGCGGCGGCGTTCGATCCGGTCGGGGTGATCACGCTCGGCCACCGGGTCGAGGACACCGGCAACGCCGGCTCCCCGGCGAGCCGGGTGCGCAAGCCTCTCGGCGACGTCGTACGCCGCGGGAACTGGTAGCCCGTCTGACGCCCGCCCGCTCATCTGCCCAGTGCACCGTGGCTGCCGTTGCGGGTCAACGCGCCGAGCCGTCGGGCAGTCTCACATCCGAGATCGACCGCCCGCAGGCTGGACCGAACGGCTTCGCGACCACCGCCCACCTCTTAGGCTTGACCCCATGCCCACCACCGCCCTCCAACGTCGCGCAGCGCTGATCGCCTCGGCGCTCGTCGTCGTGCTCGCGCTGGGGTGGGCGCTGTGGCCGCGGGGCGGCGACCCGGTCGAGCGAGGAGTCCGGGTGCCGGCACAGGCCGTGGTCGCGGGCACCGTGTTGAAGTCCGCCGAGTGCGGCGACCAGGCGACGCAGCCGTTCCGGCCGACCCGGATCAGCATCAAGGTGGCCGACGTTGACGCGCCGGTTATCGCCCTCGGGCGGGACGCGAACAACGTCCCCGAGGCTCCGGCGATCTCAGCACTCGGCAAGACGCAGTACGCGTGGGACGACCCGACCCAGAACAATCGGCCGGATGACGCGCTGCTGCCGCCCGGAGCGATGCCCGGGGCACCTACCGGTCACGTGCTGATGAACGCGCACACCTGGCCCGACGACTCCGCGCTCGGCAACAAGATGCTCGACCATCTGGAGGTAGGCGGCCGGATCATCCTGCGCGGCAAGCACGCCGAGCTCTGCTACAAGGTCGTACGACGGGTGGTCATCAAGGCCTCCGACGGGTCACCGGAGTACTACCAGCAGGGCGGTCCCGCCGAGCTCGCGATCATTTCGTGCTCGCCGCCGCGGCTGGGCCCCGGCGACTGGCTGAACCGGACGATCTGGTTCGCCGAGCCACTGACCGCCTCCGACCCGGCCTGAGCCATTCTTCGGGCTACTTCTTGCCCTCCGAGTCGGCGAGCGCGCGCCGCAGCACGACACCGCCGCCGACGAGGAGGCCACCGCCCGCGAGCGGCACCCAGTCCGGGATGTGCGCGGGCGCCGACGCGGTCTGAGGCGATGAAGCGCTCGATGCGTCCGCCGCGCCGATGCTGAAGAGCACGGCTGCTGCCATCGCGACGAGGACCGGGACGATCCGCGCGACGCTGCGCTTGCCGTGGTGCCTGCCGTTCATCTGATCCTCCAGGGTGCTCCGGTGTCGCCAGTGAGACGGGCGTCCGGGCGGTTCCTCACGCGAAACCGGACCACGAATCTGGCGGCTGCTCGTCTGGCCTTCGCTAGCTCGCTGCCTGGCGTTCCCGCCGCCGTTCTCGATAGTCCCTAGCAAGTTGCAGGCGTTCTCGCGCAATTCGGGTGCGACTTGCTAGGGACTATCGAGTCAGGGACCACGTTTGACGGCGCTTGTACGTCGAGGCACGCCGGTACGCGGCGATAAGTCGAGCGGCGACACGTCGCGGCGTGCGCATCTCACCGCGTACGACGGCGACGTATTCGAGCCCGTTGTCACGGAACTGCTCTTCCCTCTCGCGATCTCGGCTGCGCCGGTCCTGCACGAGGTGGTCTGCACCGTCGTACTCACCAACGAGCCCGACAGCTGGGTCGAAGAGATCAGGGCGTCCAAGGAAAGCGCCGTCTTGCGTCCAGAGGTCCTGGTTGCACAAGGGGCGCGGTAGCCCTGCGTCCACGACCCAGAGCAATCGCAACAGAGACTCCTGCGGCGACGCGCTGGCACCGTCAACCAGCGGGAGCACGTCCCGTACGAGGGGGACCCCCGTCCAAGCCGGCCTGATGGCGACATAGGCCGCGAAGTCGTCGGTGGTGATCAAGCCGGCCGCGATCGCCATGTCTACTGCGACGACACCGCTTCGTTTGGTCCCACGGCGTCGCACCTCGTCGAAGAGGGCCCGCTGCACCGAAGCGCACGGAAGGTCGGCGACCAGCTCACGCTCCCAGGGCGCAAACTGCTCCCAACTGATGGCGACCTCTGGCCCCGGCCGCATGTTCCCGTGCCGGCCCATGACCACCGGCACCGGCAGTTCACGGCGACCA
>DASRRQ010000069.1:0-14424 GCA_035695505.1 Marmoricola sp. | reverse complement strand
ACGACCATGTCGGCACTGCCCAGCCCGTACTGCGGGTAGCTGGCCGACGTGTTGTCGATCTTGACGATCATGACCGGGTGGTTCGGCGTCGTCGCCGGAGCCGGAAGACCGGTCAGCGGCCAGACCGCGGCGAGCTGGGTTCCGCCTTCGGTGGGCTGCGATTCAGGCCGGTCGCTCCCGGTGTCCTTGGTGCTGCCCCCACCGCACCCGGCGAGCACCACGCTCGCTGTCACAGCAGCCGTGAGGGCAACCAGGGCGGTACGTCGCGAGCGGGACTTCAAGGGGAGGCGGGTACTCATGCCGCCCAGCATGACCGAACCCCCCTCCCGATTCCGGGAGGGGGGCTCGTGTGTCGCCGGAAGTCGCGCGTGTTAAGCGACTTATCAGGAAGACGCGTGCGGATCAGTGGATCCGGAAACCGCCATCGACCTGCAGGATCTGGCCGGTGATGTACGACGCCTCGTCACTGCACAGGAAGGCCACGGCGGCGGCGATGTCCTCGGGCAGGCCCACCCGGCGTACCGGGGTGGCGTCGGCGTTCATCTTGTGGAACTCCGCGATGTCCATCCCGATCCGCCGCGCGGTGTCATCGGTCATGTCGGTAACGATGAAGCCAGGCGCGATCGCATTGCTGTTCACGCCGAAGGGGCCGAGCTCGATCGCGAGCGTCTTGGTCAGGCCCTCGATGCCGGACTTGGCGGCCGAGTAGTTCGCCTGACCGCGGTTGCCCATCGCGCCGATCGAGGAGAGGCTCACGATCTTGCCGTACTTCTGCTCCACGAACGTCTTCTGCGCGGCCTTGGCCATCAGGAACGAGCCCTTGAGGTGCACGCCGAGGACGGCGTCCCAGTCCTCCTCGGACATCTTGAACAGCAGGTTGTCGCGAGTGATGCCGGCGTTGTTGACGACGATGTGCAGGCCGCCGAGCTCCTCGAGCACGCGGGCTACGCCGGCGTCGACCGAGGCCGCGTCCGTGACGTTGACCCCGACGCCGATCGCCTTCGCCGCACCACCCAGCGCAGCTGCCGTCTCGGCCGCCTGCTCCTCGTTGATGTCGAAGATGGCGACGGAGGCGCCCTCCTCGGCGAAGCGCTTGGCGATACCCGCGCCGATTCCGCGTGCTGCTCCGGTGATGACCGCGACGCGACCGTCGTAACGACCCATGACTGCTCCTGTTCGGTGGTGGAACCTGTGCTCACTCGTGGGTCACTCTAGGACCTGCATCCAGGCCCGATCCGACCGGTCCATGCGCGTCGGGCGACCCGCCGACGGGACTCAGCAGTCTCCTATTAGGCTGCGCAGGTGGGTAAGGCCAACTTCAAGATCGCGGGCTGGTGCGCCGTCGCTCTCGTGATCGCGATGGTCGTGGTGTCGTGGGTCAAGGATCTGCCCATCCGCGATCCCGACGGGGTCATCGTCCCGGGCTACATCCAGATCCCCGCGATCCTCGGGTTCGCCTGGCTGCTCGACGTCGCGCCGCGCGCCATCCTCCGGGCGCGGAGCCTCGGTGGCAGCGGGTTCAGGACGGAGTTCGCCGCCGTGGTCTCCGAGCGCTGGAACCGCCGGCATACCGTCTTCGCGCTCTCGGGTCTTGCGACCTGGTACGTCAGCTACGCCGCATTCCGCAACCTCAAGAGCTACGTCCCGTTCGTCAACCACAAGATCTGGGACTCCAAGCTCGAGCACATCGACCACACCCTGTGGCTCGGTCACGATCCGGCGACCGTGCTGCACAGCCTGTTCGGGACGACCTGGGCCGCCGAGCTGTTCTCGTCGGTCTACATACTCTGGATCGGCTTGGTCCCGTTCACCATCTGCATCGCCCTGGTCTTCACCCGCCGCCCGGCCGCCGGCTCCTGGTACGTCACGTCGATCTCGCTGTGCTGGGCGCTGGGAGCGATCGGGTACTTCCTGCTGCCGACCCTCGGGCCGGCGTACAGCAAGCCCAGTGACTTCCACTACAAGTGGCACAGCTACACCCAGGACCTGATCACCAGTCTCGCCAACGACCGCAAGGCCGTGGTGCCGGCGAACCTGCCTGGCGGCGGCGCGCACGGCGACCCGCATGCGACGCACGTCCTGCAGAGCATCGCCGCCTTCCCTTCGCTGCACGTCGGGATCATGGTCACGATCTGCTTGTTCCTGGTGCTGACCCGCGCGCCGCGGTGGTCGCGCGTCTCGGCCTGGATCTTCCTAGCACTGACCGTGCTCGCCACCCTCTACTTCGGCTGGCACTTCTCGGTCGATGCACTCGGGGGCGTCGTGCTCGGTACCGCCGCCGTGTGGCTGGGGGCGCTCGCAACCGGCAACAGCGTCAACGGAATCCCGCGGCTCATCGAACGCGGCACCTACGAGGACGCCGGCGCGGACGACCCGGATCAGTCCAGCGCCGAGGCCAACCGCTCCGCATAGCCGGCTGACTCGGCTGCATCGGCGTACGTGGTCCGCGGCCAGAAGAAGCCCTTCAGCCCGTCACCCTTGGTCCGCGGAATGACGTGGCAGTGCAGGTGCGGCACCGACTGGGACACGGTGTTGTTCATCGCGACGAACGACCCCTGGGCGCCCAGCCCCTCGACCATCGCCGTCGCGAGCCGTTGTGCCCGCTCGAGGAACGGGTCGCGCAACGGCGCCGGGAGCTCCGGCAGCGTGACCACGTGCTCGCGCGGGACCAGCAGCACATGCCCCTTGAAAACCGGACGGATGTCGAGGAACGCCACGAAGTCCGCATCGTCGAGCACGAGGTCGGCCGGCGTCGAGCCGGTGGCGATGTCGCAGAACAAGCAGGCCATCTGCCGAAGGTAGCCCTAGATTCAGCCCATGAGCGCACCCGCCACCTCCCAGGCCACGATCACCCACATCGGCGGACCCAGCACGCTGATCGAGATCGGCGGCTGGCGGATCCTGACCGACCCGACGTTCGATCCCCCGGGCAAGCGCTACTTCTTCGGCTGGGGCACCACCTCGCGCAAGCTGTCCGGGCCGTCGGTCGCGGCGGCAGACCTCGGACCGATCGACGCGGTGCTGGTCACCCACCACCATCACGGCGACAACCTCGACCCGACGGCGCAGGCGCTGCTGCCGACGTGGGGCACGACCTACACGACGAAGAAGGCGGCGGCCAAGCTCGGCAGCCACTGCATCGGCCTGGCGGCATGGGACACCGAGACCCTGGAGGCCCCGGGCAAGGAGACGATCACCATCACCGCCACTCCCTGCCGGCACGGGCCGGTCGGCAGCGATCCGATCACCGGGCCGGTCATCGGGTTCTCGCTGGCGTGGGCCGGACAGGAGCACGGCGAGCTCTGGGTCACCGGCGACACCGTGCTCTACCCGGCGCTGCGTGAGGTCGCGTCCCGGCTGCGCATCGGCACGATGCTGCTGCACCTCGGCTCGGTCCGCTTCCGTTATCTCTCCGGCTGGCTGCGCTACACGATGGACGCGCGCGAGGGGGCCGAGCTGATCGACCTGGTCGCGCCGGCACACGTGGTCCCGGTGCACTACGAGGGCTGGTCGCACTTCCAGCAGGGACGTGCCGCAGCGGAGCCAATCCTCGCGGCCTCGTCGTACGCCGACCGGATCAGCTGGCTCGACCCCGGCGAGTCCACGACCCTGGACGTCTGATCAAGGCCGTTCGTCGAGCTTGTCGAGACGTCGCAACCGCAGCACGGCCAGCACCACCAGCCCCGCCACCAGCGCCCAGAATGCCGCGCCGACACCACCGAAGCTGACGCCGCTCGCAGCGACCACGAACGTGACGACCGCAGCCTCGCGCCCAGTCTCAGCCTCGGTCGCCCCCTTCAAGGCGGCACCCAGCGTGCCGAGCAGCGCGAGCCCGGCGACGACGGCGACCAGACCGTCCGGCGCGACCGCCACCACGCTGACCAGCGCCGTGGAGACGACGCCGAGGACCAGGTAGGACCAGCCGGCGGTATGAGCCGCGATCCAGCGGCGGTCGGGATCCGGATCGGCTTCCGGGCTGGCCGCCATCGCCGCGGTGATCGCCGCCAGGTTGATCGCATGGCCGCCGGCGAACGCGCCGGCAACGGTGCCGGCGCCGGTGACGGTCATCGCCTCGCGCCACGGCACCGTGAACCCGAACGACGCGAGCACCGCGACGCCGGGGACGTTCTGCGAGGCCATCGTGACGACGTACAGCGGCACAGCCAGGCCCACGACGCCCTGCCAGTCCAGCTGCGGCGTGACCCAGGCGAGGTGCGGCGCAAGGTCGAGGTGCCCGGTGCCGTGGTCGATCAAGTAGCCCGCTACGACGACCATCGTGGTGACGAAGGCACCCGGGACGGCGAGCTTCGGGGCGAGCCTGAGCAGCACCACCCAGACGAGCAGGATCGGCGCGACCAGGCCCGGCCTGTGCGCGAACACCCGGACCGGCTCCAAGCAGATGCTCAGCAGTACGCCGGCCAGCATCGCCTGCGCGATCGGAGTCGGGATGGCAGCGATCAGGTCGCCGAGTCGCGGCCACAACGCCGTGAGCAGGATCAGCCCGCCGGCGACGAGGAAGGCCCCGACGGCCGCCGGCCAGCCGCCGTCGATGCGGCCGGTGCTGATCAACAGCGCAGCACCCGGTGTCGACCACGCCAGCAGCAACGGCGAGCGGTGCCGCAGTGTCAGCACCAGCATCCCGATCCCCATCGTGACGCACAGCGCGAGCAGCCCCGAGGCCGACTGGGCCGAGGTCGCACCGACCGCACGCAGTCCGGCCAGCACCACCGCGAAGGAGCTGGTGAACCCGACCAGGGAGGCTGTCGCCCCGGCGAGCACGGGCTGCAGAGTCCCGCGAAACAGCGATGGCCCGCGAGAGGGCACGACCTCGTTCACGATCAGCCGGCAGCAAGGACCCGGAGGTCGGCCAGGGCTGCGGCGAGGACGTCGGCGAGCTCTGCCGTCGGGCCACTGACCCAGCGCTCGAAGCCGACACGGAACACCGCGATCCCTGCCTCGGCTGCGAGCCCTGCCCGAGGGTCCGGCACACCACGACCACGCAGTGCATCAGCCAACGCAGCGGCCAGGGACTCCATCTTCATCAGCTCGCGCTCGCGCAGATCGGCGTTCGCCGAGATCACCGACCAGCGCTGCTCGGCGTAGGCGCGGTTGCCGCCGATCATCTCGGCGGCGGCTGTCAGCGCCGCAGCGACCACATCCAGCGGCGCGGACGCCGCGGGCGCGGACTCGACGGCTGCGACCATCGCGGCCTGCAGGTGCTCTGACCCACCGAAAAGCACTTCGCGCTTATCGCTGAAGTAGCGGAAGAAGGTCCGCGCGGTCACGCCCGCGCGCTCGGCGATCTCAGCGACGGTCGTCTGCTCGAAGCCGCGCTCGACGTGCAGCTCGAGGGCAGCAGTACGCAGACGACCCGCCGCATCCGGTTCCCATCGACCCATGCGCGGCATCCTACGTGATGACAGGCTGTGACATCACTTGCTACAGTGATGTCACTCAATGACATCATCGGTCGGAGACGACCATCAAGGAGGCAGTCCCATGCGCATCTTCGTCACCGGAGCATCCGGTTGGATCGGTTCCGCAGCCGTCCGCGAGCTCCTCGCCGCCGGCCACCAGGTCGTCGGCCTCGCCCGGTCCGAGGAGTCCGCCGCGGCGGTGACCGCCCTCGGCGCCGAGGTCCACCGCGGCAGCCTCGACGACCTCGACAGCCTGGTGGCCGGCGCTACCGGCGCCGACGGGGTCCTGCACCTCGGCTACAACCACGACTTCTCCCAGATGGAGGCGGCCGCGGGCACCGACCGCGCCGCACTCGAAGCGATGGGCGGGGCGCTCGAGCCCGGTGGCTTCCTGCTCTTCGCCGCCGGCACGATGGGGGTCAACCCCGGCAGCCTCGCCACCGAGGACGACGTGCCCGCGCCGGGAGGTCACGCACGCTCGGCGAATGCCGAGACCGCCCACGCGCTGATCGAGCGCGGGATCCGGTCCGTCGGGCTTCGGTTCGCCCCGACCGTCCACGGCGAGGGCGATCACGGCTTCATCGCCACGATCGTCGACATCGCCCGCACCACGGGCGTCTCGGCGTACGTCGGCGACGGGTCCAACCGGTGGCCGGCGGTGCACCGCCTCGACGCCGGCGCCCTGATCGCCCGGGCCGTACTCGACGCACCAGCGGGCTCGATGCTGCACGTGATCGCCGAGCAAGGCATCCCAGCTCGCACGATCGCCGAGACCATCGGCCGCAAGCTGGACCTGCCGGTGACGTCGGTAGCGGCCGCGGACGCTGCCGAGCACTTCGGCTGGATGGGGATGTTCTTCTCGATGGACGCTCCCGCCTCCAACGAGAAGACCCGGGCGCTGCTGGACTGGAACCCGACGCACGCGACCCTGCTCGAGGACCTCGAGGCGGGCCACTACACCGACTGACCTCCGGCGCCCACCAGCGCTGCGGAGCCCGTCCGGGCGACCGCCGCTCGTGCGATCCAGCGGCCGGCGATCCGCTCGACCTCGATCGGGTGGTCGAACGCGGCGGTCACATGAGCCGAGGTCAGCACCACGGCAGCAGTACCCGACTCCACGACCCGCCCGTCGGCCAGCAGGACGGCGTGGGTCGTGGAGGCCGGCAGCTCCTCGAGATGGTGGGTGACCAGGATCGTGGCGAGCTCGGGATGGCTCGCGGTCAGGGCGTCGAGCGTGGCAAGCAACTGCTCGCGAGCTGCGACGTCGAGCCCGGTCGTCGGCTCATCAAGCAGGAGCAGTGCCGGGTCGCAAGCCAGGGCGCGGGCGATCAGCGCCCGGCCGCGCTCGCCTTGGGACAGCGTCGGCCACCGGTCCCCACGGCGCGCCGCCATGCCCAACGTAGCCACCAGCGCATCAGCTCTAGCGACCTGCTCGGCGGTCGGTGCCCACCTCATCGGCAGTTCGATCGTCCCGGTGATCCCGGTCAGCACCACCTCGCGGACAGTCAGCGGCGAGGCCAGCGGGTGACGTGGGTTCACGTGCCCGATCGAGCGGCGCAGCGCCTGCAGCTCAACCCGGCCGAGCTGCTCCCCGAGCACGCGCACCGTGCCTGAGGTGGGGTGCATCAGCGCTCCGCAGAAGCCGAGGATCGTGCTCTTCCCGGCGCCGTTCGGCCCGAGCATCGCCCAGTGCTCGCCAGCGCGCACCGAGAGCCCGATGCCGTGCAGGATCTCCTTCTCGCCGCGGCGGAACGTCACCCCGTCGAGCTCCACGACCGTGCGGCCGCTCATGACAGCCACTCCACCAGGTCATCGAGGTGGGTACGGCTGACTGTGGCCGCGCGGTCCGCGTCGCCGGCCACGATCGCGGCGAGCAGGTCCTCATGGGCAGCATGGTCGGGACCTGCAGGCAATGACCGCTCGGTCAGCAGCCCCACCATCGCCGGGCGGACGCGCGGTACGAAACCGTCGAACAGTTCGCTGAGCAGCTCGTTGTGCGCTGCCGCTACGACGGCCCGGTGGAACGCCAGGTCGGCGTCGACGTGCGCTTCGGTACTACGGCGGGCCGGAGCACGGGCGGCGAGAGTCCGACGCAGCACCCGCAGATCGGCAGCGGTACGCCGGCGCGCAGCCAGCGCCGCCGACTCCGACTCGAGCGCGATCCGCGCCTCGAGGACCGCGACAACCGAGACCCGGGCGAGCACGTCGTTCCAGTCCTCGGCGACGTCGAGCGCGGTTACGAAGACACCCGCCCCCTGGCGTGAGCTGAGCACGCCTTTTCCCGCGAGCTCGCGCACGGCTTCGCGCACCGTCGAGCGGCCGACGCCGAGCTCGGTCGCGAGCGTGGTCTCGCCGGGCAGCTTCTCCCCCAGCGACCAGCGGCCTGCGCGGATCCGGTCCAGCAGTACGTCGGCAGCCTGGGAGGCGAGCGGGTAGCGGCGTACGTCCTGCATGACGCAACTCCTCAACTTGTCTGAGGAGTCATCGTAGCCCGCGGGCTCACGAACAGGCCGGCGCGGGGTCAGCCGAGGCGGTTGCCGTAGTTGGGGAGCTTGAAGGCCCGCCCGTAACCACTGCCGGCGAAGTCAGTGCTGCGGTTGCCGACGTTCGCCACGATCGTGTAGCCGGCCGCCGCGAACGAGGAGCGGCACCGCTTCTTGCTGTGCACCAGCGCCTCGCCGTTACGGCGGCCGCACAGCCGGTCGACGGTGTAGCCGGCCTGGCGGAGCAGCCTCCGGGCCTGGGCAGCCGCCGCGGGCCCGCGACCGGTATTGAAGAACACCGCGACTCCGTGCTCGTGGGCGTAACGAGTGAAGCTGCGGACCACCAGGATCGGCTTGCCTGGCGCGTACTTCGTCGCCAGCGAGGTGTTGTCGATGTCGAGGTTGATAGCGAGGCGCTGACCTGGCTGAGCATCGGCGATCCGTGCCCTCAAGTACGCCTGCGATCCGTGCATCGCGGTGCTGACGTCGGAGAGCCAGACCTTCTTGGCCGGCAGGCCGTTCGAGGCGCTCGCGACCGGGACCGCGGCCGTCAGGGCGACGAAGGCCAGGACCCAGGTCAGGACGCAGGTCAGGACGATGGCAGGAGTCAGCCGACGCATGATCCGAGTATGCCCGACGCCCCGGCTAGAACAACGGGCTGAGATCGCCGGTCGTCGCGCCATATCCGCGGTCGATGGAGACGAGCATCTGCACCAGGGCGGCGTCCCGCATCTCAGCGGGCAAGGCGAGCAGGGGCCCCTCGAGGTGCAGCACCGAGAACCCGTGCACGGCCGACCAGCAGGTGATCTCCGCGCCGGGTCGCGCCTGCGGCGCGAGGTAGCCGGCCTCGACCAGGCCGTCGAGGGTGGTGTTGAGCTGGGCAAGCGGGTCGTCGTCGGCACCGGGGTCGACCAGACCGGGCGCGGTCTCGATCTGCGGATAGGAGCTGAAGGCCACCCGGAAGAGGCCGGGCTCGCCGAGGGCGAAGGTGACATAGCTGCGGCCGAGCTCGAAGAGCCGTCGCCGCGCCAGCATCACCGGGTCGTCGTGCTCGACCGTGGCCAGCCGTCGTCGCCCTGCTTCGGTCAGGGCGGCCAACGCCACCTCCGCGACCGCAGCGACCAGGGCGTCCCGATCGGCGAAGTGCCGGTACGCCGCGTTGTGGGAGACCCCGACCCGCCGCGCCAGATCGCGCACGGCCAGCCCATCGGGACCCTGCTCCCGCACGGCCACCAGGGCAGCGGACAAGAGGGCCTCGCGTAGGTTGCCGTGGTGGTAGCCGGTCGTGGTCACACGGCCGAGGATAGCCGAATCCGACGTGAATGTTGACACCGACAACACTCTGGTGCATCCTCGATGTTGACGCCGTCCACATCCCCGTCCCGTCATCCTTCCAGGAGCACCCGATGCCGCGCACGCACCACAAGCCGCTGATTCTGGTCACCGTCTGCCTCGCCGCCCTGACCATCAATCTCGACACCACCATCGTGAACGTCGCCCTGCCGCACCTGGCCACGTCGTTGCACGCCGGAACCAGCTCGCTGTTGTGGATCGTGGACGGCTACAACCTCGCCTTCGCCGCCCTGGTGCTGGCGATGGGAAGCCTCTCGGACCGGTTCGGCCGAAGGCCCGCACTGCTGACCGGCCTGGCCGGCTTCGCCCTCAGCAGCTGCGTCGCAGCGCTGGTCACCAGCAGCGGCGCGCTGATCGGGCTGCGGTTCGTCATGGGCACCTTCGCCGCGATGATCTTCCCGACCACCCTCTCGGTGATCTCGAACGCCTTCCCCGACCGCAAGGAGCGCGCTGGCGCACTCGGTGCTTGGGGCGCCTCGGTCGGCATGGGCGTTGCCCTAGGCCCCGTCACCGGCGGCTGGCTGCTCGGCCACTTCGCCTGGCCGAGCGTCTTCTGGGCGCTGGTGCCGGTCGCGGTGATCACGATCGGGATGACGCTGGCCTTCGTGCCCGAGTCCCGCGACCCCGGCGTACCAGCGATCGACCGGCCCGGTCTGGTGGTCTCGGTCGCCGGCCTGGCGCTGCTGACCTACACGATCATCGAGGCGCCCGACCGCGGCTGGGCCAGCCTGCCGACGCTGCTCGGTTTCGCCGGTGCCGCGATCCTGGTCGCCCTCTTCGTCCGCGTCGAGCGGTCGGTCGCGCACCCGATGCTCGACGTCAGGCTGTTCTCCGACCCACGCTTCAGCGCCGCGTCGGGAGCGGTGACGATCGCGTTCTTCTCGCTGTTCGGCTTCATCTTCCTGATCACGCAGTTCTTCCAGTTCGTCCGCGACTACTCCGCTCTCGGCGCCGGGGCCCGGGTGCTCCCGGTGGCGACGACGATTGCAATCTCCTCGATCGTCGCGGGCCAGCTCGCTCCGCGGCTCGGCAGCAAGGCCGTGGTCGCTACCGGCCTGACGCTGCTCGGCTCGTCGTTCCTGTGGATCTCCACGATCGACGCGTCGGCGTCGTACCCGAGCGTGATCGTGCCGCAGATGATCCTGATGGGCACCGGCCTCGGCCTGGTCAGCACCACTGCCGCCGAGTCGATCCTGCAGGTGCTCCCACCGGCGCGCGCCGGCGTCGGTTCGGCGGTCAACGACGCGACCCGCGAGCTGGGCGGCACGCTCGGCGTCGCGGTGATCGGCTCGCTGTTCTCCAGCCTGTACGCCGACAAGCTCGCCGACCTGCTGACCGGCAAGGTGCCGGCCGGACAGCTCAGCGCCGCCCAGGACTCAGTCGGCGCGGCCGCGGTCGTCGGCGTTCACTCCCCGGTCCTGCACCACGCGCTGTCGATCGCGTTCGTGCACGGGCTCTCCGCGGCGACGATCGTGATCGGCAGCCTCTGCCTGGTCGGAGCGGTCGGCGCCCTGGTGGCGCTGCCAGGGCGGAGGTTCGTCAGCCCGGCGGCGGCTGAGGACCTGGTGGCAGCGGGCTGACCGGTGTCCGCATGATCATCAGCGGGTGAAGGTGAGGTGGATCGTGCCGCTCTCGGCGACCTCGGACCGCACCTGGTGGGTGACCTCCAGCCCACGCAGGCCCGCCCAGACCGGGTTGCCACGGCCCAGCACGACCGGGGCGACCATCACGTGCAGCTCGTCGACCAGCCCGGCACGCAGGAAATCGCCCGCGGTGCCGATACCACCGCCGACCCGCACGTCCAGCCCGTCTGCCGCATCGCTGGCCTCGGCGAGGACGTCGGCGATCGGGTCGCTGCGGAAGTGGAACGTCGTCCCGCCCGCCATCGGGATCGAGGGCCGCGGCGCCGTGTGGGTCAAGACGTAGACGGGGGTGCCGAACGGCGGCTCGTCGCCCCACCAGCCCTTCCAGTCCGGATCGTCGGGGAAGGCGTGCAGGCCGAACATGGTGGCGCCGAGGATCTCGGCACCGATCCCGTCGAAATGCGCGGCGGCGTAGGAGTCGTCGATGCCGGTCGTACCGGCCCCGCTGGTGTCGCCGAAGACCTTCTCGCGAAACGTCCGGGTCGCGGTCCACGCCGACGTGAGCGGTCCCCAGTCGTCGCCCATCGGATTCTCGGGCCCTTCGCCGACGGCGGTGTAGCCGTCGAGGGAGGTGAACAGGTCGATGCGGACGCGGGTCATGTCGGATCTCCTCGGTGCTCGACCTTGGCCTGGGGCAGGCCCGACGGTATCCCGCCGGCGACCGACGCCCGCCACAACAGGCTCTCCCGCCACTAGCGAGACTGTCGAGTCTTGCAGTACTTTCGTTCCGATCGGGGGATCACGACGACCAGCAGTGCCGGCTGCCGACGGTTGAGGGACCCGAGCGCGGTGCGGAGCAATCTCGTGTCGCCCTACTGGGAGGGCTACCCCGAGAGGAACCTCCTCGTGCCACACCTCACCGCCCGAGCGCGTCTGGTCGCACTGACCGTCGCCCTCGTCCTGCCGATGCTCGCCTGGTCCTCCACGGCTCATGCCGACGACCTCATCCCGACGCAGATCTACGCCAACGTCTACGGTGGGACCCACATCGAAGACACCACCGTGACCATGACCGCGAATGTGCAGCGGACCCCGGGTGGAAACTCGGTCATCGGCCACGGGACAGTGACCTTCCGCGACTCCGACGGCAACGTCCTGGCCAGCGGATTGGTCCCCGCGAACGAGGGCTCGGTCCAGGCGACGATCCCGAAGCCCGCTGGCTCGACGACGTACTACGCCGACTACCACGGTGCCGACGGCTACGCCGACAGCACCACGTCGACCGACTTCACGCCGCAGAACCTCAAGCCCGTCTACATCACCCCGCAGCCGACCCTGCTCAAGATCGGGACCGGGCTGCTGCCCACGCTGACCCTGACCATGGCGGTGAGCTTCAAGCGTGCCGACGGGACCGGGGTCGCCGGCTACGGCCTGCGGTTCTACATGCTCTGCGATGGCAGCCCGAGCCGGACCTGCGGTGTGAGCATCCCGATCTGCACCGCGGTCAGTGACGCCAACGGGCTCGCCTCCTGCAAAGGCTCCGGAGCGTTCGGCGCGATCGTCTCGATCCTCACCGGCGGCGTGAAGGTCACCGGCACTGACAGCCCGACGGCTCCGACCGACCTGTACGGCGTCTGGACCTCGGAGAAGTTCCCGGTGATCGCCACCGGCTGATCTGGCGACCCGAGAGGGCAGGGCGCCGCGCTCTGCCCTCTCGGGCTCAGGCCCGCAGGGACTCCAGGATCCTCGCCAGCCGCCGGTCCCGGGTCGCGTCGGTCGTGGCCGACGAGACCGCGGTCACGTGCGCGCTAGGGCGGTGGTTCGTCGAAGTCGACATGGACCCGCTGGAAGCCCTTGTGTCGCTGGGCTTGGGCATAGCGGGTGTAAGCCCGCCGATCGGCTTCGGTGAGGTCGACTGCGTCGGTGAACGGCGTGAGGAGCGCTCGTGGGTAGAGGCGCTCGGCCAGGACGACGTTGATCTCGAGTCCGAGGACCACGACAGTCGCGCCGGCATAGACGAACGCGACGAGGCCGAGAACGAGGGCGAAGGTCGAGTTCAAGGAGTCCGCCTTCGTGACGACATGGTTCACGTAGCTACCGCCGATGCCCTGCAGGATCTGCCACAGGCTCGCAACCACGACCGATCCGGGCAGGACCTCACGGAAGGTCTGCCGCTTCGATGAGGAAATCATCGCAATGGCCCCCAGCACTCCGACCGTGCCGGCGAACGCCACCACGCGCAGCAGCCAGCGCAGCCCCGTGCTGAGATCGAGCCCGAACCCTGCCGTGTGGTTCGCCACGATCGTCAGCACGCTCAACACGAGCACCGACAACCCGGCGGCAAGGATGAGGATCAGGCTGCGCACGCGACTCGCAATCGGGTTCAGCCTGCTGTTGCGAGGGATCGCGAGCGTTGTATTGAGTGCGTTCTGCGTTGCCTGCCCCAGCCCCATGGTCCCGTAGACGGCGGCGAGAGCACCCACAACGATCGCCGACGTACTGCCACGGATGCCCTCAGGCTTACCGAGCTGGGTGCCCACGATCGGGAACTGCTCGAGCGCCGAGTGCAGGACGTCGTGCTCGAGCTGCTGGTTGCCCTGGAGCAGGAAGCCCAGCACCGAGGAGGCGATCAGCAGCAGCGGGAAGATCGAGACGAACGCGTAGTAGGTGATGATCGCCGCCAGGTAGTTGCCCTGGTCGTCGAAGAACTTGTAGATCACGCCGAGCGGCAGCCCGATGCTGCGGTGCGCCCGTTGGAAGCGGTCGGCCCGCTCCACGATCCCCGTCATGGGCCAACCCTAGGTCCGACGTCACCGACCGGATGCGGGACAACAGGGATTGAACCCGCTTCCCGGCGAGGACCCGTCCGGTCGGCTGATCCCCGAGTCATCGAGTCATCGAGTGCCGACCGACCTAGGAACGGAGCCCCGTCGCCGAAGCGCCGCCGCGGGGGAACGCGTAGACCTTCTGCCCGCCACAGCCGCTCGACCCGCTTGACGTTGATGTCCCAGCCCTGACGGACCAGCAACGCATGAATCCGCCGGTACCCATACCGAGGGTGAGCCTCGGCGAGCTTGCACATCGCCTTGACGAGCTGCTTCTCAAAGTCAGGCGGCTGCCCGACATAACAGTGGGTCGAGCGGTGTTGCCCCACCACCCGACAAGCACGCCGCTGGGACACCTTGTGACGACGGACCAGATACTCCACCGCAGCCCGCCGCCGAGACGGGCTCACCAGTTTCCCCGTTGCAGATCCTTCAACATGCTGATGTCCAACGCCTGCTCAGCCACGATCCGCTTCAACCGCGCGTTCTCCTGCTCCAACGCCTTGAGCCGTTGAGCCTCGTCCTCCTTCAAGGCGCCGTACTTCAACCGCCACCGGTAGAACGTCTGATCACTGACCTGCAACCGCTCGCACAGCGCCGGAATCGACAGACCCTGGGCCTGCAGCTTCTCAGCCTCCCGCAGCTTCGCAATGATCTGCTCGGTCGTATACCGCTTCCTAGACGGCATCAGACACCTCCATCTCCACTCTCATAACGACAAGACATGACAGAAGAGATGGACCGAAAATCGGGGGGCAGGACA
>DASRRQ010000068.1:0-2143 GCA_035695505.1 Marmoricola sp. | reverse complement strand
CGTCGCGTCCTTCATCTCGTTCTCGATCCAGCCGCCGGACGGGTAGAGGACCGCCTGCTCGTCGTTGCTCCACTTCGCCTGGGCGGCGGTGAACTGGGTGCCGGCGCCGCCGGGGACGAGGTAGCGCTTCTGCACCATCTCGCCCAGGGCCTGGAAGACGCTCTGGATCTGCGGGAGGGACCAGCACTTCGGCTTGAGGTTCTCCAGCGCCAGGCGGACCTCGTCGCCGCCCTCCTTGATGGCGGAGTTGACGGCCATCGTCTGGTAGTACGTCGCCGCCTCCTTGCCCCAGACCCAGAGATACTTGCCCTTGGCCTTGGCCTTGGCGCCGAGAGCCACCGCCTCGTCCCAGGTCTGCGGTGGGGTCCAGCCGTTCTGCTGGAACAGCGACGCGGAGTACCAGATGCCGTAGACCGTCATCACGTAGTTCATCGCGATGAACTTGCCGCCGAAGGTGCCCGGGTCCTTCACGTTCGGGTAGAGCGTGTCCGAGATCTTGGTGCCCTCGTAGTTGTTGGCGTCGAAGACGTCGTCGAGCGTCTCGAGCTGCTGCTCGATGACGTTGAACCCGATGGCGTTCTCACCCGAGTTGTCGATCAGGTCGGGCGGGTTGCCGCCGACGAAGCGAGGCTGCAGCTGCTGGGCGATCTGCGTCGATGGCGACACCTTGAGCGTGACGCCCGAAAAGCCCTTCTGCTTCTTGACCTGGTCGGCGGCGAACTTGACGTAGTCGTAGCCGTAGCCGCCGTTGAAGATCACGGCCTCCACGCTCGAGGTCTTCGCGAGCCCGAACGGGTTGGTGGCCGACTTCTGGGCGCCACCACCGCCGCCCGACGAGGACGACCCGCCGCAGGAGGCGAGCGTTCCGGCGATCGGCACGAGCGCGGCTGTCGCAAGGGCGCCACGGAGCAGGGTCCGGCGGTCGACTTGTGCGATTTCTCGGCTCATCGTGGGATCCCTTTCGTGATGATCTCTTCTACTGAGTGCTCAGGTCGTGCGCTTGTCCAGATGCGGGCTGCCGATCGTTCAGGTCAGGCCAGGCCGGCGATGCGCTCGCCGTACCGCGCCTTGAGGGCGTCGTTGTGCGTGTCACCTCCCGGGATGTTGGCTGAGATGTAGAGCGGCGGGACCTCACCCGCGTCCCGGAGTCGCAGAGCCGCGCCGAGGGTGAGGAGCTGGGCGATGTACGCGGCGGTGATCGAGGAGACCGCACCGGCGGACAGCCCGTCGCCGAGGCCGATCGTGGTGTCGCCGAACGGCGCCCGGTTGTCGATCACGATGTCGGCGATCTCCGAGAGCCGCTTGCCGCTGCTGTGCTTGGGGGTGACGGCGTTCGTGTGCTCCAGGCTCGTCACCGCGATGACGGGGTGGCCGTCGGCCTTGGCACGCAGGGCGAGGCCGACGATCGACCCGTTGACGCCGGAGTTCGACGCGATCAGGAAGACATCGGCCGGCTCGAAGGAGTACAGCCCGTAGAGCTCGTCGACGACCGATTCGTCGCGCTCGAGGGTGGCGCCCTGGAGCACCGAGACGTCCCGGCTGCCGCGCAGGACGACGTCGCGCAGCACGATGGCGTGCGTCGGGATCAGCCCACCGGCGCGGCCCGCGATCTCCATGGCGAACGCCTGGGAGTGGCCGGTGCCGAAGGCCTGGAGAACGCCCCCGCACTGCAATGAGGACACGATCAGGTCGATGGCCGGGTCGAGGCCGCCGACACGGACCTCCTGGTCGAGGTCGTCGAGCCGATGGCGGACCTCGGTGCAGAAGTCGGCGAGAATTGCGCTCATGTGGTGGCGGTTTCTTTCGGCGAGGGCACGGTCCGTGGCCGGGTCGCCGAGCGAAGCGGACGGCGATGCGGCGCGACGGCCGCTGCGGAGGCCGCCAGCAGGCTCGTCGTACGCGAGAAGTCCCGTTGGGCCGCGAGGAGGTAGAGCAGGTCGATCACGAAGAGCTGGGCGTGCTTGGCCGACAGGTCGTCGGGCTGGAGGTACTCCCCCGGCGCGTGGCTGGTCAGGTGGGCGTCGGCGACCTGGGCCATCGGGGAGGCCGGGTCGCTGGTCACCGCGACCGCGTAGGCACCCGACGACTTCGCCAGGGCCAGCATCTCGATGGTCTCCTCGGTGCGGCCGGTATTGGAGAAGGC
>DASRRQ010000067.1:0-36556 GCA_035695505.1 Marmoricola sp. | reverse complement strand
AGGTCGCACAACCGGGCCGCAGAGTTCACCGAGTCGCCGATGACGGTGTACTCGAACCGGCTCTCGTCACCGATGTTCCCGGCGACCGCCTCACCGGTCGCGACGCCGATACCGGCCTCGATCTCGCCGACCTCGGCGGCGAGCCGGACGGCGATCCTGCGAGCCGCTCCGAGCGCCGCGGCCGGATGGTCCTCGGCCTGCACCGGCGCCCCGAAGATCGCCAGCGCGGCATCGCCCATGAACTTGTTGACGAAGCCGCCCTGCGCATCGACTTCAGAGACCACTACTCCCAGGAAGCGGTTCAGGGTCGCGACCACCTCGGCCGGCGAGCGCTGGGTCGCGTACGCCGTGGAGCCGATCAGGTCGACGAAGAGCACCGAGACAACCCGGGTCTCCCCGCCGAGGCTGACCTGGCCGGCCGCAGCGGCAGCCGCGACGTCCTTGCCGACGTGGCGGCCGAACATGTCCCGGATCGCCTCGCGCTCACGCAGCCCGGTGACCATGTCGTTGAAGCCGGCCTGCAGCAGCCCGAGCTCGGTGCCGTCGAAGACGGTGACCTCGGCGTTGAAGTCACCCTTGCGGACCCGCCTCAGCGCGTTGCGGACCGAGGCGATCGGCGCAACCACGGCGCGGGCATTGAGCACGGTGACGAGCAGGCCGAAGACCAGCACGACCCCGGACAGGGCGAGCACGATGATGGCCAGCCGGTTCTTCGACATTTCGTGGCTGGTGAGCGCGACTATCCCGACGATCGCAGTCCCCGCCACCGGCGCCGCCGTGCCGATCCCCCAGAACAGCAGCATCCGGGCCTGGACGCCGGTCATGCCGCGACGGCCGCGGGCCTGGCCGGTCAGCGCCTGGGCGGCGATCGGACGGA
Source organism: Marmoricola sp. (assembly GCA_035695505.1). Lineage (GTDB taxonomy): Bacteria > Actinomycetota > Actinomycetes > Propionibacteriales > Nocardioidaceae > Marmoricola. The sequence goes on along the minus strand of DASRRQ010000067.1, from coordinate 35,679 downwards.
GCACGAACTCGGTCTCGAGGAACGCGATCGTGCTCACGACCAGGCCGCTGATCGCCACCGCGAACCCGGTGCCCAGCGCCCGGTCCGGCTGCAGCGCGAGCGCCTCGACGGTGAACAGCACGAAGCCGCCGAACCAGAGACCGCCCTGGATCAGGGTCAGCCGGATCGGCGTACGCAGTGCGGTACGGCGCTCCCGCGAGGTCGGCTCCCGGCCCTCGATCGCCCAGCGCAGTCCGCGCAGACTGCTGATCGTCCCCCAGAAGCCGCCGACCACGACCGCCACCCCGACGTACGTCGGGACGCTGATCGCCAGGCTGATCACGCTGGCGTGGTTGAGCGAACGGGTCGGCAGCACGAAGGCCGAGAGCACCAGCACCACGCCTGCGCCGATCACATGGGTGATCACCAGCAGCCCGGTGAGCAGCAGCTGGATCCGGACCCGCAGCCGCTTCGGGCTCTGCGAGGCGGAGCCGAGGAGCGCGGACCCGAACGGGGCCTGGCTCAACTAGATCGCGGCCTGACGGATCCGGTCGCCGAGCCGGCGGCTGACTGAGTCGACCAGAGTGGTCATCCCGGCGGCCAGCGGAGTGACTTTGCGCGACCGGCTGACCACCGCGTCGCAGATGACCTGCGCCGCCTGGTCCATCGAGAGGGCCGGCAGCTGGCTGTAGAGCTTGGTCGGCGCGATCATCGGCGTGCGGACCAGCGGCATGTGGATGTCGGTGAACACGACGCCGTCGCCGAGCACCTCACCTTGCACCGAGTCCGACCAGGCCTCGAGGGCGGCCTTCGAGGCGGCGTACCCGGAGAAGCGGGCGGGGTGCATGATCGCCGCCCAGCTGGAGATGTTGACCACCTGACCGCTCTCCCGCTCGACCATCGTGGGCAGCAGGCCCATCGTCAGCCGGACTGCGGCGAAGTAGTTCAGTTGCATCGGGCGCTCGAAGTCCTGGAAGCGTCCGACCGAGTGCCGCACCTTGCGCCTGATCGACATGCCGGCGTTGTTGACCAGGACGTCGACGTGGCCGTGCTGGTCGAGCACCTTCGCCGCTAGGTCGTCGATCGCCTCGAGGTCGGTCAGGTCGCAGCGGTAGGCCACCGCGAGGCCGCCGGACTCGGTGATCTCCTCGACGAGCTCGATGAGCAGGTCCTCGCTGCGCGCGACAACGAGCACCTTCGCACCGGCCGCGGCCAGGCTCACCGCTGCCGCTCGGCCGATCCCGGTCGACGCGCCGGTGACCAGGACCACCCTGCCACCGACGGCACGGCGCAGCGCCGACGCCGATCCAGTGCCGAGGCGACCTGCTGCTCGGGTCGCGGCGTCACGCGAGTTGAACGGCGTCGCCACCAGCCGGTTCGCGTTGCGCACGAACGACCTCAGCGCGCGGTTGTCGGTGATCGCCATGGCAGAAGGATAGGCGCCCGCATCGCGCTGAGCGGGCACAGATGTCCCACCCGACTACGCCGAGCGAGACATCTGCGCCCGGTCGCGGCGACGGGACGGGCTGAAGACGCCTTCAAGAAGTAGAACGTGTTCTTGTTTCACGGTCGGGCAGCACCTAGGGTGCGCGCATGAGCACACCGAAGCGCGTAGCCGTCTGGGGTACCGGGGTCGTCGGCACGATGGTGATCGCCGAGATCACCAAGAGCCCCGCGTTCGAGCTGGTCGGCGTCGGGGTGAGCAACCCCGACAAGGTCGGCAAGGACGCGGGCGAGATCTGCGGGATCGACACCACCGGCGTCATCGCCACCGACTCCGTCGAGGAGCTGGTAGCGCTGAAGCCCGACGCGCTGGTGCACTACGGCCCGACCGCCCAGTACGCCGACGAGAACATCCGTGTGATGACCGCGTTCTTGCGCGCTGGCATCGACGTGACCTCGACCGCGATGACGCCGTGGGTGTGGCCGGCGATGAAGCAGAACCCGCCGAACTGGATCGATCCGATCACCCAGGCGTGCGAGGAGGGCGGGGCCTCGTGCTTCACCACCGGCATCGACCCCGGGTTCGCCAACGACCTCTTCCCGCTGACCCTGATGGGGCTGTGCGGCGAGGTGAAGAGCGTCCGCGCCTCCGAGCTCCTCGACTACACCGACTACGAGGGCGACTACGAGGACGAGATGGGTATCGGCCGGTCGCCGGACTACACGCCGCTACTGGAGATCCCGGACATCCTGATCATGGCGTGGGGTGCGACTGTGCCGATGATCGCCCACGCGGCCGGCATCGAGCTCGACGACATCACCACCACCTGGGAGAAGTGGGTGACCCCGACCGACCGACCGACCGCCAAGGGCGTCGTCAAGGCCGGCGACGTCGCCGCTATCCGGTTCACCATCAACGGCGTCTACCGAGGCCGGGAGGTGATCACCCTCGAGCACGTCAACCGGATCGGCCTGGACGCTGCCCCGGAGTGGCCGACCGGCTCGGGCGACGACGTCTACCGCGTCGACATCGACGGCTCGCCGTCGATCGTGCAGGAGACGGCATTCCGGTTCACCGACGGCTCCGGGCGCGCTCCGGCCGTCGCGGGCTGCCTAGCCACCGGGATGCGCGCATTGAACGCCGTCCCGGCGGTGAACGACCTGCCGCCGGGCTGGGTGACCGCACTCGACCTGCCGTTGATCCCGGGGGTCGGCACCATCCGCTGATCTTCTCCGGAACCAGGTGCGAGACCGGCCGGTTCCGGTACGTTCGAGTCGACTCACCGACTCGGAGGCCCGTATGACCCGCACCCGCATCCTGCCGCTCGTAGCCGCGGCGCTCACCGCCCTTTTCTGTCTCGCGGCTCTCGCCGCGCCGTCCGGCGCCGCAGCGTCGCAGGCCGCTAAGGCTCCGGCGAAGCCCAAAGTGGGCCAGTGTCGGAACCTGACGAACGCCCAGTCTGCGGCGTTGAGCGACAACAGCCCCACGGTGCCGTGCAGCAGCCCGCATACGACCTACACGTTCGCCGTCGCCAACGCGCCCAAGAGCGTGAACATGAAGCACATCAGCAGCGCCAAGCTCGGGACGGTCGGACTCAGCGTCTGCCTCCCTCGCTTCCACAAGACGCTCGGCGCTCCCTGGACGGTCGGCGACCAGACCCTGTACCAATTCACCTACTTCAACCCGACCAAGGCGCAGCGTAACCATGGAGCCCGATGGTTCCGATGCGACCTCGTCTTCGTCGACAGCGGCCACCTGGATGCGCTCCCAATCACGCATCGCCCTTTCATCCCCTCGCCGATGCCCGATTCGATCCGGCGCTGCATCACCAGCGCCAACAGGTACACGCCGTGCGTCGAGGGTCACGCCTACCGGCCGTTCGCCGCCTTCACCTTCAAAGCCAAGAAGTACCCGAAGCGGGCTGTTTTCGTGAAGGAAGGCGCAGCGCATTGCCCGAGCGCCACCAACTACTCATGGGCCCCCAAGGTGCTCTGGAACGCCGGCGACCACGCAGAGATCTGCTACCGCTCCACGACGTCTTGACCACGAGGAGACCCTGATGAAGTCATCCCGCATCGTTCTCGCTGCCGTCGCGCTGCTGTGTGCGGTTGCCGGCACGTTCGCGATCGTCGCGCCGTCGAGCGCGGCGCCCGGACGCACAGCGACGGCTAAGCCCAAAGTCGGGCAGTGCCGGGATCTGACCGCAGCACAGGGTGATCCGATGGCTAACAACTCCCCGACGGTCCCCTGCTCGAGCCCGCACACGACGTACACGTTCGCAGTGCCGAATCTCGCCAGGGGCGTCGACGCCAAGCACCTCAGTGCCGCGAAATTCCTGACGGCCGGGGTCGATGCCTGCACGCCGCGGTGGCACAAGTTCCTTGGCCGCTCGTGGGGCATCGAGGACCAGACGATGTTCAGCTACATGTTCTTTGCGCCAACCAAAGCGCAACGTGCCCATGGGGCACGTTGGGTCCGCTGCGATCTGATCCTCCAGAGCGGCGGCGATATCAACGTCCTGCCGGCTGCGCACCGCCCGCTGCTCCAGGGACCTTTGAGCAACAGTGTGCGTCGTTGCCGCAATCAGGGCGGCGTGTACGTGACGTGCGACCAGACGCACGTCACACGTACGGCGGCGTTCTTCAATGTGATGTCGAAGAAGCGTCCGACGCCGACGCAGTTCATCCGGCTCGGCGAGAAGAACTGCCCGGTCGGCGATCGCGCCTTCTTCGGCTGGCCGAACAAGTACAACTGGGCCCTCGGCGATCGCGCTGAGGTCTGCTACCGCCACACCACATCGTGAGCTAGCGCGCCGCCGCCGCGTCGACCAGGGCCTTGAACACGCCCCGGTCGGCGCGGACCTCGGGGTGCCATTGCACTGCTAGCTGGAGCCGCTCGCCCGGCGCCTCCATCGCTTCGAGCAGGCCGTCCTCAGCCCACGCAACCGCAGTGAAGCCGGGGTGTGTGCGCACGGACTGGTGATGGTGGCACGCGACGACGGGGGGCTGCTCGATCGCAGCGGCTAGCCGGCTGCCGGGCTCGATCCGTACGACGGTGTCGCCGAACGCGTCCACCCCGGGGTTGTGGTGCTCGTGCCCGACGAGATCGGGGACGTGCTGGTCCAGCGAGCCACCGGCATGCACGGCCATCACCTGCATGCCCCGGCACACGCCGACCACCGGCAGGCCGGCCGCGTCGGCGGCGTCGAGCAGGGCCAGCTCCCAGGCATCCCGGTCCTCGCGCCACGTCAGCGTCTCGGGATGCGGCTCCTCGTCGTACTGCTCGGGCTGCACGTCGGCGCCCCCGGAGATCACCAGGCCGTCGAGCCGGGCGACCACGGCAGCGGCCGCCTCGGCGTACGGGAGCGACGGCGGCAGGATCACGGGAGTGCCCCCGGCCGCCTCGACGGCGAGCGCATAATCGCTCGGCAGCAGGTCGGCGGACTGCTTCCACGCACCCCAGCTGGCGTGCTCGCGGTAGGAGCTCAGCCCGATCAGCGGCCTGGTCATGTGCGCCTGCGTCATCTCAGAGCGGCGTGACGTAGGCGCCGGAGATGCCGCCGTCGACTAGGAACGTGGACGCAGTCATGAACGACGACTCGTCCGAGGCCAGGAACAGCACGGCGTTGGCCATCTCCTCGGGCTCGCCGAACCGCCCCATCGGCACGTGCACCAGCCGCCGAGCCGCCCGCTCCTCGTCCTTGGCGAACAGCTCCTGGAGCAGCGGCGTGTTCACCGGCCCCGGGCAGAGCGCGTTGACCCGCACCCCCTGGCGTGCGAACTGGACGCCGAGCTCGCGGGTCATCGAGAGCACGCCGCCCTTGGAGGCCGAGTAGGAGATCTGCGAGGTCGCCGCACCCATGATCGCGACGAATGACGCGGTGTTGATGATCGAGCCCTTGCCCTGCTCGAGCATGTAGGGCAGCGCCGCCTTGCAGCACAGGTAGACGCTGGTCAGGTTGACCTCCTGCACGCGACGCCAGGCATCGAGCTCGGTGTCCAGGATCGAGTCGTCGTCCGGGGGCGAGATGCCGGCGTTGTTGAAGGCGATGTCGACCGAGCCGTAGGTGTCCTTCGCGGCCTTGAAGAGCGCGTCGACCTCCTCCTTGCTCGTCACGTCGACGTGCACGTAGGTCAGGCCGAGCTCGCCCGCGAGCTCGTTGCCACGGGCGTCGTCGACGTCGCCGATCACGACGTGGGCGCCCTCCTCGAGGAAGCGCTTGACCGTCGCCAGTCCGATACCGGAGCAGCCTCCCGTGATCACCGCGGTGCGGCCCTCGAGACGTGCGGGTCGTGTCATGTGAGTTCTCTTTCTCTCGAGTCGTTGGTTGAGGTGCGAGCGGAGCGAGCCTCGAAACCCCTAGTCCTGGGCGATGAAGACGTTCTTCTCCTCGGTGAACGCGCTGGGCGCGTCCGGACCGAGCTCCCGGCCGAGGCCGGACTGCTTGTAGCCGCCGAACGGCGTCCAGTAGCGCACCGAAGAGTGCGAGTTGACCGATAGGTTGCCGGCCTCGACGCCGCGCGCCACCCGCAGGGCGCGGCCGATGTCGCTGGTGAAGATCGAGCCGGACAGGCCGTACTCGGTGTCGTTGGCAAGCCGGATCGCGTCCTCCTCGTCGTCGAACGGCATCACCGCGACGACTGGGCCGAAGATCTCCTCGCGCCAGATCGGGGCGGCGGTGTCGTCGGCCAGGACCACCGTCGGCGGCAGCCAGAAGCCGTCGCCCGCGTCAGCATTCTGGGGAACTGGTCCCGTGAACGCTGCCTCGACACCATCCAGGTAGCCGAGCACGGCGTCCTTCTGCTTGGCCGAGACCATCGGGCCCATCTCGCTGTCGTCCCGGGTCGGGTCGACCACCTTCATGGCACCGACGGCCGCCTCGAGCCGGCCGAGGAACTCCTCGTACGCCGAGCGCTGCACCAGGATCCGCGACCGGGCGCAGCAGTCCTGGCCCGCGTTGTCGAACACGGCGTACGGCGCCGTGGCGGCCGCCTTGGCGATGTCGGCATCGGCGAAGATGACGTTGGCGCTCTTGCCGCCGAGCTCGAGGGTCACCCGCTTCACCTGGTCGGCGCAGCCGCGCATGATGCCCTGGCCGACCGCGGTCGAGCCGGTGAAGCAGACCTTGCGGACGTCCGGGTGGGTCACGAAGCGCTCGCCGACGATCGAGCCCTTGCCGGGGATGACGGTGAAGACGCCCTCGGGGATGCCGGCCTCGCTCGCCAGCTCGCCGAGCCGGATCGCTGTCAGCGGGGTCAGCTCGGCCGGCTTGAGCACGACGCAGTTGCCGGCCGCGAGCGCCGGTCCGAACCCCCAGCCGGCGATCGGCATCGGGAAGTTCCAGGGCACGATGATCCCGACGACGCCAAGCGGCTCATGGAACGTCAGGTCGACACCACCGGGCACCGGGATCTGCCGGCCGAAGAGCCGCTCGGGCGCTGCGGAGTAGTAGTTCAGGACGTCGCGGACGTTGCCGGCCTCCCAACGCGCATTGCCGATCGTATGGCCGGAGTTGAGCACCTCGAGCTGGGCGAGCTCCTCGAGGTGGGCATCCACGATCGCGGCGAACGCGCGCAGCAACCGGGCACGCTCACCGGGCGCGAGGTCGCGCCAGGCGGGGAACGCCGCGACAGCGCGCTCGATGGCAGCGTCGGCCTGCTCGACGCTGGCCAGCTCGACATCGGTGACGGCGTGACCGGTGGCGGGGTTGATGACGGTGAACGTGGACACTTACATCCTTTCGAAGGAGCGACGCAGCTCCCAGTCGGTGACAGCAGCGCCGAAGGCCTGGAGCTCGACATCGGCCATGTTCGTGTAGTGCGCGACGACCTCGTCGCCGAACGCCGTGCGGGCGACCTCCGAGGCGGCAAAGGCCTCACGGGCGTCGCGCAAGGAGCCCGGCACCTTCGGCAACCCGGAGGTGTAGGCGTTGCCGACCAGGGCAGGGCCCAGCGGCAGCTCGTTCTCGATGCCGTGCAAACCTCCGGCGAGCATTGCCGCCAGCGCGAGATAGGGGTTCACGTCACCACCGGGGACCCGGTTCTCCATCCGGGCTCCGGCGCCATGCCCGACCAGCCGGACGGCGCAGGTCCGGTTGTCCTCGCCCCAGGCGATCGTGGTCGGCGCGAACGAGCCGTCCGCGAACCGCTTGTAGGAGTTGATGTTCGGCGCGTACAGGAGCGTCAGGTCCGGCATCGTCGCCAGGACGCCGGCCACGAAGTGGTCGTAGAGCGGCGTACGGGCGCCGGTCGCGTCGTCCCAGAACACGATGCTGCCGTCCTGGCCGCGCAGGGACAGGTGGATGTGGCAGGAGTTGCCCTCGCGCTGATCGTACTTGGCCATGAAGGTCAGCGACTGCCCGTGCTGCGCGGCGATCTCCTTGGCGGCCGTCTTGTAGACCGCGTGGTTGTCGGCGGTGACCAGGACGTCGTCGTAGAGGAAGCCGATCTCGTGCTGGCCGAAGTTGCACTCGCCCTTGGAGCCCTCGACGTTCATGCCTGCGTCGTACATGGTGTTGCGGATCTCGCGCAGCAGCGGCTCGACCCGGGTGCCGCCGACGATCGAGTAGTCGACGTTGTACTGGTTGGCCGGCGTCAGGTGCTGGTAACCGGCGTCCAGCGCCTCCTCGTAGGAGTCCTCGAACAGGATGAACTCCAGCTCGGTGCCGGCGAAAGCGGTGAAGCCGAGCGCCGCAGCCCGCGCCATCTGCTGCTTGAGGATCGTGCGCGGCGACTGCAGCACCGGCGCGTGGTCAGGCCAGATGAGATCGCACTGCACCATCGCCGTGGCGGGCTGGTGGGTCAGCACCCGGAGCGTGTCGAGGTCCAGGACGAACTCCATGTCGCCGTACCCGCGCTCCCAGGAGGTGATTGCGTAGCCGGCGACGGTGTTCATGTCGATGTCGACGCCGAGCAGGTAGTTGCAGCCCTCGGTGCCGTGCTCGACGACGATGTCGAGGAAGTACCGGCCGTGCAGCCGCTTTCCCTGCAGCCGGCCCTGCATGTCGGTGAACGCGACGATGACCGTGTCGATGTCGCCCGCTTCGATCGACGACCGCAGGTCGTCGAGGCTCAGATGTCTGTCATTGCGCATGAGTCTCCCTCTCGTCTCAACCCAGCAGGCCGCGCAGCAGCGCGGCCGTGTCCTCGCAGTGCTCGGTCATCACCCGCGAGGCCGTCGTCGGCCGGCCGGCGAGGATCGCCCGCACGATCGACTTGTGCTGCGCGGTCGAGTGGGTGATGTTCGGGCGCAGCACCGGGATCGCGTGCAGCATCTCGTCGAGATCCGCCTGCGCCTGGGTGACGGCAGCCATCAGCCGGGTCGACCCGCTGGCCGCGGCGATCGCCAGGTGCAGCCGGGAGTCGCACTGCCGGTGGTCCTCGCCCGAGGGTGCCGCCGAGACCGCCTCGAGGCTCTCGGACAGCACCGTCCGGGTGGCATCGTCAAGCTCGCGGCTTGCCGCCAGCGCCGCGGCGCCGGGCTCGACCACCGAGCGGAAGTCGAGGGCATCCAGCAGATCCGCCTGGCGTCCGCGGATCGCGCGGCGCGCCACCGAGGCTCTCCGAGCCGGACGCCGCTGCACGATCGTGCCGCCCCCACGGCCACGCGTGGTCTCGACCAGCCCGGCAGCCCGCAGCGCGGCAATGGCCTCCCGAAGGGTCGCTCGCGAAACCCCGAGCTGTTCCGCGAGCTCCCGTTCGGCCGGCAGCTGCGTCCCCCGCTGGTAGACCCCCAGGCGGATGGCTGTAGCGAGCTGCTCCACGCACGCCTCGAAGGCGTGGTGCCCGCGGACCGGACGCAGCACCGCCTGCTGAAGGCGGAGTGCGTGCGGAGATGCGGACATGCTGGCCAGTCTCGATTCACGGGTCGGTGGTGTCAACGAGTGTCCGAATCTTAATGGTCGGAGTTCATACCAATTTTACGTGGGGCTGTTTACAGGGCGTCATCTGCGGGTCTAGGTTCCGTTCAAGTTGCAACGACCCGAGAGGTGGACCATGCCGGAAGCCCACGAGACACTGAGTGCTGACGAAGAGCATCTCGCCAAGCTCGGTTACAAGCAGGACCTGTCGCGCAGCTGGTCCGGCTTCTCCAACTTCGCCATCTCGTTCTCGATCATCTCGATCCTGGCCGGGTGCTTCACCAGCTTCGGGCTCGGCTGGAACAACGGCGGCCCAGCGGCGATCGCCTTCGGCTGGCCGATCCTGTCGGTGTTCATCCTGATCATCGGCCTGACCATGTCCGAACTCGTCTCGGCGTACCCGACCTCGGGTGGCATCTACTGGTGGGCCTCGAAGCTCGGCGGCCCGAAGGCCGGCTTCTTCACTGGCTGGCTCAACCTGATCGGCCTGCTGGCCATCGACGCCTCGGTCGCCTACGGCTGCGCGACGTTCTTCGACGCGTTCGTCGGATACTTCAGCAAGTCCTGGGCGGGCAACTACTCGCTGACGCGGGTGTTCATCGAGTTCGTGATCATCCTCGCGCTCGCAGCGCTGGTGAACATCTTCTCGAGCCACCTGCTCGCGGTGATCAACAACGTGTCCGTGTGGTGGCACGTGATCGGCACGATCGTGGTCGTCGCGATCCTCTGGTTCTTCCTCAAGGATGGTGCGTCGCACGCCTCGTTCAAGGACGTCTTCGGGACGACGGTCAACAACACCGGGCTCTTCAACGGCCACAAGGGCTTCGGCTTCATCATCTACATCCTGCCGCTGTCCGGCATCCTGACGCAGTACACGATCACCGGGTACGACGCATCCGTGCACCTCTCCGAGGAGACCAAGGACGCCGCCGACTCGGCCGCCAAGGGCATCTGGCAGTCGATCCTGTACTCCGCGATCGGCGGCTGGATCCTGCTGCTGAGCTTCCTGTTCGCGGTGCAGTCGGTCAGCGGCGAGACGGCCGCCGGCGGCAGCATCTTCGGCATCTTCAACCAGGCGCTGACGGCCCACGTCGCCGGCGTCGTCGTGTTCATCTCGATGGCGGGCCAGTTCTTCTGCACCTGCGCGTGCATGACCTCGACCAGCCGGATGCTGTTCGCCTTCAGCCGCGACCGGGTCGTCCCCGGCCACCAGCTCTGGTCTCAGCTGAACGCACAGCGGGTCCCGGTGTACGGCGTGATCGCGTCCGCAGTGGTCGCTCTGATCATCACGCTGCCGGCCCTGGTGAAGGTCGACATCGGCGGAGCACCGGTCCCGGTCGCCTTCTTCGCCGTCGTCTCGATCGGCGTCATCGGGCTCTACCTGGCGTTCGCCATCCCGATCTGGCTCCGTTGGCGACACGGCGAGAACTTCGAGGTCGGGCGCTGGAACAACGGCAGCAAGTACCGCTGGATGAACCTGGTCGCGGTGGTCGAGATCGTGATCATGAGCATCGTCGGACTGTTGCCGACCGCGAGCGTCGGCGTGCCGTGGAACGACGGCTTCGCGATGAAGTACGTCAACTACGCGATCATCGTGGTTCCGGTGGCCTTGATCCTGCTCCTCGTCTACTGGGAGCTCTCGGTCAAGAAGTGGTTCACCGGACCGGTGCGCACCGTCGAAGAACCGCCAGCACCGAAGGCCGCCGTCTAGGAGTGGCGCTGCGACGATGACACCCTCCTTGGGAACACCTGTGGATAGCGGGTGGATGAATCTGGACATATGGGCATACTGTCCGCAACATGATCCAGTTTACCAAGGCAAAACTATCAGTCGTCATCGTCGCAGCAGCGCTGCTGTTGATCGTCATCCTGCTGCAGGTCTTCATCACGCGGTCGTCGCCCTCGGTCGCCGACGTGCCCTACTCGCAGAACGTTCAGGCGGTCGGCGAAGCGAAGTACGTACAGACCTGGACGCACTACGGCCCCAGGCTGGTCTCGAACTTCTGCCCGCCGAGGTCTCCGCAGTGCGTCGTCGTCGAGAACTACCTCAAGGTCTCCCGGGGCACAGCCACGGTGCGGGTCACGTCGTTCAAGGTCACCGAGAAGGTCAAGGCGTATGACTACTACCTCCTCGACTACGACGTGACGACGTCTGCGCGCAGCGGCACCGGCGACGGCGGGACCGGTGTCTTCACGGTCGGCTCGACTGGCCCCGCCCTGGTCGACCGGGACGACTCCAAGGCGATCAACGCCACGAAGTCGTCGTGCACGACGCTCGCCGTCGGGATGTCCACCCCGTGGCCGTTGGTCACGGCGAGCGCGACGATCGCCCACGCCACGTTGTGCGATCCCGGCGCGGACCTGACCCGGGCCTACTCAGGCTCGACGGCTGTCTATCACGGGAAGATGCTGTCGCAGATCCACCACCTCACGATGCAACGCTGGGTCAAGGTCGCAGCGGGCGCCAAGCCCCGGTTCGTGATCGGCCTCACCCTGCCGCGGGACCATTGCACCTCGGTCAACAGCAAGAAGCAGTGCACCAAGGGAGCTGTCGGCACCACCACCAAGTCGATCGTGCTCGGCACGACCGGATAACCATGAACGCGGTACCGGATCACCACCTCGACCGCCTCGCCACGTTGGCGGGGCGGTCGTGGTCGGTCGACCCGCTCCCCGGTGGCCTGACCAACGTCAACGTCCGCGTCCGCAGCACCGACGGCCAGGACCCGCCATTGGACATCGTCGTCCGCTGCTCGGAGAACGACCCCGGACTGCTGGACATCGACCGCGACGCGGAGCACCACAACACCGACGCGGCCGCCCGCGCCGGCGTCGGCGCCCCGGTCGTCGAGTACCGGCCAGACCTGCGGATGCTCGCCATCGGCTTCCTGCCCGGGCATGCGCTGGTTGACGCCGACTTTGCAGATCCCGGTGTCCTGCAGCGCGCCGCGGACGCCGTACGCCGGCTGCACTCAGGTCCGCGGTTCGCCGGCGATTTCGACATGTTCGCCCGCCAGGCCGGCTACCTGAGGACCATCACCGAGCGCGGCTTCCGGCTGCCCGCCGGCTACGAGTCCTACGCCGCCCAGTGGGACGACGTACGCCGCGCCCTGGCCGCCCACACCCGCCCGACGGTGCCCTGCAATAACGACCTGCTCGCTGCGAACTTCCTCGACGACGGCGACCGGGTCTGGCTGATCGACTATGAGTACTCGGGCAACAACGACCCGTGCTTCGAGCTCGGCAACACCGCGGCCGAGTGCGGGTTCTCGCCCGACCTCGTCGAGGCCTGGACCGCGGCGTACTTCGGCGATCCGGCCCCGGCCGACCTCGCCCGGGTCCGGCTCCAGGCCCTGTGCAGCTGCTACGGCTGGTCGCTGTGGGGATTCATCCAGGCGGCGACCAGTCCGCTCGATTTCGACTTCTGGTCCTGGGGTCTCGAGCGTTTCGAGAAAGCGAAAGCGACCTTCGGCCACCCCGAGTTCACCCGACTCTTGGAGGATGTCGCGCATGACTGATCTCCCTACTCGGGCGCGCGTGGTCATCATCGGCGGCGGAGTGATCGGCACCAGCGTCGCGTACCACCTGACCCGGCTCGGCTGGACCGACGTCCTGCTCCTGGAGCAGGGCCGCCTCTCGTCCGGCACGACGTGGCACGCGGCCGGGCTGGTCGGCCCGTTGCGCGCCAGCGAGAGCGGCACCCGGCTGGTGCAGTACTCCGCCCAGCTGTACGCCGACCTCGAAGCCGAGACCGGGCTCGCGACCGGCTACCGCAACGTCGGCGGACTGGTCCTGGCCCGGACGCCCGACCGGATGGTCCAGCTCGCCCGCACCGCCGCGAACGGCGAGGCCTTTGGGCTGGAGACCGAGCTGATCGATCCCGCCCGGGCACAGGAGCTCTGGCCGCCGATGCAGGTCGACGACCTGCTTGGCGCCCTCTGGCTGCCCGGCGACGGCAAGGTCAACCCCGCCGATCTGACCCAGTCGCTCGCTCGCGGCGCCCGCCAGCAGGGCGCGCAGATCGTCGAGAAGGTCCGCGTCACCGGCATCTCCACGGCCCCGGGTCCCCGCGGCCCTAGGGTCACCGGCGTCTCCACCGACCTGGGCGACGTCGAGGCCGAGGTCGTCGTCAACTGCGCCGGCCAGTGGGCCAAGGCCCTCGGCGACCTCGTCGGCGTGACCATCCCACTGCACTCCGCGGAGCATTTCTACGTGGTCACCGAACAGGTCGAGGGCACCCATCCCGGCCTGCCGATCATGCGCGACCAGGACGGCTGGACCTACTTCAAGGAGGAGGTGGGCGGTCTGGTCGTCGGCGGCTTCGAGCCCAACGCGAAGCCGTGGCGCTCACCCGACGACCTCCCCTACCCGTTCGAGTTCCAGCTGCTCGAGGAGGACTGGGAGCACTTCTCGATCCTGATGGACCAGGCGCTGCTGCGGATCCCGAGCCTCGAGCACACCGGCATCCGCAAGTTCTACAACGGGCCGGAGTCCTTCACCCCCGACAACCAGTTCCTGCTCGGCGAGGCCCCCGAAGTCGACGGCTTCTTTGTCGGCTGCGGCTTCAACTCCGTCGGCATCGCCTCCGCAGGCGGCGCTGGTCGGGCGCTGGCCGAGTGGATCGTCGCCGGGTCGCCGCAGGACGACCTGGTCGCCGTCGACGTACGCCGTTTCGCCCCCTTCCACGGCGACAACTCCTGGCTGCGCTCCCGGGTCGCCGAGACGCTCGGCAACCACTACGCGATCCCGTGGCCCAACCTCGAGCTCGTCACCGGCCGGCCCCAGCGGGTCTCTCCGCTGCACGACCGACTCGCCGCCAAGGGCGCCGTCTTCGGCGCCAAGATGGGCTGGGAGCGGCCCCTCTACTTCGACCCGACCGGCTCGGGCGCATTGGCCTACACCTGGGGAAAGCCGGACTGGCTGCCGTTCTCGATCGACGAGCAGCTCGCCTGCCGCACCGACGTCGCGGTCTTCGACCAGACGTCGTTCAGCAAGTACGTCGTGACCGGCCCCGGAGCACTCGCCTCCCTGCAGCGGATCTGCGGTGGCGACGTGGACGTGGCGATCGGCCGCGCCGTCTATACGCCGTGGCTGGCGCCCCACGGCGGCTACGAAGCGGACCTGACCGTCACGCGCACTGGCGAGGCGTCGTTCCTGATCGTCTCGTCCTCGGCGACCACCGTCCGCGACCTCGACTGGCTGCGCCGGCACCTCGACGACGCGACAGCCGTGGACGTCACCGAGGAGTACGCCGTCCTCGGCGTGATGGGTCCGCGCTCGCGCGCACTGCTGGCCGCCTTCACCGACGCTGACCTGACGGACACCGCGTTCGGGTTCGCGACCAGCCAGGAGATCACCCTGGCCGACATTCCGCTGCGGGCAACCCGGATCACCTACGTCGGCGAGCTCGGGTGGGAGTTGATGGTCCCGCTCGAGGACGCGCTCGCGGTGTACGACGCGATCTCGGCCGGTGGCGCTCGGGACGCTGGCTACTCGACGATCGAGTCGCTGCGGCTGGAGAAGGGCTACCGGGCGTTCCCGCGCGAGCTCAACCCGGCGTACAACCCGGTCGAGGCGGGCCTGACGTTCGCCTGCAAGCTGGGCACCGACCAGGACTTCATCGGCCGCGAGGCCGTCGAGAAGGCGAAGGCCGACGGCGTACGTCGCAAGCTCGCCTCGTTCCGCACAACCGACCCCGACGTGATGCTCTGGGGCGGCGAGCTGGTGCTCCGCGACGGCGTACCCGCTGGGCAGGTGACCTCGGCCGCCTGGGGCGCGACCGTCGGAGCGGCCGTTGGACTGGCCTGGCTGTGGGACCCGCAGGGCGCGCCGATCAACGCAGCCTGGATCCGCGGGGCGGCGTACGAGGTCAACGTCGGCGGCGTGCTGGTGCCGGTCGAGGTCTCGCTGCGGCCGCTGGTCGACCCGGACGGCGAGAAGATCCACCGCACCTAGACGTCTCCGATCGTTCGTCGAGCTTGTCGAGACGCCGCAACAGCAGTCGGTCGAGGCTGCGCGTGGCTCACCCGGTTCCTCGACGCTCGCTGGCGCTCGCTCCTCAACCAGCGGCCGGGGTAGGTCAGGCGACCTCGGTGGCCGCGCCCTCGCCAGCGTCCTCAAGCGCGTGGGCGCGGTGCGCGCCTTCCACATCGCCGTGGGTCACGGTCAGGTATGTCACGAAGCCGATGAAGATCAGCAGCCCCAGACCGGTCACGGTGCCGTCGCCCCAGCCGACTCCCCCGTGCTTGGGCGACTTGCCGAGCCAGTCGGCGACCGAGGCGCCCAGCGGCCGGGTCAGCACGTACGACGCCCAGAACGCGACGGTGGCATCCAGGCCGCGCTTCCACAGGATCGCCGGGATCACGATCGCGATGCCGAAGATCACGATCGACCAGACGAAGCCGAGGCCGAGGTTGATCGCGAAGGTGTCGCCCAGCGCCGTACCGAGGCCGAACGTCAGCAGCACCGTCCCCCAGTAGAACCGCTCGCGGCGCGCGGTGGTGATCGAGTGCACCGACAGGGTGCCCTCGCTGCGCCTCCACCAGGTGAGCAGGCCGCAGAGCAGCACGAAATAGATCGTCGAGTCGACGTAGTACGGCGTCCCCAGTGCGACGTGCGGGCCGTCGGCGATCATCGTGCCGAACAGCGCGACCATCAGCACCGTGATCCAGTAGCGGACCGGGTGGTATGCCTCCGCCCGCAGCTGCACCCAGAGCGCGGCGAAGAACCCGCCGATGCCGACGGCAGCAGCCAGCGGGATGCTGACAGTGCCGAGGAAGTCGGACCCTGCTTCGCCGATGCCGGTCGTGAGCAGCTTGACGATCCAGAAGAGCAGGAAGACCTCAGGGACCTTGGGTGCCCGGAACTGACTGTTGCGCATGATCGACGAGCGTAGGCATCGGACCTGACAGCGACCTGACTATGCAGGTGACCTGCGTCGCACATAGAGCCCGTCGTCGCGCTGGGAGAGGTCGAGCAGCAGGTTGTCCGGCCCATAGACGGGCGTCGGCATCCCTCCGGCCCCCAGCGACGGGTAACCGCCCGCAATCAGATCGAACCCGGCCGCGACCGCGCAGTCGCCGAACCGGTAGTTCGCGTGCCGCAGCATCAGGATCCCGCCAGGCCGGACCGTCGCCGCCAGACCCGTCACCGTCCGCTCGAAGTCCGTGAAGTCCAGGACACCAGCCGTCGAGGCCGGCGACTCGTTGAGGCGGGCGTGCCGGAACACCGCCAGCGCCAAGACCAGGTCGTACGCCGACGCCGCCTCCGCGCTCGCGTCCGAGCCGCGCGCCACCGTGATCGCGACGCTCTCCCCGACCGCACGCACCCGCTTGCGCGCCGCTCGGACTGCCAGCGGGTTGGCGTCGATGCCGCGGATACGTGACGTCGGGAAGTACTGGCGCAGGGTCAGCAGCTCGACGCCCGAAGCGCAGCCGAAGGACAGGATCGCCGGATCTCGCGAAGCCAGCGCGTCGCGGGCGCGGCCGAACTCCTCGGGATAGCGGTCCCAGCCGGTGGTGGTGAACGGCTGGAAGAGATTGTCGGGCCGGGTCAGCCTGGCGACGGCCGCCTCGCGGAACTCGCCGCCCTTGAGGAGTCCCTTGAGCACCTCGACCGAGCCGCCGACCCTGCTCAAGCGGAGCCCTCGAGCAGTGCGGTCGAGCCGGCCTGGACCGCAGCCACCCCAGCCTCGACCTTCTCCCGCGGGCCGGCCAGGAAGACGTACTCCACGTTACGCAGCCGCTTGGCCTCGCCGACCCGGACGCCGTCGCCGTTGAAGACCCCGATCTGCGCCCCGACATACCGCTTGGAGTCGAAGGCGAGCATCCGCACGTCCTCGTGTCCGGCCGCCCGCAGCGAGGTGGTCATCTCCTCTGCGGTGATCCAGGACTCGTCGTTGTAAGAGACGACCACGATCTCCGCGTCGGCGCGCGCGAGCAGCCCGGCGAACGCCTCGGGCATCCGGCGCTTGATGTTGAACACGCTCTTCGTGTCCTCATCGCGGGCGTCGAGGCGCTTGCAGGCGATGCCGTAATGCTCCGGGGAATCCCAGCGGACGAGGGTCTCCCAGACGTGGTAATTCGTGAAGTACCGGTGCTGGTTGTACGGCGGGTCCAGGTACATCAGGTCGGTCCGCGGCAGCTGCTCGACGGTCTCGGTGGCATCGCCGAGCACCGTCGTCCCGGGTCCGGCGATCAGCTCCGGCAAGCGCAGCTCGAGGTCGTTAGCCGCCCGCGGTGCCCACTGCTTGAGGTAGGCCATCTGCAGCCCGGTCGTCGAGTCGACCCGGTCGGCCGCCAACAGCAGACTGGTCAGCAGCAGCGGGCGCAGCAGCGAGTCGGCGTAGTGCGTCTCGAGGTGGTCGCGGATCGCGTCGATCCGCTGGCCGTTCTTGGGCTGGAAGTACCGCGCGTCCTCGCAGAACGTCCGGGTCACATACCCGCGGGTCCCCGGCAGCGCGGCCAGCTCCGCCAGCGCATCATCAAGCTCCGCGAGATCGACAGTGTCCGCGTCGGTCGCGATGTAGCAGTCACTGAGCACCGCGCTGTACGTCGCGATGTCGGTCGCGGTGACCAGCAGCCCCCGGCGCTTGAACTCGCTCGCGACCCGGGTCGTGCCGGTGAACAGATCCACCGCCGTCCGGGCTCCGACCGCCTCGGCGATGTCCCCGAGCACCGGCACCAGGGTGCGCTTGGAGCCGAGGTACTTGAACACCTTCCAACCCTACGGGCGCACGGAGCCGGACCGAGGCGTTTCGGTGTCGTGGTCACGACGTGGCGAGGGCCTCGGTCGGCGACAGCAGCGACGCCCGGACCGCCGGGTAGAGGCCGGCCACTGCACCGACGACGACCGCTCCCGCCGCACCGGCGAGCACCGCAGTCACCGAGAACACCAGCGGCCAGCCGCGCGCCGCGGCGTACCCGATGCTGCCGAGCAGCCCGACCACCACTCCAGCCACACCGCCGAGCAGCGAGAGCAGCACAGCTTCGGTCAGGAATTGCCCGCGGACGTCACCACGGGTGGCGCCCAGTGCCCGACGCAGGCCGATCTCGCGGCGCCGTTCGAGCACCGAGACGATCATCGTGTTGGCGACCCCGATCCCGCCGATCACCAGCGCGACCGCGGCCAGGCCGAGGAACAGCGCCGAGAACGTCGCCTGGGTGGCGCGTTTCGCAGCTAGCACGTCCGAGGGTCGGCTGACCGAGATCAGACCCGGGAGCTCTGGGTCCAGCGTCGCCGGCAGCACGTTGCGCACCGCCTCGATCTGCGGTTCGGCCGAGCGCAGGTAGACGACCGTCGGGTCTCCGCCGAACCCGAGCTGGGTTCGGGATGCGTCCCAGCCGACCAGGACGGCCTGGTCCAGCTCGGGGGTCAGCGGCGTCTTCGCCAGGATGCCGATGACGGTGAAGCGGTGCCCGCCGATCACGACGTCCGGCCCGTGGAGCGGATCGACGGTGTCGATGCCGAGCCAGGTCGCTGCCGTCTGCCCGAGCACCACCGTCGGGAAGCGCTCGTTCGTCGAGGTCAGGAAAGTTCCTGTCGCGACGTGGCCGTTGATCGCGCCGAGCAGGTCCGGAGTCGCTGCCAGCGCGGTGATGCCGGCAGTGTCATTCGGGTCGGCGAACGGGGTGCGCAGCACAGCGGTGTTCAGGTTGGCCACGGCCGAGGCGGTCTCGACCGGTCCGATCCGCCGGACCATCGCCGCCGCCGCTTCGGGCAGCGTGACCGGGCTGTCGTCGGGGTCCGAAGCCTGCGCCACTAAGACGTTCGAACCCAGCGCCGTCAACCGGCGGTCGAGGTCGGCCTGCCCGCTGGCCGGGATGCTGGTGACCAGCACCAGCGTCGCGATCCCGAGCGCGATGCCGAGCGCACTCATGACCGCCCGAGCCGGCCGGGCACGGACGCCGAGCCAGCCGAGCTGGAGAGCATCAACCAGCCTCGTCATGGCAGGACCCCCTCGGTCAGCAGCCCGTCGCGGATCTCGATCCGACGGCTGAACGCCTCGGCGACCTGCTGGTCGTGCGTGATCACCGCGATCGTGGTCCCCTGGTCGTTGAGCTCGCCGAGCAACGCCAGGATCGAGCGGCCCGTGGCCTGGTCGAGCGCGCCGGTCGGCTCGTCGGCAAGGACGAGCGCCGGACTGTTGACCAGAGCCCGGGCGATCCCTACCCGCTGCCGCTCGCCGCCGGAGAGCTGATGCGGGAGGTGGTCGTGCCGGTGCGACAAACCGACCCGGTCGAGGGCCGCAGTAGCCAGCGCACGCCTCCGCGATCGCGGTACGCCGGCGTACAACAGGCCGGTCGCAACGTTGTCGACGGCGTCGAGCCGGTCGGCCAGATGCGAGGCCTGGAACACGAACCCCACCCAGCGCGACCGAAGCCGGGCCAGCTGGTGGTCGGCCAACGAGTCGATGCTCGAGCCGGCGATCTCGATCGTCCCGGAGGTCGGACGGTCCAAGGTGCCCATCAGGTGCAGCAGCGTCGACTTGCCCGAGCCCGAGGGTCCCACGATGGCGAGGTCGTCGCCCGGCGCGATATCGAGGCTGGCCCCGCGCAGCGCGGTCACACCGCCGGCGTACGTCTTGGTCACGTCGGTGAGCCGCAGGACGCTGGCCGCCGGCGCGCTCATTGCGCGACCACGACCTCAGCGCCCGCCGCGATGCCGGTCACCTCGACCTCGTCGTCGGCCACCATCCCGATCCTCACCGGGGTGAGCCGGTGTCCGGCCTCTTCGAGCGCATAGCCGCCGCCGGCGAGCGCGAGCAGCGCCGCGATCGGCACGTGCAGCACATCATGGCGGGACGCGGTCACGATCGTGGCCGTGACCGATCCGAGAGGCTCATGCGTCAGCGCCCGCGCCGCGGTCGGCCGCACCACGACCGGCAGGCTCGGCGCGGACCCATCGCCCGGGGTCGTCGCCGCGCCGATCCGCACGACCTTGGTCGAGATGCGGGTGCCGTCGGCCAGCACGACCGGGACCACCTGGCGCGGATGCAACGATTGCCCCAGCGAGACGGGGGCATCGAGCGTGACGACCTTGGTCGTGCTGGCGACCGCGAGCACTTCCGAGGCGGCAGGGTCGCCGAGGTGGGCAGAGACCGCACTGACCTGGACCGGCCCGGGTGTGACCGCGACGTCGTCGGCAGCGAGCGTCCCGGTCGCGTCGAGGCCCTCGCTCTTCTGCCAGGCCTTCACCGCGTCAGCCAGCGCCGGGCCGAACTCCGCGCCGTGGGTCGACCCGCTGTAGAAGCCGAGAGCTACGAGGTTCTGCGCCACCAGGTCGACGTCGTTGCCGGTCGGCTCCTTCCCATCGGCACCGCCGCTCGCGGCCAGCGGCCGGAACAGCGGCAGATCCCCGTAGAACAAGGCGATCGGCCGGTCGTTGACCCGGTAGAGCTGCTGGCCCCGGCGTACGGCGACACCGACCGAGGGCAGCCAGGTGATGATGCCGCTGCCGTGGCCGGTCACCGGCACCGGTGTCCCGTAGCCGAGCTCGCCGGTCACGGTCTGGGACTGCTCGAGGTCCCCGCGCGCAACCGCCACCATGGCCTCCTGCGCGGGTCTCTTGCTGGCGTGGTCCGACGGGCCGCGGCGTACGACGGCGACCGCGGTGCCGCCGACCACCAGTGCGACGACCACGGCAGCCGCACTGCCGAGCGTGCGCCGCCGACCCATCACTTGCCTCCGAAGGCCTGCAGCAGGCAGCCGTGCTCGATGTCGTCCTGGTTGTCGGGGACGGGGTGGCCGGCGGTGAACGTCCAGTCAAGGTCGTGGTTGTTCAGCAGCTGGACCCACAGGCCCTTGTTCTTCATGCAGGCGACGTAGGCCAGCGACTGCGCGTGGAAGTCCGGGTTGGTCTCCGCTTCGGTCTCCGGCGGCAACTCGGGCAGTAGGTTGGTGCAGGCCGCGGAGGCGCCGGCCGGCACCGGATCGGCGACCTGGATCAGATCACTCGTGCCCGGACCGACCTCGCCAGGCTCGTTGCGGGAAGTGCCCCGGGTGGCGCCGTGGTCGATCAGGCACTGGCTCCACGCGTTGATCAGCGCGGTACGCCGGGCGTCGGTGTCGTCGAGCCGGAACACCGGGCGCTGGCCGGGGACCTTCGAGGTCGAGGAGCCCGGGCTGGCGGGCGACTGCCCACCGGCAGGGATTCCCGTCGAGTTGCCGGTCGAGGTGCTCGCCGACGTGTTCGGCGTCGGGATACTGGCGACCTGCGGAGTACTGCTCCCGCCGCCGCAGCCCGACAGGAGGGCAGCGCCGAGCAGAGCAGCCGAGGCGCTGACGATAAGAGTCCTAGGCAGTGAAGAGGAGTTCATGCCGGTCACGCTAGGAAGCGATTGTCAGGAAGATGTCAGCACGGTGTCGGCTGCTCGTCAGCGTTCGTAGACTCGCCAGGTGGCACGCATCCTGATCGCCGAGGACGACCCCAAGCAGGCAGAGCTGGTCCGCCGATATGCCGTCTCCGAGGGACACCAGGTGACCGTCGTCGCCGACGGCCGTGCGGCCGTCGAGGAGGTACGCCGCACCATCCCCGACCTGCTCGTCCTGGACGTGATGATGCCGAAGATGGACGGCCTCGACGTCTGCAGGATCCTGCGCTCCTGGCCGGAGACCGAGGCGGTGCCGATCCTGATGCTTACCGCCCGCGCCACCGAGGACGACCTGCTGCACGGGCTCGACCTCGGCGCTGATGACTACATGACCAAGCCGTACAGCCCGCGTGAGCTGATGGCGCGGAGCAGGGCGATGCTGCGCCGCAACCGGGCCGATGCCAGCGCCGGCCGGCCGATCGTCGCCGGTGCCCTGAGGATCGCACCGGCCACCCACGAGGTCACCTTCCGCGGCGAGCTCGTCGAGTGCACTGCCGGCGAGTTCGCGGTCCTGGAGCTGCTGGCCGGCGAGCCGGGCCGGGTGTTCAGCCGCGACCAGGTGCTGCGCCACGTGCATGGCGTCGCTGGCTTCCTCTCGCGACGCACGGTCGATGTGCACATCGCCAACCTGCGCAAGAAGTTCGAACCGGGACTGGTGCGCACGGTCTACGGGGTCGGCTACTCGCTGGCGGCGCCCGACGTCATGGCCGACGCAGCGGAACTCGGATGACGATCAAGCCCGGACGTGTCCCCTGGCACCGCAGCCTGTTCGTGCGGGTGCTCGCGATCGGGGCCGTCATCGCATTGGTCGCGATCGTCGCTGCCACCTGGGCCACGGCCCGCTCCACGACGGTCGCGGTCGGGCAGGAGCGCCAGCAGTCGCTGCACGCCGAGGCGACGACCTACGACCGCCTGATCGGGTACGCCGCGACGCACCGCACCTGGCCCGGAGCCCGGACGCTGGTCGACCGGCTGGCCTCGCAGACCGGCCATGCGATCACCATCGCCGACCCGACCGGGCACGTCCTGATCAGCTCGGGCATGAGCAGCACCACGACGCTGGTGCCGGCGCAGGCGCGTGCGACGGTGGACCCGTTGTCAGTCGACACGGCGCTGATCGCCACCGCCGGCGGGCACCGGACCCCCTCGGCGCCGGCCGCGGCGTGCCAGAACCCGTGCAGCCAGTTCGTGGTCGCGTCCTCCGCCCCGATCGACGCCCGCGCGGTCGGACCGTTCGGCGGTACGCCGTCCCGCACTGTCTGGGCCAACCTGCTCAACCGGGTCGACACCTGCCTCCGGCGATCCGGGCTGGGCCAGGTGCTCGTGCTCCAGGACGACTTCAGCGCCGTCGTCGACTACCGCGGCGGCCACGCGTTGGTCTCCTCCTGCCTGGACCAGAGCCGTCGTGCCGTGCTCCGCAGCTATGTGGCGCCACCGGCGTTGCTCTTCATCAGCGGCGGGGACCCGTCCGCGGCCGTCGGCTGGGATCTGTCGCGGCACAGCTGGCTGCAGATCGCCCTGGTCGCGGGCCTGGTACTGCTGGTGACCCTGGTCTTCTGCGCGTTGTTAGCCGGCTACGTCACCCGGCCGTTGCGGACGATGGCGGCGGCCGCGCTGCGGGCACGCGATGGCGACCTGTCGGTGCGGGTGCCCGATGCCCGGACCGACGAGTTCGGCCAGGTCGCACGAGCGTTCAACACCATGGCGGACAGGCGGGAGCAGCTGGAGTCGGCCCGGACCCAGCTGGTCAGCGACGTCTCGCACGAGCTGCGCACGCCGCTGGCGAACATCCGCGGCTGGCTCGAGGCGACCGAGGACGGCATCGCGACCCTCAACGAGCAGCTCGTCGTCAGCCTGCTCGAGGAGACGCTGCATCTCCAGCACCTCGTCGACGATCTGCACGACCTCGCGCTTGCCGATGCGAACGAACTCGGGCTGGTCCCGCAGACGATCGAGCTGCCAGCGCTCCTCGAGCAGCTCGCGGAGGCCTTCGGCGCCGCCGCATCCCATGCCGGGGTCAGTCTGGAGGTCACGGCGGAGCCTGGGTCGACGGTCACGGCCGACCCGGTCCGGATCCGTCAGGCCGTCAGCAACCTGGTAGCCAACGCACTGCGACACAGCCCGTCAGGCGGCACGGTCAGCCTGCTGGGCGTACGAGGCAGCATCACGATCGCTGATACGGGCGAGGGGATCCCGGCGGCCGACGTACCGCATGTCTTCGAGCGATTCCGCCGAGCAGACCCGTCGCGCAACCGGCGTACCGGCGGCAGCGGACTGGGGCTGGCGATCGTGCGCCAGATCGCCGAGGCGCATGGCGGGTCGGTATCCCTGACCAGCACCGTCGGATCCGGCACCCGGGTCACGATCCGACTGCCGTAAGGCGCCGGCAGGCTCAGACGACCGCAGCCCCGACAAGCCGGCCGTACGGGCTATCGAACGCCTCGGGCCAGGCCACGATTGCCGGCTCGTGCTGGTGCATGATCTCGGCCAGCAGGTCGGCGGGATCGGTGAAGTCACCCGGCTCGATCGGCTCGTGCACGTGGACCGACGGGCCGCCGTCCGCGGTCTGGTGCGAGGTGACCAGGACGACCGGCGAGTTCGTCTGCATCGCCAATCGCGGCGCTCCCGAGGCGACGTGGATCTCACGGCCCAGGAACGTCACCGGGGTCCGCCCAGCGACGTCGGACGCGATGGCGAGCATCTCGCCTTGCTGGAGCATCTCGGCCAGGCCGGAGCTGCCGATCGCCGTGGAGACCAGAGAGCTCTTCGGGTGCGAGGAGGCGACCTTGAAGTGCTGGCGCAGCTGCACGTCGGTCGCCGGATCGAAGGCCTCCGGAGCCACCACCGCGTGGGTCCGGGTGCCGTGCTCGGCCAGCGACGGGAAGATGCCGTCGTACTGCGCGTGGTGCAGGAAGCTGATCACCACCCCGCGCGCGGGATCCCGCTTGGTCGTCAGCCACTCGACGCCGCTTACGGGCTGGTGGCACAGGAGCTTCGGGTGCCAACGGCGGTAGCCGCGGAGCAGGGCGAACTCGCTGTAGCGACGAGCGATCTCGGGGATCTCCGCAGCGCGCTCGGTGTGCTCGAGCGTGAACCGCATCTCCTCCTGCTGGGAGAGCCGGAACTCCTCGATCTCGTACAGCTTGTCGATCCGCTTGCGTGCGAGATCCGGTAGCGAGCGCGCCGGGATGAACCGTCGGACGCCCTGGATCTGATCACTGATGAACCCCA
The DNA here is from genome assembly GCA_035695505.1 of Marmoricola sp. Lineage (GTDB taxonomy): Bacteria > Actinomycetota > Actinomycetes > Propionibacteriales > Nocardioidaceae > Marmoricola. The sequence goes on along the minus strand of DASRRQ010000067.1, from coordinate 10,797 downwards.
TAACGCCAACCCTAATCAGCGGCACGCTGGCCGTACCGCGTACCCGTCGGTAAGTGCCGAATCCGTGCCGAGTCCGTGCCGGCATCCGTGCTGGCACTGACGACTCAGGCACTCGCCCAGCCCTAGCGTTCCCAGCAACCGGGCTGCTGTCCCGGTACCGGTCCCACCCGAAAGGACACCCCCGATGAACGGCAGCGAGCCAACCGCCAGCACGCATCCGCACGACGAATCACGCGCGACCATCGAGGCCCTGCGCCGCAGGGTCGAGCACCTCGAAACACGACGGCCCAGACGGCCCCGGCGCGGCCAGTGGCTGGCCGCCACGGCGGTCGCGGTGGTCGCCATCGTCGCGGTGTCGTTCGGAGTCGCCGGCGCATCGCCGACGAACCCGACGCCCCCGGACCTGTCCCAGGCGAGCTACACCCCCCTCCCGGTCGTCAAGAAGCTGTACTCGGGGAGCATCGCCGCGAACAAGACCTCGGCGCAGGTGGTCGCCCGCGGCGGCACCTCGACCGTGCCGAGCAACTCCAGCGCGGTCCAGCTCTCGGTCACGCTTAAGGCGACGAAGCCCGGCATCTTCCGGGTCGTCGTCGGTGAGATCTACACGCCGATCATCTACAGCACCGGGACCGTGACCGGCGTCGTGGTCGACGTAGCGGTCGGTGCGGGCGACAAGATCGCGTTCATGAACGGCGGCCCGGCGGCGGTCACGGCGACCGTCAACGCCGTCGGCTACACCCAGCAGGTCGCGGACACCGATGTGTACGGCGATGACGTCGGCACCATCTACAGCACCCGTGGCGTCGGGAGCGGTTCGCCGACGACCATCACAGCCCACACCTCGAAGGTCGTGGCCAGCCTCACCGTCCCCATCGGCGCCTACGAGGTGAGCTGGACGGCGTCGCTCAGCGGGTCGACCGCGCTATGCATCGTCTCCGACTCCGAAGGCGGATCAGCAGGAGCCGCCCAGACGGGCGACACGAACTCGCAGTCGGCGGCCGTCACCGGCGTGGACGTCTTCGTGCGTGGAAGCGGGACGATCAGCGTCACCTGCCAGTCGGAGTCCGCCACCGACCTCCAGGTGGCAGGCGGGCAGTCGTTGGTTGCCGTGCCGCAGCGCCACTGGATCCCGTCCTGAGACAGCACCTGGCGTCAGGCACCTGACCGGGCCCCCTAGCCCGGCCAGGTGCCCTGCACGCAGATCCCGTAGCGGACGTACAGGCACGGCATCTGGTTGTCGTGCGGCGCGTTGGCCCCGGTCTGCGTCAGCATCACCGTGGACGCGAACACGTTCGACTGCGCCTCGGCATAGAAGCCGATCCCGGAGCCGCGGGCGAGGTACTGGCCGACCGGCTGGCGCTCGGTGCCGACATGGGTCGAGACCGACAGGTCGTGACGGTGGCTCGGCATCTCGTGCAGCGTGAGCTTCACCGCGTCGCTGCCGCCAGCCTGCCCCGGCGGCCGGTCGCTCAGGCCGGTGCCGTGCCCGGAGCCGACCGGGACCCGGCCGCGCAGGTCGGGCAGGGCGAAGGTCGTCCGGCCGTCGCCGCCATAGACGGTCCCGATGATGCTGAACAGCGACGTGTTGGCCTGGATGGACAGCAGTTGGCCGTCGCACGGGAGCCAGCCCTTGGGAACGAACGAGTACGGGAACGCCCGGATCTCGCCCTGGATGCCGTCGTACGTCTCGTCGGTCATGACGCCTCCTCGCTCTCGCGGGTCGGGATTTTCCCGGTCATCGCGATGATGTAGCCGACCACCAGGAACTGCTGCATGTTCTCGTGCGCGCCGTCGCCTCCGGCGTTGGCGATCGAGTCCGGGTCGATCGTGTGGATCGGCTCGCGAGTGCCGTAGGCATGGACCTGGGCGACAACCGGGAGCGACGCCGGCACGTTGTTCGCCACGCCCGACCGGCTGCCGGGGAGCGTGGATCCCTGGAGCAGGTGCTGGTGCGTCGGGAGCTCGTCGGTCCGGAGCGTGACCCTCTCGACACCGGCCTGCGCGCCGATGATCAGAGCCTCGCTCATGTGCACTGGAACCCGCCCCTGGAGGTCGGGAAGGGCGAACGTGGTCTCCCCGTCGCCGCCATAGAAGCGACCGACGAGGGAGAACAGCTCGGGGTAGTCGGAGACCTGCAGGAGGTCCCCGTTGCAGGCACGCCAGCCCTTCGGCGGGCTCATCGCGGCCCACGGCCGGATCTCTCCGAGGAATGGAACGGGCATCACGCCTCCCCGGTGTTGGGATTGGGGTAGAACCCTGCGATGCAGATGCAGAAGTTGAGGGCCAGCAGCGGCTGCCGGTTCTCGTGCGGGTACGACTTCCCAGCGAAGCCGATCGCACCCGGATGCATCGCGACGAGGCTCTGCGACGAGGCGTAGAGGCTCGCCGGTGCCGAATTGCTCAGCTGCGACGTCGGGCTCGCCTCGGCGGTGCCCTGCGCGTCTGTCCCGTGCACGTAGTGGTTGTGCAGCGGCATCTCTGCCGTCGTCAGGGTGACCGACTCATGCCCTCCGGGCCGGCCGACCGCCGCACCGGACTCGACGTGCCGGGGCACCCGACCGCGCAGGTCCGGCAGCAGGAAGTGCGTGCTGCCGTTACCGCCGTACGACGTCCCGATGACCGAGAACAGCGCCTTGTTCTCCTCGATGCTCAGCGCCTGCCCCTCGCACGGCATCCAGTGCTGCGGGGCGAAGTTGAAGCTGAAGATCCTGATCTCGCCCAGGTAGGGCATCTCTTTGGCTGCCATCCGCGTTCCTTCCTGACTGGTGCTCACATGCCAGCGGGCAGGGTGCAGCTGGTGAAGTTGTCGCCCAGGTCCATGTCGACCTTCTGGCCAGCGAATTCCCCGGCCCCGGCGGCGCTGTTCGGGTTCAGCCCGGCGACGTACGGCGCCACCTGGGACCGGGTCGCCGGCGACGGGGTCAGTCCGACCAGCCCGAACACATACGTCGTGGCCAGGCCACTGGACTTGCTCAGGGTGATGCCGGGGAACTTGTCCCCGAACTGGTCGGCCGCGCCGCTCTCCGAGACGTTGTTCGTGATGTTCGCGCACATCGTCGGGTTGTACGTCGCGGAGCCACCGGCCCCGTTGTCGACCTCGATCCCGGTCAGGCCCGACTCCAGGATCCCCGTCACGGTGTTGCTGCTCAGGTTCAGGTCCATGGTGCCGTTGGTATCGCCGTTGAGGACCCAGATCCCGTTGCCGTCGGTGTCGGCGACGGTGTTGCCGGTAACGGTCGCGCGGACATTGGTGTTGGTCAGGGTGGCGACGTTGTTGCCTTGGATGTTCTTGTCAGTGGTGACCCCGATCCCAGCCGCTCCGAACCCGGCGTTGTTGGCGTCGAGGTGGTTACCGGTGACGACGTCGTCCACAGTGACGTTGCCCGCACCGCCGACGCCGATCCCGATCCCGCTGAAGTTGGTCAGCGGGTTGGCGGCGGTGCCGTTGTTCGTGATTGCGAAGTTGCCCTGCCCGATGCCGGACACGCCCGCGAGGATGGCGCTTCCCATGTGGTTGGTGGCGTCACCGACCATCTGGTTCCCGCTGATCGTGACCACGTCGGTCGACGATCCCGGGACCCCGACGGTGACGCTCGGCGCGGTGCCACTGGTCGACTGGTCGCCCTCGACGTCGATGCCGTCGCCGCTCGGGAACCCGGAGATGCTGTTGTTCGAGATGGTGGCCTTGGTCAGGCTCGCGACCGCGCTGGTCGTGGTGGCCTGCGAGATCAGCTGGATCGCGGACCCGTGCGAGAACGTCGGCGACCCATTGCTGCCGATCGAATTCCCGGTGATCTCCGCGTCGGTGATCGTCCCTGCATCCTGGACCACCCGGATCCCGGCCCCGTAGGCGTCTGCCAGCAAGCTGCCGGTAATCGTCAAGGTGCCCGCGATGTTGTTCTGGCTGCCGGAGCTGGAGGAGCCCGCAAAGTAGATCGACGAGTCCTCGGCGTCGTTCTGCCTCGCCCCCGCCCCGAGGATTTCACCGTTGGTGAACGCGAAGTTGGTGACCCCGACGCCGTCGACGCCCATCTGCGTCGGCGTGACGATGTTCAGGTCGTTCAACGACACGTCGGCGGTGCTGGTCAGCGAGATGGCCGAGCCGGTGCTGGCGAAGATCCTGCCGCCGGAGGCGGCACTCCCGGTGCCGGTCACGCTCAGACCACCCTGGGTGCCAGTGTTGGCCAGCACGATTCCGCTCGGGGCTTCGCTCGAGGAGACAGACGTGAAGACCAGCCCGACGGCATTGATCGTCGTCCCGCTCACGTTGACGCCGACGCCGGTCCCGGTCGAGACCGTGTTCGGAGAACCCGTGCCGGGGTCCCCCATCTCGAGGATCCCGGCACCGGTCGCGTTGAAGCCGACGCCGGAGGTCGTGGTGATCGCGAGGCCGCCGTTCGGGAACCTTGTCGCCGCATTGGCGCCGTTCGCGGTCACGTCCACGGCGTTCGTGGTGCCCGTGCTCAGCGTCTTGGCGCTGCCACTGAAGACGACGGCCCCGCCGGTGTCTCCCGTCACGGTGATGCCGGTGCCGTCCCCGGTCCCGGTGATGTTCCCGGAGAAGGTCGCGTTGCTGCCGATCGATCGGTTCTGCACGACGACTGTCTTGCCGACGGTGCTGGCGATGGTGCCCGCATAGGTCACCGCAGCGGACCCACCGTTGAGGGCGAAGCCGGCGACCGCCGGCCCGGAGATGGTGCTGGCGGCGCCGGCTGTGAAGCCCCACCCGGTGCTGCTCCCAACGAGACTCACCCCGTCGCCGGTGCTGTTGGCCGAGTGCACCTCGGTGAAGTTCAGCAGGTCCCCGGCGACGAGCCCGGTCGCGTCGACCGCGGCCCGCCCGGTAGCCGCCACGGAGCCGGCTGAGACGCCGATGCCGGTTGCGTTGTCGAGCACGAAACCGGGCTGGCCGCTCGTGGTGACCGCCACCGTCTGGAAGGTCAGCGACCCGGTGGTGTTCACCAGGCTGATCCCGGCACTGGTGGTGCTGCCGCTGACGCTGGCCGAGGAGACGGTGCCGGACAGCGCAGCGCCGTTGAGGTCGAGTGCACCGGCCGAGGTGGTGGACACCGACACCGGGGCGGTGAACGTGAGTCCGTTCCCGGTGCCGGTCAACTGGATTCCCGGCTGGGTGGCCGCCGTACCGGTATCGGTGACGTCGATGTCCTTCACCGTGACGCCGCTGACCCCATTGCCGACGATGCCGCTGCCGGCCCCGTCCGGGTTGATCGACAGCCCCGACAGCTGGTCGCCACTGGCCAGCGTGATCACATCCGCACCGCTCGCGGTGAGCACCGGCTTGGTGCCGACTGCGGAGAGCGTCTCGGCGGTGGCGTCGCCGACGTCGGCGTTCGTCAGGGCGAGCCCTTCGCCGATCAGCTTCTGGTTGGCCGCCAGCGTCGCGGCGCCGGAGACGACGCCGGTCCCCGAGCCGTGGCGGACGTAGATCGTCTGGCCGCCGGACGCCGTGACCGCCGCTGCGACGGTGTCGAACGGACGGGCCGCGGTGCCGTCCTCCGGCGAGGTGGCCCCGGCGGCGACGTACCAGACGGCGCCCGAGAGGTTCACCGTGAACGTCACGGCGGCACTGGCGGCCGTGCCGTCGGTCAGCTGGTAGCCGTAGGTGTCGCTGGTCAGGGTGTTGCTGGCGGGCGGCTCGTACTTCACGGTGCCGGTCGAGGTGAGCGTGATCCGCCCGCCCGACGTGGTCGCCGCAGCGGAGACCGGCACCACGGCGATCGAGGACGCCGGGCTGTCCGGATCGGACGCGCCGGTGGTCAGGCTGGAGATCGTGCGGGTCACGTGGGGCTCGGTGGTCGTCACCCCCGAGACCAGTGTGGTGTTCCGGACGTCCGTCGTGGTCGGCAGCGTGGTCGGCGCGGTCGGCGGATCGTCGACCGGGGTGATCGCGAGCGACTGGGTCTTGGCCGTCGAGGTCCCGCCGGTCGCACCGTCGTCGGCGACGACACTGAAGGTCCGCTGGGCGGTCGACGGGTTCGGCGTACCGTCCTGGCGGTGGTCGGGGTCGTCACTGGTGTTGCTGAACTGAACGCCGAGCAAAGCGGCCTGGTACTGCGCGACCGTACCGCCCGCCTTGGTCAGGGTGAGCACTCCCCCGCTGAAGGTGCTGGTGAAGCCGGTGACGCTGGGGTTGAGCCGCAGGGTGTCGAACGTGCTGTCGAAGCCGCTGGACACGGTCACCTTCAGCGAGGACAGCGTGCTGCTGTCGGCGTCGGTCAGCGTGCTCGCCGGACCGAAGACGTTCTGGAAGCCGGCCTGCTCGAGGTACGTCGTCGGACTGGCTGCGTCGACGGTGACGACCGGCGGGGCATCGAGCGCCGTGACGTTGAGCGTGCGATCGACCTCGTTGCTGACGCCGCTGTCGCCGTCGAAGACGGAGAAGGCGAGCGTCCGGACGGCGGTCGACGGAGTATCGGACTCGTTGACGTAGGTCACGGCCCGGAGGACCGCCTGTACGGCGGCCGGCGTGGCAGCGCTGCCGCTCAGGAGCACGACCAGGTTGTTGGCCACGACGAGGTTGAGCGTGCCGATCTTGGTGCCGCCGTAGGACACGTCGGTCCCCGACACGCTCACCTGGCCGGCTCCGGTCCCCTGGTTGCGCAGATTCAGCTCGTCGTCTACAGCAGGGTTCCCGCCGGTCACCGAGACTGAGAGCGAGCCACCGTCGAAGTCAGCCGAGTCCGGGTCGCTGACGGTGACCGTCGACGTGACGTTCGTGGCAGGGTCGTTCTGGGTGTACGCCAGTGCACTGGTCTCGAGACCGCTCAAGAGCGGGGCGTCGTCGACGGCGGTGATCGCGATCGTCTTGGTCGCAGTGTTCGAGGCCGGCGCGGAGACCGCGAAGCTGATCGTCCGGCTAGCGCTCGGGTTGTCGTTGGTGAGGTTGGCGAAGGTCACCGTCCGCAGCGCTGCCTGGTACTGCGCGTCGGTGGCGCTCCCGGACAGCGTCAGCGTGCCCGACGCGAAGCTGCCGGTGATGCCGCTCGACGTCGTGAAGGCCAGGGTGTCGCCCGACTGCGGCGACGCGATCGTCGCGGTCGCTCCGGTCAGGTTCGGCCCACCATCGGAGTCGACCACGGTCAGCCCGGAGTCGACCACGACCGCCGCCGCCTGCTCTGTGTAGGCAGCGCTGCCCGAGCTCGCGGTCACCACGGGCGCCGCGTCGGGTCCGATCACGGTCAGCGGCCGGGTCACGGCCGTGCTGGTGCCTCCGTCGCCGTCGGTCACGACCATCCGCAGAGTCCGCTGGACGGTGACCGGGTGGGCGGCCGCGTCGGCGTAGGTGATGTCACGCAGCAGTGCCTGGGCCGCTGTCGGCGAGGAGCTCGCCGTGAACGTGACCACCAACGCCGTTGTGCCGGTGCCGCCTGCGAAGGTGCCGATCGTGGTGCCACCGAAGGTCACGCTGCTGCCCGAGACCCCGATCTGCCCCGAGCCCGTCCCTTGGTTGCGGATCGCCAGCCGGTCCTCGGCCTGGCCACCCGCTGAGTAGTCGATCGTCAGGGTGCCGGTGTTGAAGTTGGACGAGTCGGCGTCGGCGACGGTCGCTGTCGCGGTGATCGGGGTCGCAGCCGCTCCGGCGGTATAGCTGAGCGCCGTCCCCTCGACCGAGCCGATCACCGGGGGGTCGTCCACCGGGGTGATCGCGACGGTCTTGGTGGCGGTGTTCGAGGAGGGCGCGGAGACCGCGAAGCTGATCGTCCGAGCGCTGCCGGGGTTGTCGTTGCTCGCGTTCGCGTACGTCACCGAGCGCAGGGCCGTCTGGTACTGCGCGTCGGTCGCGCTGCCGGACAGGGTGAGCGTCCCGCCGGAATAGCTGCCGGTGATCCCCCCGGACGCGGTGAACGCGAGCGTGTCGCCGAACAGCGCCGAGGCGATCGTGACGGTCGCGCCAGTCAGGTTCGGGCCACCATCGACATCCGTGACGGTCACCCCGGAGTCGACCGTTGTCGCGGCCGCCTGCTCGGTGTACGCCGTGCTGCCGGAGGTCGTGGTGACCACGGGCGGGTCATCGACAGCAGTGACGTCGATGGTGCGGATCGCTTCGTGCTCCTCACTGAACTGATCCGGCCCTCCGACGATGAATGACACCGAGCGGGCGGTCGTGTTCGGCGTGTTCGAGGCGTTGGCCCAGGTCATGTTGCGAACCACTGCCTGGACAGCGGGCAGGGTCGCCGCGTCGGTCGTGAAGTCAACGTAGTAGAGGTTGAAGGACGGGTTGGAGATCGTGCCGATCACGGCTCCGCCGTAGGACACAGTGCTGCCCGACACCCCGATCTGCCCCGGGCCCGTGCCTTGGTTCCGGACGCCGAGCACGTCGTCGGTGGTGGCGAAGCCGGTGAGGTCGAGGAAGACCTCTCCCCCGTTGAAGTCGGTCGTGTCCGGGTCGGTGACCACAGTTGTCGAGGTGATCACCACGGGCCCGTCGCCCTCGGTGTAGGCCAACGGCGTCGTCTCCATCGAGCTGAGCACCGGGGGGTCGTCGACTGCCGTGATCGCCATCGCCTTGGTTGCCGCGTTCGACGTCGCTGTCGTGGAAGAGACCTGGAAGCCGAACGTCCTGGTTGCGCTCGGGTTGTCGTTGGTGCTGTTGGCGAACGTGACGGTCCGCAGCGCCGCCTGGTAGTTCGCCACCGTGTCATTGCCGCTCAAGGTCAGGACCCCGGACGCGAACGTCGCGTGGATGGCACTGCCGATCACTACCGGGAGCACCAGGGCGTCGCCCGACTGCGTCGAGCCGATCGTGATGGTGGCACCGGTCAGGATCGTCCCGTTGGGGTCGGCATCGGTGACCGTGATGCCGGAGTCGACGACGAGCGCCGGCCCCTGCTCGGTGTAGGACCTCGTGCCCGAGCTCGTCGTGACCACCGGCGCCACGACGCACGTGACGGTCATGGAGACCGTCGCTGTGCTGCCACCGTTCAGGGTGTAGCTGAACGTATCCGGCAGAACCGGGGCGTCGTTGCAGTAGCTCGCGTCCGGTTGGTAGGTCAGACCGGTCCGGGCTCCTGCCGACCCGCCGATCAGCACCACCGTGCCGTGCGCGGGGTCGGTCGCGCTGCTGATCGTCTTCGGCCCGCCGTCGATGTCGGTGTCGTTGGTCAGCACCGGCACCGCGGTCGCGGCTGCGTTCTGGGCCACCGTCGCGGCATCGGCGACAGCGACGGGGGCGTCGTCGACCGCGGTCACGGCGATGCCCCGGGTCGCCGCCGTACTCGTCGCGCCATCGCCGTCAGTCAGCACGAACCGCACGGTGCGCGCGGTGGTGGACGGGTTGTCGGAGACGTCGGCGTAGGTGATGGTGCGCAGTAGCGCTTGGGTCGCCGTCGGGGTCGCGCTCGCGTTCAGGGTGATGACCAGCGCGGTCGTGCCGGTGCCGCCGGTGAACGTGCCGATCGTGGTGCCGGCGAAGCTGATGTCGGAACCCGCGACGCCGATCTGCCCGGAGCCGGTGCCCTGGTCGCGGATCGCCAGCCGGTCCTCGGACTGCCCGCCTGCCGAGAAGTCCACCGTCAGCGTCCCCGTGCTGAAGTTCGTCGAGTCGACGTCGGCGACGGTCCCGGTGGCCGTGACCGGTGTCGCAGCTGCGTTCTCGGTGTATGCCAACGAGGTGCCCTCGAGCGCCGTGATCACCGGAGCGTCGTCCACAGCGGTCACCGCGATGCCGCGGGTGGCCGCCGTACTGGTTGCCCCGTGGCCGTCGGTCAGCACGAAACTGACGGTGCGCGCCGCGGTAACCGGGTTGTCGGAGACGTCGGCATAGGTGATGTTGCGCAGGAGCGCCGTGGTCGCGCTCGCGGTCGCGTTCGTGGTCAGGGTGATCACCAGCGGCGTGGTGCCGGTGCCGCCGGTGAAGGTGCCCAGGGCAGTACCGGAATAGCTCACGTTCGCCCCGGAGACACCGATCTGGCTGGAGCCGCTGCCTTGGTTGCGGATCGCCAGTCGGTCCTCGGCCTGACCGCCCGCGGAGAAGTCCACCGTCAAGGCGCCCGTGTTGTAGTTCCCGGTGTCAACGTCAGTGATCGCGCCAGTCGTCGTGATCGGCGTCGCAGCTGCGTTCTCGGTGTAGGCGAGCGACGTGCCTTCGATGCTCGCGATCACCGGAGCGTCGTCGACGGTCGCGACAGTGACCGTCTTCGTCGCAGCCGCACTCGACGACGTGCCGTCGTTGACGAGGTAGGTGATCGTGCGGGCCGCGGACAGCGGGTTCTCGCTGGTGTTGAGGAACGTCACCGCCCGCAGCGCTGCTTGGTAGCTGGCCACCGACGCCGAGCCGGACAGGGTGAGCAGCCCGGTGGCGCTGGCGTATGACGCCGAGATGCCGGACGGCGGAGAGGCGAGCGCCAGCACGTCGGTACTGGTGTCGTTCGCGGTGATCTGGACGGTGGCGCTCGCGAGGTTCGCATTGTCGAGGTCGGCCACGACGACGGCAGGGTCGATCACGGTGGCCGGATCGTTCTCGGTGTACGCCGTCGCACCGGCCGAGGTGGTGAGGACCGGGGCGTCGTTCACAGCGGTCACAGCGACTCCTCGCGTCGTTGCGGCACTGGTGCCGCCGTCCCCGTCGGTGACGATGAAGCGCACGGTCCGGGGTGAGGTCGACGGGTTGTCGGAGACGTCGGCGTAGGTGACGGTGCGCAGCAGCGCCTGGGTCGCCGCCGGGGTCGCGCTCGCGTTGAGCGTGACGACCAGCGGCGTCGTCCCGGTGCCGCCGGCGACGGTGCCGATCGTGATCCCGCCGAAGCTCACGTTCGAGCCCGAGACGCCGATCTGGCC
>DASRRQ010000066.1:0-11971 GCA_035695505.1 Marmoricola sp. | reverse complement strand
CAGCCGATGTCGCCAGCGGTCCTCGAGCGGGCACAGCGGATCGCCGAGACCGTGGTGCGCGCGTTGTGCGGGGAGAGCGGGCGCGGGCTGTTCGGTGTCGAGCTCTTCGTTCGCGGCGAGGAGGCGATCTTCTCCGAGCTCTCGCCCCGCCCGCACGACACCGGCCTGGTGACGCTGGTGTCCCAGGACCTCTCCGAGTTCGCGCTGCACGCCCGCGCGGTGCTCGGCCTGCCGATCCCGTCGATCCGGCACCGCGGACCGGCGGCGTCCTGCGCGGTGCTGTTCGAGGGAGACCACGCGGCCCCGTCGTACGCCGGTGTCGGCGCTGCTCTGACCGCTGCGGACACCCAGGTCCGCATCTTCGGCAAGCCCGGAGTCTCCGGCCGACGCCGGATGGCGGTCACCCTCGCGCTCGGCGCGGACGTCGATGCGGCGCGCGCCACGGCCCGGGCGGCAGCGGCGCAGATCACGCTCGCCTGAGCGCGGTCGATCCAGAGACCAGAACATTACGATTCAGAGAATTTGTGCCCGATTTGCGAAATTAGCACGTTCCAATGCCGTTCTAGGTGCACGATTGACATTGCACCCAGAACGGAAAGAAGGGGGAGCACAATGTCGTGCACTCACATCCCGCAGTGTCCGGAAGCATCCGCTCCAGACTGCTGCAGCGCACACCTCGTCTCGGACCACTCCGAGCAGGGCTGGTGCCAGCTCTGCAACGGCGTCATCCTGTTCGACGACGGCCGCTACCTCGCGCCCGACGGCCACGAGGATCGCGTCCCGGTCACGGCCGCCTGAGACACATCGCGTGGTCGCTTCCTCGTCAGTGATGGGCGGCGTCGCGGATCTCGCCGACTAGTTCTTCGATGACGTCTTCCAAGGTCGCGACCCCGACCACCAGCCCGGCCTGATCCACCACCCGCGCCATGTGCGCCCCCTGTGACTGCAGCGTCTGCAGCGCGGCGACGAGGCTGTCATCTTCGCGGACGTTGGCGAACGAGCGGATCCAGCGGTCCTCGACGATCTGCGCCCGCCCGTGCGGGTCGTGGCCGAGTACGTCCTTGATGTGCAGGTACCCGATCAGCGCACCGGTATCGGAGACGACCGGGAACCGGGAGAAGCCGGTCTCGGCGCAGATCGCCTCGACCTCCGTGGCTCTGGCGCCCTGATGCACGGTCTCCAAGCTGGCGGTAGGCAGAAACACGTCCGAGACCGTCCGCGAGGTGAACCCCAGAGCGCCCGAGAGCCGCTCGTACTCGCTGTCCTCGAGCAGCCCTTCGGCGCGTGATTCGTCGACGAGCGCCTCAACCTGCTCGCGGGTGAAGGCCGAGGAGATCTCCGCCTGCGGCTCGATGCCGACGAGGCGCAGCATCGCGTTGGCGGTCGCGTTGAGCAGCCAGACGATCGGCTTGAGCGCCGCGACGATCGTGACCATCGGCGCCCCGAAGACCAGCGCCGCGCGCTCCGGGCCGGCGAGCGCGAGGTTCTTCGGGACCATCTCTCCGAGCACGACGTGCAGGTAGACGACGAGCACCAAGGCGACCCCGAACGACAGCGGGTGCACGGCGCCGTGCGGCAGGTTCACGGCTCGCGCGACCGGCTCGAGCACGTCGCTGATCGCCGGCTCGGCGACGGCACCGAGCCCGAGGGAGCAGACCGTGATCCCGAACTGGGCCGCCGCCATCACCAGCGACACGTGCTCCATCGCGCGGAGCGCGGACCGGGCCAGTCGGGAGCCCTGCTGGGCCCGCGGCTCGATCTGGGTACGCCGAGCCGAGACCAGCGCGAACTCCGCACCGACGAAGAACGCGTTGCCCAGCAGCAGGAACGCGCCGAGGACCAAGGCTCCCTGGGTGCTCATGCGTCCACCTCGCTGGGCAGCTGCACGCGCAGCGAGATCCGGTCGACGCGCAGGCCGTCCATCCTCTCGACCCGCAGCACCGCGCTGGTCGGCTGCGGCTCGGCGTCCTCGTCCTCGTCATCGTCATCGGGGGTGATGACCGGCAGCGGCACGACGGCCTCGTCGCCGCGGACCGGGATCTTGCCGAGCACCTGGACCAGCAGGCCGGCGATGGTGTCGTAGTCGTCGTGCTCGGGCAGGGCGACCCCGGTCGCATCGAGCACCTCGTCGGGCCGCAGCAGACCCGACACGATCCAGGAGCCGTCGGGTCGCTGCCGGAGACGGGCGCCGACGCGGTCGTGCTCGTCGGCGATGTCGCCGACGATCTCCTCCACGACGTCCTCGAGCGTCACGACGCCTGCGGTCCCGCCGTACTCGTCGGAGACGATCGCCATCTGGAAGCCCTCGCCGCGCAGCAGTGCGAGCAGCGGGTCGAGTCGTAGCGACTCCGGGACGACGGTGGCCGGCACCATCACCTCGCGGACCTGGGTCGACGAGCGGTCGGACCGGGCGATGGCGACGGCCTGCTTCACGTGCACCGAGCCGACGATGTTGTCGGTGCTGCCTTTGGTGACCGGGAACTTCGAGAAGCCGGTCGCTGCGGACAGGTCGATGATCTCCGAGACCGGGTCGGTCACGTCGACGGTGGCCATCCGCATCCGCGGGGTCATGATCTCCCCGGCCGTCCGCGGGCCGAAGGCGATCGAGCGCTGCACCAGATGCGCCGTCTCGGTGTCCAGGGTGCCCTCGGTCGCCGACCGGCCGGCCAGGGATGCGAGCTCCTCCGACGATCTCGCCGAGCGGAGCTCCTCCTGCGGCTCGACACCAAGGGACCGGACGATCGCGTTCGCCGAGCCGTTGAGCAGCTTGATCGGCCAGGACATCAGCATCGTGAAGGTGCGCTGGACCGTCTGCGTCGCCTTCGCGGTCGCCAGGGGGAGCGCGAGGGCGACGTTCTTGGGCACCAGCTCGCCGAAGATCATCGTCGCGAACGTCGCCAGCAGCATCCCGATGACGACCGAGGTCGGCTCGACCGCGCCGTGCGGGAGCCCGATGCCGCGCAAGGGCGTCTCGAGCAGCTGGGAGATCGCCGGCTCGGCCAGGAAGCCGATCGCCAGGTTGGTCAGGGTGATGCCGACCTGGGCACCGGAGAGCTGGGTGGACAGGGAGCGGAGCGCCATCGCGACGCCGGCCGCGCCGCTGTCACCTCCGGTCGCGGCCCGTTCGACCTCGGCCCGGTCGACGGTCACCAGCGAGAACTCGGCCGCGACGAAGAGCCCGCAGATGACCGTCAAGGCCAGCGAGACGACGAGCAGGAGCCACTCCATGCGCCCATTGTTGCGGGTCGGCGCCACATGCGCGGCACAGGGAACCGTGAGAGGGTCTCCCCAGGCCGGTCAACGGCCACCCGCTTGAGTGTCAGTTCGAGATCTCGTCCCGTGTCAGGAGGTGCGCGCATGCTCCGCATCTCAGGAGCCGGGGAGACGCACGTAGGCCTGGTCCGCACCGGCAACGAGGACTCCGCCTTCGTCGGCCCCTTCTGCATCCTCGTCGCCGACGGCGTCGGTGGCGGGGCAGCCGGCGAGGTCGCGTCGGCCACGGCGGCGTACGCCGTCTCGGCGACCGCCCTGATGCGCGCCGGTGACGATCCGGCCGCCGTCCTCGCCGACGGGGTCCGGCTGGCCCAGGCCCAGGTGCGGGCGGGGGTCGAGGCGGATCCGTCGCGGACCGGGATGGCTACCACCCTCACGGCGATCGTTACCGACGGCGAGCGGTTCACCCTTGCGCACCTCGGCGACTCTCGCGCGTATGTGTTCCGCGATGGGGAGCTGACCCGGATCAGCCGCGACCATACCTATGTCCAGGACCTGATCGACGAGGGCCGGCTGGAGCCTGCCGACATCCCGGACCACCCCTGGCGCAATGTCGTCATGCGCACCGTCAACGGCCAGGTAGAGGCCGAGCCGGACCTGGTCGAGCTGCACCTGGCACCCGGTGACCGGCTGCTGCTTGCCAGCGACGGTGTGACGGATCTGATCGGGGAGCCGGAGCTGGCGCGGACGTTGCGCAACCGGGCCGATGACGATGCGGTTGCGGCGCTGATCGCCGGGGCGCTGTCGCGCGGCGGGCGGGACAACATCACCTGCCTGGTGGCGACCATCGTCGACGGGCCGGAGATCAGCGCCGATGGGCAGCTCTTCGGAGCGGTCCGCAACCCGGCGAACGTGGTCGACCTCGCCGCCGCCCGCACCGAGTCCGCCTGACGCGCTCAGCATCACATCGGTGCGTGTTCCGACACGGCGCCGCGGCTGGGAGGATGTCCGGCATGGCTGATATCGCTCGCCCGCGCCTCGAAGGGTCGGTCGCCGTCCGCGACGGGCGCCGACTCTCGTTCGCCGAGTTCGGCACGCCCCGGGGCGCCCCGGTGATCTGGATGCACGGGACGCCGGGCGGGCGCCGGCAGGTACCGATCGAGGCCCGCCTGTACGCCGAGCAGCACGACCTGCGGATCATCGGCATCGACCGGCCAGGCATCGGCACCTCGACGCCGCACGTCTACGACGACGTCCTCGACTGGACCGGCGACCTGGAGGTGCTTGCCGACAACCTGGGCATCGACACGTTCCGGGTGATCGGGCTGTCCGGCGGCGGGCCCTATGCGCTCGCGGCCGGCGCGGCTCTTCCCGACCAGGTGCACGGGGTCGGCGTACTCGGCGGCGTCGCTCCGACCAAGGGGCCGGACGCGATCCGCGGCGGACTCATCGAGATCGCGCCGTACGCCGCCCCGGTGCTCGGCGCGATCCGGCTGCCGCTGAGCTATGCGCTGGCGGCGGCGATCCACCTCATCAAGCCGCTGGCCAGCCCGATCATCGGCACCTACGGGGTCTTCCAGCCGCGCGGCGATCGGGAGCTGCTGGCCCGGCCTGAGTTCAAGGCGATGTTCCTCGATGACCTGATCAACGGCTCCCGCTTCCAGGTCGGCGCCCCGCTCGCCGACATCATCCTGTTCACCCGGCACTGGGGATTCGAGGCCGCTGACGTGACGGTGCCGGTGCGCTGGTGGCACGGCGACGACGACCACATCATCCCGCACGCGCACGGCGTACACATGGCCGCGAGGCTCCCGGATGCGGTCTTCGCGACCATCGATGGCGAGTCGCACCTGTCCGGGATGAGCGTCGCGACCGAGGTCCTGCGCACGCTGATGGAGCTCGGCCCGCGGAAGGCGGCGCGCAAGCGGACATCCCGCTGACCGGGCGCAGATGTCCCGCCCGGCGACGCTGACCGGGCGCAGATGTCCCGCCGGATCCTGTGTCCCTCTAGCGCGAGAGCGCTCCATAGGTAACAATGGTGTACACAAGTTCACACTCGTCACACCTGCTTCTACTGACACTGCTGAGACCGCCGGGGAAGGCGTAGCTCAACGCCGGAGTCAGAGGAGGCTGAAGTGACACGTACTGCGACCCGTGGAGTTCTGTTCATCCACTCGGCGCCGTCAGCGCTGTGCCCGCACGTGGAGTGGGCCGCGGGCGGCGTACTCGGCAACGCCGTGAACCTGGAGTGGACGCCGCAGTCGGCCCAGGTCGGCACATACCGTGCTGAATACTCGTGGACCGGAGACGTCGGCACTGCTGCTGCGATTGCGTCCGCCCTGCGCGGTTGGAACCAGCTCCGTTTCGAGATCACCGAAGAGCCGACCTCGGCCACCGAGGGCGCCCGGTTCTCCTACACTCCGGACCTTGGCGTCTTCCACGGCGTCACCGGGCTGCACGGCGACCTGATGATCCCCGAAGACCGGCTCAAGGCCGCGGTGATCCGGACGGCGCTGGGCGACACGACGATCGAGCTCGAGATCGACAAGCTGCTCGGCAAGCCCTGGGACGACGAGCTCGAGACCTTCCGGTACGCCGGCGAAGGCGTCCCCGTCCGCTGGCTCCACCAAGTTGTCTGACTGCGCTGACCCGGCTTTAAAGTGCACGCACAGTGCGCTGACCCGGCTCTTAAGTGCACGCACAGTGCGTTGACCCGGCTCTCAAATGCACAAGGCCGTGCGATCTCGGCAGTGTGCACGTGCACTCTAAAGCCGGGTCAGCGCGTGGTCAGAGCGGGATGTTGGTGTGATTCCCGCGGGTGACCAGTCCGGTGCCGGCGATCGCTTCGGCGATCGCTGACCGGGTGCGGCTCGGCTCGACGATCTCGTCGACCACGCCGATCTCGACGGCCTTGTCGATGCCGCCAGCGATCCGGGCGTGCTCCTCGGCCAGCTCGGCCTCGACGGCGGCGCGGATCTCGGGCGAGACGTCGGCGAGCTTGCGGCGGTGCAGGATCCGGACGGCGGCCACGGCGCCCATCACGGCGACCTCGGCGTCGGGCCAAGCGAACACCTTGGTGGCACCCAGCGAGCGCGAGTTCATCGCGATGTAGGCGCCGCCGTACGTCTTGCGGGTCACCACGGTCACCCGCGGCACGACAGCCTCGCCGAACGCATGCAGCAGCTTGGCGCCGCGGCGTACGACGCCGTCCCACTCCTGGCCGACGCCCGGCAGGTAGCCGGGGACGTCGACCAGCACGATCAGCGGGATCCCGAACGCGTCGCACATCCGCACGAACCGCGATGCTTTCTCCGCCGAGGCGGAGTCGAGACAGCCGCCGAGGCGCAGCGGGTTGTTCGCGATCACCCCAGTGGTGCGGCCACCGAAGCGGCCGAGCGTGGTGACGATGTTGGGTGCCCACTTGGCATGCAGCTCGATGGCGGTCCCTGCGTCCAGGACGCTGCCGACCAGCGGGTGCACGTCGTAGGCCCGCTTGTTGGACTCAGGCAGCAGGCTGCCCAGGTCGATGTCCTCGACGGCGGCGACGTCGAGCGTGCCCTGCGCGCCGAGCAGGAACGCGAGGTCGCGCGCGGCGTCCAGCGCCTCGCGCTCGGACTCGGTGAGCACGTGCACGACGCCGGAGCGCCTGCCGTGCGGCTCGGGCCCGCCGAGGCGGAGCATGTCGACGTCCTCGCCGGTCACGGAGCGGACCACGTCCGGCCCGGTCACGAAGATCCGACCCTCGGGCCCGAGGATGACGACGTCGGTCAGTGCCGGCCCGTACGCCGCACCGCCCGCCGCCGGCCCGAGCACGACCGAGATCTGCGGGATCGTGCCCGATGCCTTGGTCATCGCGTGGAAGATCTCGCCAACTGCGTGCAACGACAGCACGCCTTCGGCGAGCCGGGCGCCGCCGGAGTGCCAGAGCCCAACGATCGGGACCCGGTCGGTCAGCGCGCGCTGGTACGCCGCGACGACGACCTTGCAGCCGTCGTGGCCCATCGCCCCGCCCATCACGGTGGGGTCGGAGCAGAATGCGACGCACGTCTTGCCGTTGACGCGGCCTACGGCGGCGAGCATGCCGGAGCTGTCGACCGGCGACAGTGCGGTGAACAGGCCGTCGTCGAAGAATGCGGCGAGCCGGTTCAGCGGATGCCGCGGGTCCTCGTGGGTCTGGGTGCGCTCGGCCAACGTCGTCATCACAGGCTCCCGAACGCGACGGCGACGTTCGCGCCGCCGAAGCCGAAGGAATTGTTCAGTGCAGCGATGTCGCCGCTGGGCAGCTCGCGAGCGGTGCGCGGGATGTCCAGCTCGACGGCCGTGTCGAGGTTGTCGAGGTTGATCGTCGGCGGTGAGACCCGGTGGTGGATCGCGAGCACGGTGGCGATCGACTCCAGCGCGCCGGCGCCGCCGAGCAGGTGCCCGGTCATCGACTTGGTGCTCGTCACGACCACCTCGTCTGCGTACTTACCGAGCGTCGCGTGGATCATCATCCCCTCCGCGACGTCACCCTGCGGGGTAGAGGTCGCGTGCGCGTTGATGTGCGCGATGTCGGCGGGCGAGATGCCCGCGTCCTCGATCGCGCGCTGGATCGCGCGGGTGCCGCCGCGGCCCTCCGGGTCCGGCTGAGCGATGTCGTGGGCGTCGTTGGTGATCCCGGCGCCGAGCACCTCGGCGTAGATCCGGGCGCCGCGGGCACGGGCGTGCTCGAGTTCCTCGAGGACCAGGACGCCGGCGCCCTCGCCTAGGACGAACCCGTCGCGGGCGGTGTCCCAGGGACGGGAGACCGAAGACGGGTCGCGACCATCGTCGGTACCGGTCTTCGACAGCGCCATCATCTGGGCGAAGGCTGCCATCGGCAGCGGGTGGATCGCCGCCTCGGTGCCGCCAGCCAGGACCACGTCGGCCCGGCCGAGGCGGATCTGGTCCACGGCCAGTGCGACGCCTTCGTTGCCCGACGCGCAGGCCGAGACGGGTGTGTGCACGCCGGCGCGGGCGCCGACGTACAGGCCGATGTTAGCGGCTGGCGCGTTCGGCATCAGCATCGGCACAGCCAGCGGCGACACGCGTCGCGGGCCCTTCTCCTTGAGCGTGTCGTAGTTGCTCAGCAGCGTCGTGACGCCACCGATCCCGGACGCGACGCAGACTCCGAGGCGCTCCAGGTCGGTCAACGGCTCAGCGCCGTCCTCGACGGCCAGGCCGGAGTCGGCCCAGGCCTCGATCGCAGCGACCATGGCCAGCTGCGCCGACCGGTCCAGGCGCCTGGCCCGGACCCGGTCGAGCACGTCGGAAGGGTCGACAGCCGCAGTGCCCGCGATCCGCACCGGCTGATCGGCGACCCAGTCCGCGGTGAGGTGCCGGACACCCGAGGTGCCGGAGACCAGCGCCTTCCAGGTGCTCGCGACGTCCCCGCCGACAGGGCTGGTGGTGCCCATTCCGGTGACTACGACTCTTCTGCGGCTCATCGGGCTCAGGCCGCCTGGGCCTTCTCGATGTAGCTGACGGCGTCGCCGACGGTCTTCAGGTTCTTGACCTGGTCGTCGGGGATGCGCACGTCGAACTTCTCCTCGGCGGCGACGACGACCTCGACCATCGACAGCGAGTCCACGTCGAGGTCGTCGGTGAACGACTTCTCGAGCTGGACGTCGGCGGCGGGGATGCCGGTCACCTCGTTGACGATCTCGGCGAGGTCGTTGCGGATCTCTTCGGTGCTGGGCATTTCGTGTTCCTCTCGGGACGGATGCTGCTCTGGACGGATGTTGTCAGGGGTGGAGCGGGTGGTGCGTCTGGGGTCGTACGGGTACTGCAGTCAGGGGATCCGGACGACCTGGGCGGCGTACGCCAGGCCGGCGCCGAAGCCGATCAGCAATGCCAAGTCGCCGCTGTGGGCCGTCCCGTCGGCGTACATCCTGGCGAGCGCCAGCGGGATCGAGGCGGCCGAGGTGTTCCCCTGCTCGGCGATGTCGCGGGCGATCTGGACGTGGTCGGGCAGCTTGAGAGCTTTCGCCATCGCGTCGGTGATCCGCATGTTGGCCTGATGCGGGACGAAAAGGTCGAGGTCAGAGACAGTGATCCCGGTCTTGTCGAGCGTCTCCTGGGCGACCTTGGCCATCTCGTACGCCGCCCACCGGAAGACCGAGGAGCCGTCCATGGTCAGGTGCGGCATTACGGGGTCGTCGGCGCTGAACGCGTCGACCCAGTCGGCACTGAGCTCGATGGCGCTGTGCTGCTCGCCGTCCGAGCCCCAGACGACCGGCCCGATGCCGGGGACGTCGGAGGGACCGACCACGACTGCGCCAGCACCGTCGCCGAAGATGAACGCCGTGCCCCGGTCGGTCTCGCTGACCAGCGGCGAGAGCCGCTCGGCGCCGATCACGAGGACGTGCTTGGCACTGCCGCCGCGGATCATGTCGCTGGCCAGGCCCAGACCGTGGCAGAAGCCCGCGCAGGCCGCCGAAATGTCGAAAGCCGCCGGGCTCTGGGCCCCGAGCAGGAACGCGATCCGGGACGCCAGGCTGGTGATCTGCTGGGTGTTGGTGCAGGTCGCGAGGATGACGGCGTCGATCTGGGCGGGCTCGATGCCGGCGGAGTCCAGGGCCTTGAGGCTCGCCTCCAGCGTCATCGACTCCAGAGTCTCGGCCGGCCCGACCCAGCGTCGTTCCTTGATCCCGGAGCGCTGTTGGATCCATTCGTCACTGGAGTCGATCGCGCCGACCAGCTCGGAGTTCGGGACCACGCGGACGGGCCGATGGATGCCGAGCCCGAGCACCGCTGCGTGAGCGGAGCCGGTCGGCATCTCCCAGGTGGCCGTCGCGGTCACACCGCCACACCCTCGGGGTGCAGCCGCACCAGCGGCTGGCCGGGGGAGACGAGGTCGCCGTCCTCGACGAGCCATTCCACGATGGTGCCGCCGTACGGCGCCAGCACCGCGGTCTCGTCACGGGTCGAGCGGACAAGGCCGATCGAGCTGGCCGCGACGAGGGACTCGCCCTCGTCGCCGGCGCTGCGCACGAAGGTGCCCTTGGACGGCGAGACGAGCATCCGCCAGGTCGGGTGGATGTCCATCGGCGACGGCGCGCCGTGCTTGTCGACGAACGAGCGGGCGTCGTCGAGCTGGTCGGGGGTCTTCAGGGCGAAGGTCTCGACACCGGGCAGGGCGCGCTTCGCGATGTTGGTGAGCGTCCCGGCCGGCGGCATCTCCAGGATCCCGGTGACGCCGAGGTCGCGCATCGCGGCGAGGCAGAGGTCCCAGCGGACCGGACGGGCGACCTGCTTGACGATCCGGCGGATCACGTCGCGCCCGTCGTGGACGACCTGCCCGTCGGCGTTCGAGATCACCGCGGTCCGCGGGTCATGAGTCGAGACGGCGGGCGCCAGCTTGGCGAGCACGCCGACCGCCGGCGCCATGTGCTCGGTGTGGAACGCGCCAGCGACAGAGAGCGGCATCAGCCGCGCCTTGGCCGGCGGGTCGGCTGCGAACGCCGCAAGCTGCTCGGCGGTGCCTGCCGCGACGATCTGGCCGGCGGCGTTGACGTTCGCGGCGGTAAGGCCGTGGTGCGTGAGCGCGGCCATCACCTCGGCCTCGTCGCCGCCGAGGATCGCGGTCATCCCGGTCTCGGTAACGGCAGCGGCCTGGGCCATCGCGTTGCCGCGCTCCCGGACGAGCACCATCGCCTGCTCAGCGCTGATCACCCGGGCGCCGGCCGCCACGGTGAGCTCGCCGACGCTGTGGCCGGCGACTGCGCCGATGCGGCCGAACGCGTCGGAGGGGTGCGGGAAGAGCGAGAGCGCTGCGACCAGCCCGGAGGCGACCAGCAGCGGTTGGGCGATCGCGGTGTCGCGGATCGTCTCGGCATCGGCCTGCGTGCCGTAGTGCGCCAGGTCGAGGCCGGCGACGGCGCTGAGCCAGCCCAGCCGCTCAGCGAACTGCGGGTCCTCGAGCCAGGGGCCGAGGAAACCGGGAGTCTGGGCTCCTTGTCCGGGAGCGACGATGATCAGCACACGTCCACTGTTGCCGAACGGCGGACGGTGACGCGGGTCCGCAGCGCACGAAATCAGCCGGTGCGTCTTTGTAGGATTCCTACAACTCAGGCGGATCGAGGCGGCCGAGGGTCAGGGCCAGCCGCAACGTGTAGGAGTCCCGTGGGTGAGTCGGGGAGAGCCCGGTCACCTCGGTCGCGCGCTTGAGCCGGTACCGGACGGTGTTGGCGTGCACGAACAACGTGCGGCCGGCGGCCTCGATCGAGGATCCGTGCGCCAGATAGCTCTCGACGGTCTCCAGCACCGCGCCACCGGCGGCCGCAAGCGGCGCGTAGACCTGCTCGACCAGGGCACGTCGCGCCGGTATGTCGCCACCCAGCGCGCGCTCGGGCAGCAGGTCGTCGGCATGCACCGGTCGCGGCGCCTCAGGCCAGCCGTGCGCGACGCGCAGGCCGGCGTGGGCGGAGTCGGCGGAGAGTTTCGCGTCGCTCAGGGATGCTACGACCGGGCCGATCACGACCGGGCCGTCCGCGAAGACCTCGGTGAGCTCCTCCGCAGGTCGGCCGGACTCGCCGACCCCGCCGAGGACCACGACGAGCCGCTCGCCCTGGACGGCCGAGAGGCAGCCGAGGCCGCGGTCGCGGGCGAGGCGGCGTACGTGGTCGAGGGCATCGCCGTGGCCGAGGCCTCCGGTCATCACCAGCACGTTGCCCGAGGAGTCCCAGCCGAGCGCGCTGGCGCGCGATGAGATGGTCTCGTCGCCCTCGCCGCGCAGCAG
>DASRRQ010000065.1:0-46312 GCA_035695505.1 Marmoricola sp. | reverse complement strand
TGTCCTCGATACTGCCCAGCGATCCTGAGAACTCTCTATGTGCCCCCTACGACCGCGGCAAGAATCCTTCAGCGCGGGACGAGGACCTCGGGCGGGACCGGCTGGCCAGGCAGGCTGAACCAGAATCCGGCGCCGCCGCCGGGGCCGGTCCCGGCGCGGACGATGCCGCCGTGCCGCTCGGCCACCGAGCGGACGATCGAGAGGCCGAGGCCGGAGCCGGCCATCGAGCGGGATTCGGCGGAGCGGTAGAACCGCTCGAAGATGTGCGGCAGATCGTGAGCGGAGATCCCAGGCCCTCGGTCTGCCACCATCAGGGTGCCCTCGATCAAAGTGACCGTGACGGAGCCGCCCGGCGGGCTCCACTTCGCGGCGTTGTCCAGCAGGTTGGTGATCGCGCGCTCGAGCGCATCGGCGTCGCCGAGGACCCACCAAGGCGATGTCCGCACGTTGAAGTCCACGTCGGCGCGTCGGCGTACCCGGGCGATCGCCTGCTCCAGCACCGCGGTCAGCTCGACCGGCTCCACGGTCGGCCGGGCGGGCTCGTCGCGGGCAAGCTCGACGAGGTCACCGATCAGCGTCGTCATCTCGCCGATCTGGGCCCGTACGTCGTCGAGCAGCTCGGCTCGGCTCTCTGGCGACAGGCCGGTGCTCGCGTCCGCCTGGACCAGCAGGTCGAGGTTGGTGCGCAGCGAGGTCAGCGGGGTCCGCAGCTCGTGGCCGGCGTCCGCGACCAGTTGGCGCTGGCGGAGCTGGGAGGCCGACAGGGTGCGCAGCATCTCGTTGAACGCACTGGCGAGTCGGGCGACCTCGTCGCTGCCGTCGATCGGGATCGGCTCGAGTCGCTGGGTGCGGGCGATGTCCTCGACAGCCGTGGTGAGCCGGCGTACCGGGCGTAGGCCGTTGCGGGCCACGGCCCAGCCGGCGAGACCAGCCGTGATCATCCCGGCGATGCCGAAGAGCAGCATCACCAGGCCAAGTCGGTCGAGCATCCGGTCGGTCGACTCCAAGGACTGGGCCAGCACTAAAGCTTGGTCGTTGCCGGCGTCGACGGCGACCATCCGCCAGCGTTCACCGTCGTAGTAGACCGTGCGGGCGGTGTGCGACTTCAGGCCGCGGGCCACCTGGACCTCCGGCTCGCCGATCGCGAAGGAGTCGGTCGGATCGAGGTTGTGCCGGCCGGCCGGCGTGGTGCTGCCGTCGACCAGGATGATCTTCACGTCGGCGGCGCCGAGCGCCCACGGTGGGATCTGGGCCTGGGCTGCAAGGTCGATGCCGTCACTGCTGGCGGCCTGCTCGGCACGGGAGAGCAGCGAGTCGTCTAGGGCCCCGATGGTCTGCGTACGCACCGTCGCGTACGCCGCGAAGGCGACGACGCTGACGGCGAAGCCCACCGCCACGGTGGTCAGCATGGTCACCCGGCTGGCGAGCGAGCGGCGGTAGTGCAGGCCCGACCAGACGTTGTACGGCGTCCGCTGACCGCTCACGTTGGTTCTTCGCGCAGGACGTAGCCGACCCCGCGCACGGTGTGCAGCAGCCGCGGCTCGTCCTCGGCCTCGGTCTTGCGGCGAAGGTAGCCGACGTAGACCTCGAGGCTGTTCGCGGTGGTGGGGAAGTCGAAGCCCCAGACCTCCTCGAGGATGAACGAGCGCTCCAGCACCCGCCGCGGCCGGCGCAGGAACAGCTCGAGCAGGGCGAACTCGGTGCGGGTCAGGGTCATCGTCCGGTCGCCGCGGACGACCTCGCGCGAGGCAAGGTCCATGGTCAGGTCGGCGAACTCCAGGCGCTCCTCGGAGTCTGCCGGATCCGGGCTGACCCGGCGCAGCAGAGCCCGCAGCCGGGCGAGCAGCTCGTCGAGCGCGAACGGCTTGGTGAGGTAGTCGTCCGCGCCGGCGTCGAGACCCTCGACCCGGTCGCCGACAGCGTCGCGGGCCGTCAGCACCAGGATCGGCACATGGTTGCCGACCGAGCGCAGGGCCCGGGTCGTCTCGATCCCGTCGAGGCGCGGCATCATCACGTCCATCACCACGGCGTCAGGGTTGACGCCGCTGATGCCGGCCAGCGCCTCGGCGCCGTCGGAGGCGAGCGAGACGTTGTACCCGTTGAACTCCAGCGACCGTCGCAACGACTCACGGACAGCGCGGTCGTCGTCGACGACGAGGATGTGGGGTCTGGCCTCGGTGCTCACTGCACAAGAGTGCCAGCAAGTGCTGAACGTCCGCTGAGACTCGGTCGGGTTAGAGCAGCTTCCTCGCGGCGTCACCGGCCAAGGCGCCATAGCGTCCGCCGAACATGGCCGCGTGCACGAGCAGCGGGAACAGCTGGTGCAGGGGCTGCCTGTCCTCCCAGCCGTCGGCGAGCGGGTGCTCCTCGGCGTACGCCGCCAGGACCCGGGCGAGCTGCGGCATCCCGAACAGCGCGAGCATCGCGAGGTCGGTCTCGCGATGGCCGCCGTACGCAGACGGGTCGACGAGGACCGCGTGCTCGGCGGTCCAGACGACGTTGCCCGACCACAGGTCGCCGTGCAATCGGGCCGGCGGCTCCCCGGGCCCGGCGAGCTCGACGATCCTGCGGACGACAGACTCGACGACTGCGGCATCCTCGGCGGTGATCTGGCCGCGGTCGGTGCAGAGCCGGAGGTACGGCAGGATCCGGCGTACGGCGAAGAACTCCGGCCAGCTCTCAGTCGGCTTGTTCGGCAGCGGGAGCGAGGAGATGAACCCGTCCTGCTCGCCCCCGAAACAGTCGGCTGTGCTGCGATGCAGCCGGGCGAGCATCCGCCCGAGCTCGGCAGCCGCTTCCGGGCTCGGCCGACTCGGCTCGATCCAGCCCAGCACCAGGCAGTCCGTCTGGACGCCGAGGACCTCGGCCACGGCGGCCACCCCGGGCTCGGCGAGCCACTGCAACCCGCGGGCCTCGGCCTCGAAGAAGCCTTCCGGGGCATGGGCGCGGGTCTTGATCAGCGCCGAGCGCCCGTCGCTGAGACGCAGCCGGGTCGAGGTGCAGGTGTCCCCACCGGCAACCGGAGAGGTCGAGACGACCGCCGACCCGAGCAGCTGCTCGGCTCGCTCCGCCAGCGTCCGCATCCGGGCCATGCCCCCATCCTCGCCCTCGGGTGGTGGGCCTGACCAGACCGGTTCAGCGGACTCCTGGCCAGGTGGCGAGGTCGGCGACGAGTGCTCGAGCCGTGCGCTCGACCATCGCGAGCACGTCGCGGAACCCGTCGGGGCCGCCGTACCAGGGATCCGGGACGTCGGGAACGGGAGCGCCGGCACGCACCTCGGGGTCCCAGCTGCGGAAGAGAGCGACCCGGTCATGGCGCTCGGCGGGCAGCACGGCGAGGACGTCGCCGCGGTTCGCGGCGTCCATCGCCAGCAGGAGGTCGTGGTCGAACCACGACGGCCCGAACTGGCGGGCGCGGTGCTGCGAAGGGTCGTAACCGTCGTCGGCAAGAACGCGTGCAGCGCGTGGATCCATCGGCTCGCCGACATGCCAGCCGCCGGTGCCGCAGCTCTCGACGAGGACGTCGAGGCCGGCTTCGTCGACCAGGGCGCGGGTGACGACCTCAGCGGTCGGCGACCGGCAGATGTTGCCGAGGCAGACGAAGCCGATCCGTAGGCTCAACGCCGCCCCGGTCAGTCGTTCTTCTTGCCGTCAGGCAGCAGCACGTGCGCGATCATCGAGGCGAACGAGATCACGATGCCGCCCCAGACCGCCGTCCAGAAGCCGTGCACGTGGAAGTGCAGGTTGAAGGAGCCGGCGACCTTGCTGGTCAGCAGCAGCATCAGGGCATTGGTGATGATCAAGCCCAGGCCCAGGCTGAGGATGATCAGCGGCAGCGCCAGCATGTTGATCACCGGCCGTACGACGGCGTTGATGATGCCGAAGATCAGGCCGACGATGAGCAGCGTCTCGACGTTCTTGGTGTCGCTGCTCGCAGTCAGGGTGATGTCGTCGAAGAGCCAGACGGCGGCTCCGACACCGAGGGCATTGATGACGACCCACCAGACGAACTTCATGACGGAAGCGTAGGGCCGGCGAGCAGGGTTTCACTACCGGATGACCCAGCGTGGGAGATCGGCCGGGCCGTCTGGGCCACCAGGATCCCCACGACAACAGCCACGCAGCCGGCGATCGCGATCGGGCTGAGGGACTCGCGAAACCAGGCCCAGCCCAGTGCCGAGACGCCGATCGGCTCGAGCATCGCGATCACGGTCACCGTCGTAGCACGAACGAACGCGAGGGCGAACAGCTCGGCGAAGAACGGCACCACGGTCCCGAGCACGACCACCCAGGCCAGCACCAGCCACAGCGGCAGCCGGTGCCCGTCCAGGACGCCGAGCAACGAGACGCGATGACTCAAGGTGCTGGCTGGGAACCGAGTCAGCGGCTCGAAGACGTTGAGCGCCACGGTTGCGACGCCGAACGACCAGAGGATCACTCGCAGCGGGTCAACAGAGCTGACACCCGCCTCCCCGATCACGAAGTACGCCGCGAAGCAGATCGCCGCAGCGAATCCGGCAACCAGGCCCACCCCGTTGAACCGGGCGCCGTGCCAGACCTCGGTGGCTGCGGCCAAGCCGCCGACTGCCAGGGCGAGCCCGAGCCACAGCGTCCGGTTCACCGCCGCGCCTTGCGCGAAGCGCGCCCAGAGGGCCACCAGGATCGGGGCCTGGTACTCCAGCAGGAGCGCCATCCCGAGCGGTAGCCGGTCGATAGCGACGAAGTAGGTCCACTGGAGTGCGGCCACCCCGATCAGGCCGTGGGCGATCACCAGGGCCAGGGTGCGCCCGGTCGGTGGCCGCAGCGCCGTACGCCGGAACAGCACCGCGATCAGCAGCAGCACGGTGAAGGTCATCGTCACCCGGATCGTGGTCAGCATCGCCGGCTCCACGCCGGCTCTCAGAGCGACGCGCGAGAACCCGGCATTGATCGTGAAGCAGCTCGCACCGAGGACGACGAGGCCGACGCCGAGAGCAGGGCTGCGAGCAGGCACCCGCACACTGTAGGGGGCCATCGATGAGCCAGTGGCACGAGGATTTGACGCACGAGTCCCGGTTCGGGCGATTCACTGGTCCACTCCGGTCCGTCAACGGGCTAGCCCACTGTCTCCACGCGGGGCAGACGCCCTTGCCGCCCTGACGTCGCTGGCCATCTAGTGGCCCTGAGCGGCACCGCTGCAGCCCGTCCTCGGGACGGCGATCGTCTGCAGCCGGAGCGAGGGCCGCGAGAGATGCCGCGAGAGATGCACTGCGAGAGATCCAGGGGGACCGCCGACACCGGACGCCGAAGTCAGCCCCCAGACGTTGGATCGGGCGATCAGTGCCTACCCCCCATGGCGCACGCCGTCACCACCGCTCCAACGCGACTTCGGAATGGACGTGTGCCCGGGAGTGGGAGCTTCCGGGCACACGTCGCGCCCAGTACCGATCGGCTGGTCAGTCGCGCACAGCGGCCGGCAGGGTAAGGGTGAAGACGGAGCCGCCGTGCTCCCCGGCGGCGTACCCGATGGTGCCGCCCTGGGCCACCGCGAGCGTCCGCACGACGTGCAGGCCGAGTCCGGTGCCGGCGGCAGCAGTCCCCGAAGCGCGGCTGAACTCGCGGAACAGCTTGCTGCGGAACTCGACCGGTACGCCGGCCCCGGCGTCCTCCACGTCGATGCAGACACCACGGTCGTGATCGGTGCTCGGCCGGACCCGGATCCGGATCGGCGGCTCGCCGTACTTGGTGGCATTGCTGATCAGGTTGCTGATCATCTGGGAGAGGCGCAGCGGATCGGCGCGGACCAGCCGGCGGTCGGTCACTTCCAGCGTCGCGCCGGTGACGTCGTGGTCGCCGATGACCGCGTCGGCGACGACAGCCGGGTCGACGTCGCGCAGGTCCATCCGCAGTGTGCCGCGCTGGATCTGGGCTGCGGTCAGCAGGTCGGCGGTGATGCCGTCGAGCATCCGGGCCTGACGAGCCACCGAGGCCATCAGCCGTCGGTGCTCCTCAGGGTCGAGGTCGTCCTCGGTGATCGCCTCGGCGATGGCGCAGAGCACGGCGACCGGACCGCGGATCTCGTGCGCCGTGGTCGCGATCGCGCTGCGCAGGACGCCGACCTCCTCGGTGATCGTGCGCAGGTAGACCAGCAGCGAGGTGCCGGTGTGGCGGATGTTGACGTTGATCGGCTGCCAGTCCAGCACCGCTTCGAAGTCGATGTCGCCACGCAGTCGGTTCTCGGCGATGGTGGCGGCGATGTCGCCGGCGCAGATGTTGAACGGCGTCCCGGCGGACGTCACGTCGGGCTGGCTGGCGTCGAAGAGGAGCTCCTCGGCGGCGGGGTTGATCCGCAGGATGCGGAACGGAGGCTCGGCCCCGACCTCGACGATCCCGAAGGGTGCCAGCGTCAGCGCGTCCCAGACCTCGGCAGCTGCTGCCGCGGCATCGCGCTGGACGGGCACCCGGCTGGCCTCGTCTCCGGGGGCTGCCTGCAGCGGCGACTCGTGGGTCGGGGTGAGTGCACGCCCGATCGGGTTGGTCGTCCGGCCATCGACGATGTCGCGGATGTGGTCGAGGACCCGCCCCAGCGAGGCGCCCTTCTCCAGGTAGCCGTTGGCGCCGAGGTCCAGGGCGCGCTCGGCCATCTGGGTTGCGCCGAAGCCGGAGAGCACGATGATGTGCGCGGCCGGCGCGAGCTCGCGGATCGGGGGCAGCGCCTCCAATCCGTCCATCACCGGCATCGACAGGTCGAGCAGCACGACGTCCGGCACGGTCTCGGCGACCACAGCGATGCCGGCGCGGCCGTCGCCGGCCTCGCCCACGACGGTCATCCCGCCCCGCACGAGGGCGAACCGGAGGAGCTCGCGCAGATCGGCGGTGTCGTCGATGATCACCACCCGCAACGACTCGATGTCCTGCGGGGGGAGCGGTTCTGCCGTCATGCGTTCTCTGCCCCGCGGACCGGCTCGAGCTGCGCCGGAGTGCGGCGGACCAAGGCCGGTGCCTCGACGTTGCCGAGCAGCCCGGTGATGATCGAGCTCGCGGCCGCGATCGACGCGGTCAGCGCCTCCTGCGACTTGTCCGGTTGGTTCAGGTCCAGCGCCATCTTGGCGACCACGAGCCCCTGCAGGACGGTGTCGTTGAGCTCGAGGGCCTGGCTCTCGCGTTGACGCAGGTCCTCGAAGAGCTGGGCACCGCGCATCAGCGAGGAGTAGTTGCGTCGCAGCGTCCAGTAGTAGACGGCGACCAGCGCACCGACGACGTCCCAGGAGGCCAGCGGCCAGCCCCAGGCAGAGCGCATCGCCAGCCCCTGAGGGTCGTGGACGCCGAGCGCGGGCAGCAGCATGTGCAGCGAATGCGCGCCATGGTGCACCGAGCAGGTGAAGAAGATGGCGCCGGTTGCGGCGCCGAGTGGGTTGGCTCGGAGCTGGTGGCTACGAGCGAGGGGCACGACGATCGCCAGCGTGATCAGCAGGTACGCCATCATGATGATCGCGTTGCAGACCATGCCTACTTTCCAGGGATCCACGACCGCACCTCCCTCACGCGCCAGCACCGCTGAGGTAGAGGCCGGCGATGACGGCAACCGAGCCGAGCGTGAACAGCTGGGCCGACCGGCGCCAGCCGGTCCATGCGGCCAGTCGGGGCAGCGTGCCGCCGCGACGGAGCAGGGCGATGCAGGCGCCGACCGCAATCAGCTCCCAGGCGCCGCAGCAGACATCCCAGGGGCCGACCTCTTCGGGCTTGGGCAGCAGGCCGAAGGGCAGCCCGACGGTGCGGGTGACCGCCCACAAGGCAGCGACCACGGCGTTCCCGTACGCCGCCTCGACCAGCATCGGGCGGCGGGGCCGCATCACCATCACGACCGACCAGATGATCTGGGCGATGGCCGAGCCCGCGAAGAACACGCCGAAGATGAACTTCTCGGCGAAGTGCTCGGGGCACACGGCGGCGTGGACGACGGCGGCCGCGGTCGAGCTGACCACCGCGATCGGCAGCAGCAGGCCCGAGCGGATGTCCCAGACGGGGGCCGGCTGCGCCGGCGCCATCGAGACGGCTGAGGTGCCGGCGGGGACCGAGGATCCCAAGGTCCCGGCGGCGATCTGGTCGGCCAGGGCGAGCACCTTGCGGTCGTGCTCGTCGTGGACCGTGCGCTGCTGGCGGATCCCGAGCAGCTGCGGGCCGAGGAGTACGGCGAGGCCGATCAGCCCGACCGCGAGTACGGCGTAGTGAATCCCGTGCGCGACCACGCTCGCGCCGACTAGGACGTTCATCGGTGTTCCCTCCCGCGCCACCGCTGTCCCCCCGGACTGGTGGCTCCCGCGGGT
Source organism: Marmoricola sp. (assembly GCA_035695505.1). Classification (GTDB taxonomy): domain Bacteria; phylum Actinomycetota; class Actinomycetes; order Propionibacteriales; family Nocardioidaceae; genus Marmoricola. The sequence continues at coordinate 38,006 of DASRRQ010000065.1, read as the reverse complement.
CAGACTAGACCGGATCAGGATTAACGGACTAGAACATGCCAAACATAGGCGAAGCGGACATAGACCAGGTAGTCCGTTCGGGCCAGGCCCGTGCCAGGCCCGTGCCAGGGCCGAGCGCTTGCAGACCCGGTTGTCGGAGGGGCAAATACCGGGCCCGAGACAGTAGGTAGACAGTCAAAAAGTTACTGATGAGTTGGTTGGCGAAGTTCGTCACGCCGTGGGTACCGTGACGGACACGTGGTCCTCGTCACACGCGCAACACCACCCTTGTTCGCCAGGCGGGACCTTGATCTGCCGAAGCGCGTAAGCGGAGACCCCGCCTGCCGCACATCTTCAGGAGACAGCAATGGGCCCTCTCGACCCCGCTACCGACCCCGCGTTCGTCCAACTGCTCACCCCCGAAGGGGAGCGCGTCGAGGACGACGAGTACTCCTTCGCCGTCGACGACGGGCAGGACGAGGCCGAGGTCATCCGCGGTTTCTACCGCGACATGGTCCTCACCCGCCGCATCGATACCGAGTCCACGGCCCTGCAGCGGCACGGCGAGCTCGGGCTGTGGGCCCAGCTGCTCGGCCAGGAGGCCGCCCAGATCGGCTCGGGGCGGGCTTTCCGGCCTCAGGACTTCGTCTTCCCGACGTACCGGGAGCACGGCGTTGCCTATTGCCGCGGTGTCGACCCGCTGCAGCTGCTCGCGATGTGGCGCGGTGTTGACCACGGCTCGTGGGACCCGAAGGAGTCGAACTTCGCGACGTACACGGTCGTGATCGGCGCCCAGACGCTGCATGCCACCGGCTACGCGATGGGCGTCCAGGCCGACGGCCTGGTGGGCACCGGCGACGACGACCGGGATACCGCGGTCGGCGTCTACTTCGGCGATGGTGCCTCCTCCCAAGGCGATGTCAGCGAGGCGATGGTCTTCGCTGCTTCCTACAACGCACCGGTCGTGTTCCTCTGCCAGAACAACCAGTGGGCGATCTCGGCAGCCAGCGAGCGGCAGAGCCGGGTCCCCCTGTACCAGCGCTCGGCGGGGTTCGGGTTCCCCGGCGTACGGGTCGACGGCAACGACGTGCTGGCCTGCTACGCCGTTACCCAGGCCGCGCTGCAACGGGCGCGCGAAGGCAACGGGCCGACGCTGGTCGAGGCCTACACCTACCGGATGGGTGCGCACACAACCACCGACGACCCGACCCGCTACCGGATGAGCGAGGAGATCGAGCGCTGGAAGCTCAAGGATCCGATCGCCCGCGTCCGCGCCTACCTGACCCGCAACGTCCTGGTCGACCCGTCGTGGTTCGACGAGGTCGAGCTCGAGGCCGACGCTCTGGGCGAGCGGCTCCGGGCCGGGGTGAAGACCCTCGGCGATCCGGACCCGATGCGGATCTTCGACGACGTCTACGTCGAGCAGACGGCCGAGCTCGCAGCGCAGCGCGACGAGTACGCCGCCTACCGGGCCGGCTTCACCGACGCGAGCCTGCAGGAGGTCGGCGCATGAGCAAGGTGACGCTGGCCAAGGCGCTGAACGCCGGCCTCCGCAAGGCGATGGAGGATGACCCCAAGGTCTTGCTGATGGGCGAGGACGTCGGCAAGCTCGGCGGTGTCTTCCGGATTACCGATGGGCTGCAGAAGGACTTCGGCGAAGGCCGGGTGCTCGACAGCCCGCTGGCCGAGTCCGGCATCATCGGGACCGCCGTCGGTCTCGCCATGCGCGGCTACCGGCCGGTGTGCGAGATCCAGTTCGACGGCTTCGTCTACCCGGCGTACGACCAGATCGTCAGCCAGGTCGCCAAGCTGCACTTCCGCACCCGCGGCAATGTACGGGTGCCGATGGTGATCCGGATCCCGTACGGCGGCGGTATCGGCGCGGTCGAGCACCATTCGGAGTCGCCGGAGGCGCAGTTCGCGCACACGCCCGGCCTCAAGGTCGTCACCTGCTCGAACCCGGTCGACGGCTACTGGATGATCCAGCAGGCGATCGCGTGCGACGACCCGGTGATCTTCCTCGAGCCCAAGCGCCAGTACCACTCCGACAAGGCCGAGCTCGACGAGCATGCGACGCCGGCGCCGCTGTTCACCTCGACGGTGGCCCGACCCGGCACCGACGTGACCCTGATCGCGTACGGGCCGATGGTGAAGACCGCCCTGGCAGCAGCCGAGGCAGCTGCGGTGGAGGGCCGGTCGATCGAGGTGATCGACCTGCGCACCCTCTCGCCATTGGACCTCGGACCGGTCGAGGAGTCCGTGCGCCGGACCGGCCGCGCGGTGGTGACCCACGAGGCGCACACGAACCTCGGCATGGGCGCGGAAGTGGCGGCCCGGATCACCGAGCGCTGCTTCTACTCGCTGCAGGCGCCGGTGCTGCGCGTCGGTGCTTTCGACACGCCGTACCCGCCATCGCGGATCGAGGAGGACTACCTCCCCGACCTCGATCGCGTCCTGGACGCCGTCGACCGCACCTTCGAGTTCTGAGGAGCGGGATGAGCGAGCGCAGCGAGCGAAGAATTGAGCATCGGGGCCTTGGTGTCGTGGAGCCGAAGCCGCAGCGAAGCGAGGACCGAGGATGAGCGACTACCTGCTGCCCGATGTGGGCGAGGGCCTGACCGAGGCCGAGATCGTGTCGTGGAAGGTCGCCGTCGGCGACGAGGTGAAGATCAACGACGTCGTTGTGGAGATCGAGACCGCCAAGTCATTGGTCGAGCTGCCGTCGCCGTACGCCGGGGTCGTGGTGGCGCTGATGGTGCCTGAGGGCGAGACCGTCGCCGTCGGGACTCCGATCATCCGGATCGACGACGGTGTCGCGGCTCCCACCACCGCGCCCGTGCCGGAGCTGGACCTGTCCAACCCGGCCGCCACCGGCGCGGTGGAGGGCGAGAGCCTGGTCGGTCGCAACAAGGCCGAACGGGCGCCCGTACGCCGGGCCCGGGTAGCGGCAGGCGCCTCATTCGTCGAGCCTGTCGAGACGCCGGAACCAGTCGCGCTCGCCTCGTTGGTGCAGCCCGCCGCGCACGTGCTCGCCAAGCCCCCAGTCCGCAAGCTGGCGAAGGACCTCGGCGTCGATCTTGCGTCTTGCGCGGCAACCGGGCCGAACGGGACGGTGAGCCGTGCGGATGTGGAGGATGCTGCGTCCGATGGCGGCGTCTCGACAGGCTCGACGAACGGGGCGGCGAGCAGACCCGCGGCGGAGCGGGAGCGGCGTGAGCCGATCAAGGGCGTCCGCAAGATGATGGGCGCGGCGATGGTGGCCTCCGCCTTCACCGCCCCGCATGTCACCGAGTGGATCACCGTGGATGTCACCCGGACCAGCGAGTTCGTCGAGCGCGTCCGCGGTCGGCGCGAGTTCGCCGACGTCAAGGTCACCCCGCTGCTGATCCTGGCCGCGGCCTGCCTGCGGGCGGCGCGCCGCACCCCGGTGATCAACTCGACCTGGGACGAGGCGTCCGGCGAGGTCGTCTTCAAGAGCTATGTGAACCTCGGCATCGCGGCCGCTACGCCGCGCGGACTGGTCGTCCCGAACATCAAAGATGCTGAGACGCTCTCCCTGCTCGAGCTCGCCGGTGCGCTGGGCGACCTGACCGCTGTGGCGCGTGAGGGCCGCACCCAGCCGGCCGACATGGCCGCCGGCACCTTCACGATCACGAATGTCGGGGTCTTCGGCGTCGACGGTGGCACGCCGATCATCAACCCGGGCGAGTCGGCGATCCTGTGCTTCGGTGCGACCAAGCGTCAGCCGTGGGTTGTCGGGGCGGCCGATCAGGAGCGGCTCGAGATCCGTGACGTCTGCACCCTCGCGCTCTCCTTCGACCACCGTCACGTCGACGGCGAGAGCGGCTCGCGCTTCCTCGCCGATGTCGCGTCGATGATGGAGGATCCGGCAGCCGCTCTGCTGTTCTGAGGCGTCGCCAGCAGGGGCCGGTCCGACTCGGGCCGGCCCCTGTTGCCTACCTCACATCATGAATTTTCCGATTTTCGCGTGACCACGCCTCGACGTTCCGTGTCCCACAAGGGATCACTCCCATCAGGTCGAGCGCGCAGCCCGCGTTGCCGTCCACCGGGTCCAGGCAACGCGAGGACACAACATTCATGGCGCACGGCACGCACCGGCTCTCCCGGATCGACCGACCCCGGCGGCGACCCGGTAGGCCCCGGCTCTTCACGATGGGCGCGTCTCGGATCCCGTTGATGGTCGCGGCCGTCGCGCTCGTTCTCGTCAGCGCGCCGTTCGCTCCGAGCAGCATCCTGCCGACCGCAGGCGCCACCGTTCCCGGCCAGCCAGGGACGCCCCAGCCGTCGACTGTGGTCTACCAGGAAGATTTTGAGAACGGCACTGACAACTCCGCCCTCGGTGCCCAGTCCTACTCAGCACCGGGGTCCACGCCGTACGTCGGTGCCGGTGGCCAGACCTACACAGGCTCACCGAACTGGATCAACGCCGCGCGCTGCAACGGCGTGATCCTGGACTACTCCAACACCACAACCCCCGCTTGGGCGCAGTCGACCACCGCGAACCCCAACCGGTGCGCTGACTCCCCGGGTGTGCTGAGCTACCAGTTCCTCCGGATGCTCGCGCTCGGGATGGGCCAGCAATTCACCCCTGGCTCGCCGACGACGGACCACATCGACAGCTCGTACACCGAGTGCACGTCGACTGCTAGCGCCGGCGGCACCTGCGACATCATCCCGAGCGGCCCGACAAACGGGGTCATGTTCAAGACCGCGACGCCGATCCCGGTGACCGTCGGCCACTACTACGCATTCCATGTCGACACCGCGTACATGAACTGCAAATCCGCGACGGGGGCACCGGACCCGGCAGACCCGGCCTATCAGTTCGCCTGGACCGATGCGTCCAACGGGGTGCACCCGATCGGGTCGGCGCTCAACGGGTGCCTGACCAGCACCAGCCCCACGGTCAGCAGTTTCACCCAATCGGTGACGAGCGACGTCGGCGGGTTCTTCGACTCGGTCACGAAGCCCGTCCGTATCGACTCGATGACCACCGACCAGGCGTTCCAGGCGACGACCAGCACGCTCGGCATCCAGATGTGGAACAACAACGGCACGACGCTCGGCAACGACGGTGCGTTCGACAACGTCCGCCTCATCGACGTCACCCCACAACTGGACAAGTCGTTCAGCCCCACGACGATCGGCACCGGCGGGACCTCGAAGCTGACGCTCACCGTGACCAACACGAGCGATCTCAACGCCAAGCAGGACTGGTCGATCACCGATGCCTTGCCTGCCGGGCTCAAGATCGCCAGCCCGGCCAACGTCGCCGGCACCTGTGCGGCGAGCTCGAACGTCGGGGCCGCGTACAACGTCACGGCGGCGGCGGGGAGCGGCTCGATCGCGGTCACCGGCGGTGACCTTGCCTCCGGCCAACAGTCGTGCACCGTGACCGTCGACGTGACATCGGCGATCGCTGGCTCCTATACCAACGGGCCATCGAACATCACCTCGAACCTCAACCCGCCGGGGACCGCCACGTTGACGGTGACGCCGACCTGCACCTTGCCCGCTCCGATCTACACCGTCGACAACGGAAGCGGCCTGACCGCGGGGACCGCGCCGAAGCTGATCGCCTACGACACCACGGGGGCCGTCCTCGCCACCGTCCCGCTGACGACGGCGTCCGGCGGCAGCCTGCTGGGCTCGGTCACCGACATCGCAATGAACGCCAGCGGGTCCAAGCTCTACGGCGTCGTCACACCGCTCTTGGGCACGCCGACCCTCGCCACCTTCGACCCGGCGACCGGTCGGGAGACGGGCACGATCGCGGTCACCGGGATCAATTGGCTGACCTTCAGCACGCCGAACGCACTCAGCGTCCTGCCCGACGGCCGGATCCTGATCGGCACCTCCGGGGGGACCGACAACCGGAAGCTCTACGCGATCAATCCGGCGACTGGGGCAGCGACGCTCTATGCCACGCTCCCGGCCGGCTACTTCTCGGCCGGTGACTCCGCGACCCTTCCCGATGGCACGATCCTGGTCCTGGCGGCGCAGTCTGCGGTCACGACGACGACGCTGTTCCGCTACGACCCGGTCGCCGGCACGTTCCTCGCCGTCGGCAGCGTGCCCGGGTCCGCAGGCGTGACCGAGGTCGGCACGATGGTCTACCTCGCGGGCAACGACGGCAAGCTCCGTACGCTCGGGACCTCGGCGATCCCGACGACCTCGTCTTCCACGACGCTGACGACCGCCGTGCTGGCGTCGCTGAGCGCCGGATCTGCCTACAACGGTGCGACTTCTGCTCAAGACTCGGCGCCGGTCGTCTGCCTCAATGCGACCAAGTCAGCCGGCTCGGTCACGGGACCGGACGCCAATGGCGTGTACACGGCGACGTACACGGTCAAGGAGATCAACAGCGGGACCGCGGCCTCGTACGGCGCGCTCACCGATACCCCGGCGTTCGCCCCGAACCTGGTGCCGACCGGCGCGAGCTGGACCGGTCCGCTGGGCAACGGCAGCGCCACGGCGCCGGCCACCGGACCTTTCAGCCTCACTCTGGCTCCCGCCGGGACGCTGATTGCCGCGGCGTCGACCGACTCCTACACGGTGAGGGTGACCTTCACGTTCGCCGACAACACCACGCCAGCGGCGTGCGCTGGTCCCGGGACCGGCCTGTACAACGCGGTGGCCGTCCCGAGCGGTCAGGAGACCAGTACCACCGATGACGCGGCCTGTGACACGCCCCCGACCCGCTTTCCCGTCTACCTGCGCAAGGTCGGTCCCAACAGTGCCGGCGCGACGGTGTCGCTGGTCGGCTCGACCTGGACCGTCCAGGCGGCGGCCGCCGCCGGCGGCCCCGGCGCGGTCATCGCGAGCGGCGTCCAGCCGGTCATCGGCCAGAACGGCGAGTTCCTGCTGTCGAACCTCCAGCCGGGGACCTACTGGCTGACCGAGACCACAGCCCCCGCTGGCTACGAGCTTCTCGGCGAGCAGATCAAGTTCGTCGTCTCCTCGACGGGCGCGGTGACGATCTCCGGTGGCACGAGCCCGTCGATCAGCGTCGGCACGCACACCGGCAGTCCCGAGATCGTCGTGGGAGACCAGGCTGCGCTGGTGCTGCCGTTCGCGGGAGGCCACGGGACGAGGCCCTTCGCACTCTCCGGTGTGGTTCTGCTTGCCCTGACCGGTTTCCTCGCCCTACTCCTCGGACGCCGCCCAACGACCTCCCCGGTCATCGGGAGGCGGGTGAAGAGGTAGCCCCGACCATCCGGACCACCCCGACGACGACGTACTAAACCTTGCTCCACACCAGCAGCACCTCTTCATAGAAACGGAACCTCACACCATGTCCCATCCCACCAGTGGGCGCTTCAAAGCGCTCTTCCTCGCGATCGCTGCGATCGCCGTAGCGATGGTCGGTCTCGGCTCGACCGCGTCCGCCGCGTCGCCGTCCTTGCCAGACGGGAGCCAGACCGGCTCGATCATCGTCCACAAGTACAAGCAGCCGGCGACGCCGACGAACCTGCCGCACGACGGCAGCGCGCTCGACCCGACAACGCTCGCGGGCCTCTCGCCGCTTGCGAACGTGGGCTTCACCGTCCAGCAGGTCCAGGGCATCGATCTGACCACCAACGCCGGCTGGACTAAGGCGAGCACGCTGAGCGGCTCGTTCAACGCATCCAACGCTTCCGGATCGATCACGGCGGCCGGCTACACGCTCGGTACTGCCGCGACGCAGGCCACCGACGGCGCCGGCACGGCGACCTTCGGCTCGCTGCCGGTCGGTCTCTACCTGGTCACCGAGTCGGCGCCGCCGGCCGGTGCCACGCCGTCGGCACCGTTCCTGGTCTCGGTCCCGCTGACCGACCCGAGCGCGCACGACCACTGGCTCTACAACGTCAACGTCTACCCGAAGAACGGGATCAACGCGGTCACCAAGACCGTCTCGGACGCCGGTGCCGTCAAGCTCGGCGACCCGGTCGCCTGGACGATCCTCGGTGACATCCCGGACGTTGCCACGATCGACGGCTACAAGATCACCGACCAGCTCGACCCCAAGCTCGACTTCGTCAGCGCTGCGGTCACCTTGAGTGACAACAGTGCCACTCTCACGGCTGGCACCGACTACACCCTGGCTTCGGGCGGCAGCCTCGTCTCGGTCCAGTTCACGACGGCCGGTCTGGCCAAGCTCGCCGCGCACAGCTCCGCCCAGGTCCAGCTCGTGGTCAACACCAAGGTCAACGCGGTCGGCGAGATCGCCAACACCGCCGTGCTCTACCCGAACGCCGGCAGCTTCTCCATCCAGCCGGGTCAGCCGGGCGGTCCGGTCGAGACTCCGCCGGTGGTGACCAAGTGGGGCAGTGTCACTGTGCTCAAGACCGACCAGGGCGGCACTGCCCTCGCGGGTGCCGCGTTCAAGGTCTACACGAGCCAGGCCGACGCTGAGGCCGGCACCAACGCGGTCGACCTCGGGACTCCGAACCAGGAGTTCGTCGTCGGCGCCAACGGCCAGGTCACGATCTCGGGCCTGCGCTACTCGGACTGGGCCAACGGCGCTGCGGTCACGAGCAGTGACCCGAACTACCGCACGTACTACCTGGTGGAGTCCAAGGCTCCGACGGGTTACGAGCTGCAGGCCGAGCCGATCCCGTTCACCGTCACGGCAGCGACCACCGCAGTCGGGGTGGACGTGACCGTCAAGGACGTGCCCGCGAACGCCGGCTTCCAGCTGCCGTTTACCGGTGGGCACGGCCTGCGCAACTACTACATCGCCGGCGCTGTCCTGATCGGTCTGGCGCTGGTCCTCAGCGTCCGCCGTCGTCAGGCCGACTGAGCACCTGCACATCCCGCACGGTGCGGGGCGTCGACCCAGACCGGGTCGACGCCCCCATCGTGGGGCCGGGGAGACCACCTCTGGCCGCCAAGCTACGAAGGAAGAGCGACACATGTCCCAGAAGTTCACAGGACGCCTCCGCAGGTATGTCCTGGCGATCGCCGCGGCTGCCACCGTGATGGTCGGCCTCGTGCCGATCGCGTCGGCAGCGTCGCCATCGCTGCCTGACCCGGGACAGGTCGGTTCCCTGACGATCCACAAGACCCAGGCTGGTGCTGCCCTGTCGGGTGCTCCCGGAGCCCCGATCGCCGGCGTCACCTTCTCGGTCGCCGACGTGACCGGCATCGATCTGGCCACCAACCAAGGTTGGCAGGACGCAGCGGCGCTGAGCACGACGTTCAACGCTGATGATGCGCCTGGCTCGATCCAGGCTGCCGGCTACGTCCTGGCAGCGGCCACCGGCTCCCCGGTGACGACCGACGCTGCCGGCGAAGCGTCGCTGAGCAGCCTTCCGCTCGGCCTCTACCTGGTCACCGAGACCCAGTGGCCCGCCGGGACTACCCCGTCGGCGCCGTTTCTGGTCTCGGTGCCGCAGACACAGCCGAACGGCGCCGGATGGCTGTACAACATCAGCGTCTACCCCAAGAACTCGGTCGACGGCGTGACGAAGTCGGTCGACGACGCCAGCGCCATCTCGCTCGGCGACCCGGTCAACTGGACGATCACCGGCGACGTTCCGAACGTCGAGAAGATCGACGGCTACAAGATCCTCGACCACCTCGACGCGAAGCTCGACTACCGGAGCGCGACCGTCACCCTGGTGGACGGCACGCCGGTCAGCGCCGGTAGCGACTACACCGTCGACTTCGACAGCACGACGCACACGCTGACGGTCACGTTCACGGCCGCCGGTCGGGCGGTGCTGGCGGCCCATCGGGCGACCCAGGTCACGGTCGTCGTACGGACTGTCGTCACTGCCGTCGGAATCGTCGCCAACACCGCCGTCCTGTACCCGAACGAGCACAGCTTCGACATCGCGCCAGGCCAGCCCGGTGGCCCGACGTCTTCGCCGCCGGTACTGACCAAGTGGGGCTCGATTACGGTGCAGAAGACGGACGCCGCTGGAAAGCCGCTCACCGGAGCCGTGTTCAGCGTCTACCCGACGGAGGCCGACGCCCAGTCCGGCACGCACGCGATCGCCCTGGCCGGGCAGAGCAGCTTCCCGGTCGACGCCCAAGGCCGGCTGACGATCGCCGGTCTGCGTTACTCCGACTTCGCCGACGGGGTCGAGGTCTCCCCGGGCACCGTCGGCTACCAGACGTACTGGCTTAACGAGACGAAGGCGCCACCGGGCTACGAGCTCCTTGGTGAGCCGGTCAAGTTCACGGTGACAGCGCAGACCTCGGCAGTCGGCGTCGACCTCGTGGTGACGAACGTCCGCACGGCAGTGTCTCCACCGAACAACTGCCGCGGACATGAGTGCAAGCCGCCGCACCTTGGGGACCTCCTCCCGAGCACCGGCGGACCGCGGCTCGCCCTGCTCGTCGGGGGTCTGCTGCTGCTGGTCGGCGGGTTCGTCATCGTGGCCAGGAACCGGCGCCGGGAGGAGGACTGAGCGGCAGCACCGCGACCGGCAGCCGGAAGACGGCGCGACCGTCGCGGTGGCGCTCTGTCCTCACCCGCTGGTCGATCCGTCGGATCCTGGTCGTCCTGATCGGGACGGCCGGACTGAGTGTGCTGTTCTACCCTCAAGCGGGCGCCTGGTTCAGTGACCGGGCCCACGCCGACACGATCTCCGGCTACGTGCACACGGTGACATCGATGACGCCGGCGCAGACGTCCCGGGAGCTGGCTGCTGCTCGTGAGTACAACCGACATCTGCCGACCGGGCCCTTGCAGGACCCGTATAGCGCGTCCGGAGGTGGACGCGAGACGGTCACCGGCGCCGCAGCCGCCCAGTATCTGCATACCCTCGACGTCGGACCGGACGGGATCATCGGCATCCTGGCGATCCCGCACGTCGGGGTGAGCCTGCCGATCTACCACGGCACCGGGTCGCTGGCCCTCGAACGCGGGCTCGGCCACCTCTACGGCACCTCCTTGCCGGTGGGGGGTTCGGGGACGCACGCGGTGTTGGCCGGTCATTCTGGAATCGCCGGGATCACCCTCTTCAGCAACCTGCACAAGGTCCAGCTCGGGGACACGTTCACGGTGACGGTGCTCGACCAGACGCTGACCTACCGGGTCGACCGGATCCGGACGGTCCTTCCCGAGCAGACGAAGGATCTCCAGGCGGTGCCAGGCAAGGACTACGTCACGTTGGTGACCTGCACGCCGATCGGGGTCAACACGCATCGGCTATTGGTCCGCGGCGTGCGCATCCCAACACCGGCGGACAGCCCCGGGCCGGAGTTCCTGCACGGTGGCGCAGGACCGGGCTTCCCGTGGTGGACGCTCGAGGCCGGAGCTGGTCTGCTGCTTCTGCTGGTCCTGACCGCACCCACGGCCCGCCGCAGGACGAGGCGGGGACTGGGCCGACGGCGCCGTCCAACCGAATCAGTCCCCCGCGAACGGCCCCCTGTTCCCCCGAACCAGGTGCTGATCGCGGGGGACTGACGTCCACCCCGAAACTTCCGGCGAACAGGAGTCGAACTCCGTCCGCTGCACCTTCAACGAGCGGGCGGGCAGGCAGGCTACGGCCTGGTGAGCCGGGTCACCAGGCTGTTATTTGTCCTTGAACCGGATCAAACCGGCCAAGGTGGGCATGTACGCCGCCCCGTCCGGCCCCAGGTAGATCGACGCGTAGTGGTTGTTCCACTGGATCCCGTTGCCGGTGCGCTGCATCCATTGGGTCTTCCCGGTGCGGATGTCGACCGCTGAGAAGTACCAGCTGTCGTCGAGCAGCCACGACTTCGGCTTGGCGTAGAGGTACAGAAGGCCGTTGGCGAGCGAGACCTTCGGGACCGGCGTCGGGGACACGATCGGGTTGGTCCAGTCGACCGAGCAGGTGTTGTCGGCGTTGATCGACACCTTCGCGACGCCGCCGGTGCTGGTGTTGCCCAGCTCGGTGCTCTGCACGCCCGCGTAGCCGTAGTTGTTCTCCACGATGACCGAGGAGCTGCCGGCAGCGGTGGTTCCGGCGTACGCGAGGCTGTTCTCGGTGTCGGAGGCACCGGCGCCGAAGACGGGCACCTGGCACAGCAGCTTGCCCGCGTCCGCGCCGTCGCGCTGGTAGAACTGCACATGCATCTGCGGGTCGGCGTTGTCGGTGATCGCCACCAGGTGCTGGCCGATCAGCGTCGGCGTCGTGCCCGAGCCCTGCGAGAGCTGGCCCGGCTTCTGCACCGAGCCGCGGTCGTAGGTGTGCGACCAGCGGATCGTCGGGGTCCCGTCAGGGCCGGCCGCGACGGCGTACAGGGCGTGGTCGGTGACGAGGTAGATCGCGCCGGTCTCGTCGCTGGAGATCGAGTTGAAGATGCCCTCTCCCGCCGGGAGCTGGAGTGTCTTGACCGCGCCGGTGGTCGGGTCGATGTCACCGACCAGGCCGTCCTGGGTGACGAAGAAGGTGCGGCCCGACCAGTCCGGCAGGGTCGCGACCAGGCAGTCATCGGAGGGCACGACGTTGGAGACGTCGTACGTCCCGATCTTGGTGAAGCCGTTGGCGTTGACCTTCACCTTGAGCACGGTGCGGGCCGAGGTCACGACGTACGCGACGTCGTCCTGGCTCAGCGAGAAGTAGGTGCCTCCGCAGATATCGGTGAACGGGTTGGTCAGCGGCAGCAGCGCGCGCTTGGAGGTGGTCAGGTCCGGGCCCAGCGTGCGCAGCGTCGTCGGGTCGATCAGCCGCAGCGCGAAGCCGGTCAGGCCGCCGCAGAGGCCGACGATGTTGCCGCGGGAGTCGAACGCCATCGTCGCGCACTCCGAGACGCCGTAGGTCGCCGATCGCACCGCCATGTTCTTGCCCAGCGGTCCGCTGACCTCGTAGGCGTTGGTGCCGTAGGCGTCGTTGTGCATCGAGTTGGTGCCGTTGGGTGAGAGGTACGGGTTCTGCGGGATCGGCAGATGCGGCAGCGGGTCCGCCGTCGCCGGGGTGCCGCTGAACGGCTCGCTCAGCAGATCGGTCGGGAGCGACGGGATCGGGATCGCGCCGTTGGCGACGCCCGACTGCGCCGGCAGGAGCAGGGCGAGACCGACGAGGGCACCGAGAGCGGTGAGGCGGACACGGTTCATGAGATCTCCAACGTTTGAGCGGGCCCGAAGGTACGGGTCCAGTTAACAAACTCCGTTGTTTCGGGTCACGAGGGGAAGGTGGTGCGCTCGTCGCTGCGCGGGGGTACGGCGTTGAGGATGGCATCCGTGCCGCCGTCGACGAGGATCATGGTGCCGATGATCAGGCTGGCGTCATCGGAGAGCAGGAACGCGATCAGGGCGGCGACCTCGTCAGCATTGCCCGGTCGGCCCATCGCGTTGGGGTAGACGTCGGCGAACGGGCCGAAGACCGGGTCCTTGCGGAGCTCGTCGGTCATCGGGGTCGCGATCAGGCCGGGCGCGATCGCGTTGACCCGGATGCCGCGGCCGGCCCACTCAGACTTGACGCCCTCGCGGCGTACCCAGCTGGCGAGTGCGAACTTCGAGACCGGGTAGAGGTTGACCGCCTCGTAGGTGGCGGCCGCCGCACGGGCTGCATCCTCGTCGTCGGCCAGGAGTGCTTCGACCACGTCGTCCGCGGCCCAGCCGGGCTGGCAGGTGACCGAGTTCGAGGCGATCAGTACCACCGAGGCCGAGTCGCGCTTGTCGAGAAGCGGCTTGAGGCCCTCGACCAGGGCGATCGCCCCGAAGTAGTTCACCGAGATCAACAGCGCGGGATCGGTTCCGGTGAACCCCGCGATGCCGGCGCACGGGACCACGCCGTCGATCCCATCGGGCGCGAGATCGCTGACCGCCGCGACGGCTGCGGCCCGACCGGCCGGCGTACCCAGATCGGCGTCGATATCAGCCGCGCGGAGATCGACGCCGATCACGCGGTGCCCGTCGCTCTCGAGCCGCTCCTTGGTCGCTCTGCCGATCCCCGAGCCCGCCCCGCTGATCACATAGGTCTTCACGCCCCTAGTGAAACTGAAACACGTTCTAGTGTCCAGATCCCGACCTGTTGAGTTGGGGCTTGGGGGCAGTTGAGTTGGGGCTTGGGGGCAGTTGTGTCGTCGCCGGAGTTCCGAGGCACCGACACAAGCCCGAACTCAACGACCCCCAAACCCGAACTCAACGAGGTGGGGGGGTGGCGAACCGACGGGCGCGTACGGCGACCAGGTCGGCAGGATCGGCGTGGAAGAGGCGGGAGAGCTCGTGCTCGAGAACGGCGCCGAGTCGCTTACAGAATGACTCGGCCTCATCAGCGGCGTCCGGGCACTCGGCGATGACGCGGTCCACGACCCCGGCCGCCTGCAGATCGAGCGCGCGGATCCGCTGGGCGCGGGCCATCTCGGGGGCGTGCTCGGTATCGCGGTGCACGATCGCACTGGCGCCCTCCGGTGGCAGCGGCGAGAGCCACGCGTGCTGCGCCGCGACGACCCGATCGGCCGGCAGCAGCGCGAGGGCCCCACCGCCGTTCCCCTGGCCGAGCAGCAGGCACAACGTCGGTGACTCCAGGGTGACCAGCTCGGCCAGGCTGCGGGCGATCTCGCCGGCAAGCCCGCCCTCCTCGGCCTCCGGGCTCAGCGCCGCCCCCGGGGTATCGATGACAGTCAGCAGCGGGATGCCGAGCTCGACCGCGAGCCGCATCCCGCGACGGGCCTCACGCAGCGCGCCTGGACCCATCGGGCGGTCGGTGGTCTGGCCGCGCCGGTCCTGGCCGAGGAAGACGCAGGGGGCGTCGCCGAAGCGGGCCAGGGCGATCATCAGCCCGGGGTCCGCCTCGCCCTGGCCGGTGCCGTTGAGCGGGACGACCTCGGACGCGGCGTACCGCAGCAGGCGCCGTACGCCGGGCCGGTCCGGGCGCCTTGACCGCACCACGGCGTCCCAGGCGTCGTTGGTCGTGCCCGTGGCGTCGGGCACCGGCTCGTCGACCTGCTCGACCGAGGGCAGCGAGGGTCGCGCGAGCAGCACGGACAACGTCCGGTCGAGGAGGTCGGCGATCTGGTCGGGCTCGACGACCCCGTCGATGATCCCGTGCGCATAGAGGTTCTCCGAGGTCTGCACGTCGGCCGGGAAGGGCTTGCCGTAGAGCGCCTCGAAGACGCGCGGGCCGAGGAACCCGACGAGGGCGCCGGGCTCGGCGACAGTCACGTGACCCAGCGATCCCCACGACGCCATCACGCCGCCGGTGGTCGGGTTGCGCAGGTAGACCAGGTACGGCAGTCCGGCGTCCTTGTGAGCGGCGATCGCCGCCGAGATCCGGATCATGTGCACGAACGCGGGCGTGCCCTCCTGCATCCGGGTGCCGCCGCTGACCGGTGCGGCCAGCAGCGGGATGCCCGCGGCGGTGGCGCGTTCGATCGCAGCGACGAGCCGGGTCGCAGCAGCCTGACCGATCGAGCCGGCGAGGAAGCCGAACTCACAGGCGATCACCGCAACGCGGCGGCCGCGCATCAGGCCCTCGCCGGTCGTCACGGACTCGTCGGTGCCGGATTTCTCGCGGGCCGCGGCCAGGTCCGCGGCGTACGCCGCACTGATCACGCCGTAGTCCGGTGGGGTGTCCCACGAGGACCAGGAGCCGTCGTCGAGGACCAGCCCGATCAGGTCACGGGCGCTGAGGCGGATCATCTGGGGAGCCTATCCAGGGCAGGGTCCTTCGAGAGCGCGGCGGCCGTCGCGGGCAGAATGACGTCGTGCTGATCGCGATCGACGACCCTGCCCGCGCGGACATCGCTGCCCTGCTTGCTGAGCACCTCGCCGACATGTTCGCCACCTCGCCGCTCGAGAGCGTACACGCGCTCGATGTAGCGGCGCTGAAGGTGCCGGCGATCACGTTCTTCTCGGCCCGCGACGCCGACATGCTGCTCGCTGTCGGAGCTTTGAAGGAGCTCGATGCCGCACACGTCGAGATCAAGTCGATGCGTACAACGGCAGCCGCGCGCGGTACCGGGGTCGGGCGCGCGATGCTCGCACACGTCGTCGCGCAGGCACGCGAGCAGGGCTATGCCCGGATCAGCCTGGAGACCGGCATCGAGGACTACTTCGCCCCGGCGCGGCGGCTGTACGAGCAGAACGCGTTCGTCGTTTGCGGTCCGTTCGGCAGCTACGTGCCGGACCCGAACAGCGTCTTCATGACCCTCGAGCTTTGACGCCGAGAGGGCGCAGATGTCCCGCGTCCGTGAGGCGAGAGGGCGCGGATGTCCCGCACACGTGTCGCTTGGTGGGACATCTGTGCCCGGTCGGCGAGTTCGGGTGGGACATCTGTGCCCGGTCAGCGGACCTGCTGCTCCATCAGGCTGACCAGATGACCGTTCGCCTCCTGTTGTCCGACCTCGACGAAGCCGCGAGCGCGGTGGAAGGCCAGCGACGGCTCGTTCGGCGGATCGAGGTTGACCTCGAGACAGAGCACCGGGCCGAGCTCAGCAGCTCGCGCCTCGATCGCGTCGTAGACCCGGGACGCGACACCCGTACGCCGCGCCGTGGAGTCGATCACGATCCGGTCGAGGTAGAGGAACGCGGGGTTGCGTGCGGAGAACCACTGGTAGTTGACGCCTTCGATCCCGGCACCGGCGCCGAAGGTGAGGACGAACCCGACGGCGCGGCCCTCATGCTCGATCATCGAGCCGGCATCGACTGCACCGAGCAGCTCGATCAATCGCGCTTCGTCCATCGGTGCGAGCAGCTCGACGTGTGTCTGGTTCCAGGCCAGTACCTGCTCGAAGTCTGCGGGTGTGATCGACCGCAGTTCGGTGCTCATCGGCAGCGGCTCACGGATAGCTCAGTCCGGTGGCCTTCTCGCTGACCTCCCACAGACGGGCGGCCGCGGCCTGGTCGTGGACGAACTTGCGGCGTGTCGCCACGACCGTCGGCAGCCCGGCCATCTGACCGGGACCAGCCGGCCCGACGTACGTGGCGCCGGGCAGGTCGGCCGTCGCGGCCATCAGACTCGGCAGGGCGCCGTACTCCGCAGGCTGTCCGAGTACGCCGGTCGCCAACGTCATGAACCTGCCGAGGAGCCCGCCCGTCTTCTCGACCAGCTCGGTGGCCGAGTAGCCGGGATGCGCGGCGGTCGCGGTGACCGGCAGACCTGCGGCCCGGAGCCGCCGTTCGAGCTCGACGATGAACATCAGGTCGGCCAGCTTGGACTCGCCATAGCTGCCCCACCGGGAGTAGCGCCGGCTCTGGTCGCGAGGGTCGCCGAGGGGCGCGCGGCGAACGATCCGGTGCGCGTGCGACGCCACCGAGACGATCCGGCCGTTGCCGGATGCGACGATCTGCGGGAGCAGCAGGCCGGTCAGCAGGAACGGCCCGAGGTGGTTGGTGCCGAACTGCATCTCGAACCCGTCGACGGTGCGGGCATAGGGGAGCGCCATCACGCCCGCGTTGTTGATCAGGATGTCGATCGGTCCGATCTCGGCCGCCTCGGCCGCACCGCGGCGTACCGAGGACAGGTCGGCGAGATCGACGATGACCGGATGCAGCCGGGCGCCGGTGATCTCGGCGCCGATCGACGCCTGGGTCGCGGCTAGCTTGTCAGCCGAGCGTGCGACCAGGACGACCTCCGCGCCGGCTCGGGCGAGCTCGGCCGCTGTGCTGGTGCCGAGTCCGGCAGTGACGCCGGTGACCACGGCCCTCTTGCCGGTCAGGTCGGGCATCCGGTCCAAGGTCCAGATGTCCTTCGTGCTCACGGCGTCACGCAGAAGCTCGCCAGGACCGCGTGGCCCAGCGCCGCGTCCCCGTCGTAGGCCGGACTGGTGACGTCGAGACTGCGTCGGCCGCCGGCCAGCACGATGAAGTCCTCGGCGCTCACCCTGATCCGGACCGTCGGGGCGTCCACGGCCTCGACGATCCCGGCGCGGCCGTCCTCGCCGATCATCGCGGTCCAGGACTGGCGGGCATCGGTCACGTCGAGCTGGACGCTGGTCCCGGCCGGCGGCGCGACCCGCTTGCCGAGCACCATCGGCAGCGCGCCGCCGAACTGGCGGATCGTGTGCCGTGCGGCCGCTGTCCCGTAGCCGCCCGGGACGCCGATCGCGCGGCGTACGTCCTGCTCGTGCATCCACACGTCCAGGGGGCGGTTGGACAACAGCGTCTGGTTGTTCCAGCCGATCCCGGCCGGGGTCCGCGGGGGTGCAGCCTTGCCGTCGGTCGGCGGGTCCGCCCGGAGCTCGGCGTACCGGGTGGCGGCCGACCGCTCGATCTCGTCGGCCAGTGCCGGCATGTCCTTGTCGCGTCGGGCGAGCACGCCCTGCTCGGTGTAGAAGCCGCCGATGTCCTTGATGTGCGGCGCTGTGTCGACCGCCAGCGTCTCCTCAGGCCCACCGGCGAGGACGGACTCGAGGTGTGCTGTGTGCGCGACGTTGTCCTTGACGCTCCAGCCCTCCAGATCAGTGGGCAGGTCCCACTGATCCTCGGGGATCGCGCGGGCGAGGGCCACCAGCTCGGTGATGGCCTCGTGCCAGGTCTCGACGAGATCGGCTAGGCGTGCTTGGTCGGTCATGGAAGGAAGACTAGGGCTCCGCGGTCACCGATCGACAGGGTGCTGCTGCGACGACCGGGAGACCTGTCGCCCAGCGCCGTGCCGGACTAGGGTCGCGGCATGCCCGTGGACCCAGAACTGCAGCCGCTCCTCGATCTGATCAACGCCGGTACGCCGATGTCTTCGCAGACCCCGGCCGAGGCCCGCGACGCCTTCCGGATGCTCACGGTGGGGATGCGGAACCCGGACCTGATCGTCCCGGTCGCCTCGGTTGCCGAGAGCACGGTCGACGGTGCCGAAGGCCCGCTGCAGACGAGGGTCTACCGGCCCGAGGCGGCCGACCCGGTGCCGACGGTCGTGATGTTCCACGGGGGCGGGTTCGTGATCGGCGACCTCGACACCCATGACGTCATGGCGCGCTCGCTCTGCGCAGGCATCGGCGCGGTGGTGGTCTCAGTGGACTACCGGCTCGCGCCCGAGCACCCCTACCCCGCGGCCGCCCTCGATGCGATCGCGGCGACGAGAGCGGTCCTCGCCGACCTCGACTCCTACGGTGGCTCGCCGGTCGTCGCCGTCGCCGGCGACAGTGCCGGCGGCAACCTGTCGGCCGTGGTGGCCCAGCAGGTCTCCGGGATCGCGGCCCAGCTGCTCATCTACCCGGCCACCGACCTGGTCGGCGAGTACCCCTCGCGCACCGAGAACGCGACCGGCTACCTCCTCGACTCGGCCACGATGGACTGGTTCATGACCCAGTACCTCAGCGCCGGGCCGGACCCGATGGACCCGCAGCTGGCGCCCCGGCATGGAGAGCTGTCCGGACTCCCGCCCGCAGTCGTGGTCACCGCCGAGTTCGACCCGCTCCGCGACGACGGCGAGGCGTACGCCGCGGCGATGCGCGAAGCCGGGGTCCCGGTCACGCTGCGCCGCTACGACGGCCTGATCCACGGCTTCTTCGATCTGGGCGGCTGGTCCAAGGCCTCGCAGGTCGCGATCGACGAGACGATCGACCTGTTCGCGGACCTGCTCGCCGCGGGCTGAGACGCCTCCGCGGCGAAAGCGGATGCGGCGTCTTGGGCGCACCGATACGTTCGGAGCATGGCTTCGCAGTACCAGCGGTTCGTCGCTCTCGGTGACTCCCAGACCGAGGGCCTCAACGACGGCGACGACACCTCCGGCGTACGGGGGTGGGCCGATCGGTTCGCTGAGAGCCTCGCCCGGACCACTAGCCCGGACCTGACCTATGCCAACCTCGCCGTCCGTGGCTGCCGGGCGCGCCACGTACTCGAGGTCCAACTGCCGGTCGCGCTGGCGCTGAAGCCTGATCTCGCGGTGGTGGCCGTCGGCATGAACGACATGCTGCGGCACGACTACGACCTCGAGGAGACCGTCGACCAGGTGGAGCAGACGGTCGCCGCGCTGGCTGCCACCGGCTGTCGAATCTTGACGATGAGCTTCCCCGACGTCGCGCTGATGCTGCCCGTGATGGCGTGGTTACGGCCGCGCGAGGTCGAGCTGAACCAACGGCTGCTCGAGGTCGCTACCCGGTACGACGCGACCGTGCTGGACCTGTTCCCGCTGGCGCTCGCCGGCGATCCGGCGATGTGGAGCCATGACCGGATCCACGGCAGCTCGGTGGGGCATGCCACGATCGCCGCCGGGATGGCGGAGGCGATGGGGCTGCCGGGCAGCGACCACAGTTGGGCCGAGACGACGTACCGCCCGCACAGCCGGCTCGAGGTGGTCGCCCGTGACGCGCGCTGGCTGGCGACCTTCGTGGCGCCCTTCCTCTACCGCCAGCTGCTCGGCCAGGGCTCGGGGACCGGGCGGACCGGGAAGCGGCTCGCGCTGACCCAGGTGCTCGCTGATGAGAACGCCGCCTCCCGCTGCGCCGACTGAGGGCTCGTCGAGGTCCGTGGGAAAAGCAGTTCCGACAGGCTCAACCACCGGTGGTCGAGCCTGCCGAAACCAATCAGTCGTGCGTCAGAACGCGTCCTGCATCAGAACGGGTGTGCGTCAGAACGCAGCCTCGTCGAGCTCCATCAGCGAGAGGTCGGTCGCCTCGGCGATCGCCAGCTCGGCGGTGAGCTTCGGGAGGTTGTTGCGAGCGAAGAACTGCGCCGCCGCGACCTTGCCCTCGTAGAAGGCCTTGTCCGCAACGGACACCTCGCCGGACAGCTTCTGCAGCGCGACGTCGGCACCGCGCAGCAGCAGCCAGGCGCAGACGACGTCGCCCAGGACCATCAGCAGGCGGGAGGTGTTCAGCCCGACCTTGTAGATGTTCTTGATGCTGCCGCCCTCGGCCGACTCGTCCGCGCTCATCAGGGTGCTGATCATCAGGCTCGTCAGTGCACCTGCGTCCTCGAGCGCCTTGGCGAGCAGCTCGCGCTCGACCTTGAGTCGGCCGTTGCCGGCTTCGCTCTTGATGAAGGCGTCGATCTCGTTGTTGAGGTAGCCGAGCGCCTTGGCCTGGTCCTTGACGATCTTGCGGAAGAAGAAGTCCTGGCCCTGGATCGCGGTGGTGCCTTCGTACAGGGTGTCGATCTTCGCGTCCCGGACGTACTGCTCGATCGGGTACTCCTGCAGGAAGCCGGAGCCTCCGAGGGTCTGCAGCGACTCGGTGCCCAGCAGCACCCACGAGCGCTCGGAGCCGTAGCCCTTGACGATCGGGAGCAGCAGGTCGTTGATCCGCTCGGCCAGCTCGTTGCGCTCGCCGTTGTGCTCGGCAACCATGACCTGGTCCTGCCAGGACGCGGTGTAGAGCACCAGCGACCGCATCGCCTCGGAGAACGCCTTCTGGGTCATCAGCGACCGGCGTACGTCGGGGTGGTGGGTGATGGTGACCCGCGGGGCCGCCTTGTTGGCCGACTCGGTCAGGTCTGCGCCCTGCTCGCGGGTCTTGGCGTACTCCAGAGCGTTGAGGTAGCCGGTCGACAGGGTCGCGATGGCCTTGGTGCCGACCATCATCCGGGCGTTCTCGATGACCTGGAACATCTGCGCGATGCCGTTGTGCACCTCGCCGACGAGCCAGCCCTGAGCGGCCTCGCCGCCACCGACCGAGGAGTCGCCGAAGGTGACCTCGCAGGTGTTGGAGACCTTGATGCCCATCTTGTGCTCGACGTTGGTGACGTAGGCGCCGTTGCGCTCGCCGGTCAGCTCGCCGGTCTCGAGGTCGAACTTCCACTCCGGGACGATGAACATGCTCAGGCCCTTGGTGCCCGGGCCGCCGACGCCCTCGACGCCCTGGGGGCGGGCGAGGACGAGGTGGATCACGTTCTCGGTCATGTCGTTGGTGGCCGAGGTGATGAAGCGCTTGACGCCGGAGATGTTCCAGGAGCCGTCGTCGTTCGCGGTGGCCTTGGTGCGGCCGGCGCCGACGTCGGAGCCGGCGTCCGGCTCGGTCAGCACCATGGTGGCGCCCCATTGCTTGTCGACCATGAACTGGGCGATCGTCTTGTCGCGGTCGGTGCCGTTGTCGTAGACGACGCCGGCGAACATCGGGCCGGCGGCGTACATCCAGATCGGCGCGTTGGAGCCGAGGATCAGCTCGCCCATCGCCCAGATGATCGACGGCGGGGCGGGGGTGCCGCCGAGGTCCTCGTTGATCTGCAGGCGCCAGTACTCGGAGTCCATGTAGGTCTGGTAGCTCTTCTTGAAGGCCGCCGGCAGCGGGGCGGCGTTGGTCTTCGGGTCGAAGACCGGCGGGTTGCGGTCGGAGTCCTCGTACGACGCCGCGAGGTCCTCGCGCGCCATCCGGTCCATCTCGCCCAGGATCGTCCGTGCGGTCTCGCCGTCGATCGCCTCGAACGGGCCGGTGCCCAGAAGCTCGTCGCGGTCCAGCACCTCGAAGAGGTTGAACTCGATGTCTCGCATGTTGCTCTTGTAGTGGCTCACAGCCCACCCTTTTCGCATCGTGATGTCGTGGCCGCAGGTTTGCTACCGGCCAGTAACAACAAGTATGCGCTTGCTTTCAACTAGGTGCAAGCCGATCGCGTGCACGTGTGACGAAGGCCAAATGCCCTTACGGGGCGGGAGATCCCGATCGTCAGCCGTCGGAGGCGGCAAGCTCGGCGGCGTACTTGGCTGCGCGGCGCTTGTGCTTGAGGCGCTTGCCGTCCAGGCGGGCGTTCTCCTTGCGGAGCTCGGTGACCTCGGCCCGCAGCTGCTCGACCTCGGCGGTGGTCGCGGTGAGCATCTCGGCGAGCGCGTCCAGCTGGGCGCCGCGGGATGCCGGGGCCGCCGCAGCGGCGGCGCTCGCGCCGATCAGCTGCCCGCGCAGGTCGAACCCGCGCTCGGCGATCAGCTTGGCCCACGGCGTGGTCACGTCCAGCACCCACTCCGCGTCGACCTCGGCGTGCAGGGCCGGGGCGACGAAGCCCTCAGGCCGGGCGATGTCCCCAGCGCCCGCGAGGTCGAGCAGCGCGCGCCAGTTGTCGTCCGGGTCGGGCTGGGTGGCGATCACATGCACCCGCTCGGCGTGGATCGCGCGGGTCCAGGAGGTCAGGATCCGGCCGAGGTCGTGGCCGGCCCAGAACTCCTCGGCCTGCCAGTGCGACCGGTCGGCGTCGACGATCCGCTCGGTGTACCTCTTCAGCGAGGTCGTGCTGCCATGCTGCAGGCCGGCCTGCCAGGACGCGTGCACCTGGGTGGGTAGGTCGCGGGCGAGCACGACGAGGTGCACCTCGAGGTCGCGCAGCCCGGCGAGGCGCAGGGCGATCCGGTCGGCATCGGCTCGGGAGCTGTCCGGCGTACTGAGCACCGAGGTGCCTTTGTGCTTCCAGATCTGGTCCTCGATGTCGTACCAGGGGCCGTTCGGTACGGCGATGTCGAGCGCGGCGAGCTCGGGGGAGGCCCCGGCAAGTGCGGGCGCGATGAACGCCGTCCCGGGGTCGGCGGGACCGATGTGCCAGATGACTCTGCGACGTGCCATGCCACCAGCGTGATCGCAGCAGGTGGACTGTCGGTGAACTCTGCGTGTGTGGCGAGCGTCCTCAGGTCGTCGCGCCGCCGCAGGTCGAGCGTCCCGTCGTTCGCTGTCTGAGTGCCGCCGTCGTTCGTCGAGCTTGTCGAGACGTGGTGAGCGGCCCTCAGTGCTGCGCCAGGAACGCCGTCATCAGAGCGTTGATCCGCGCCGGGTCCTCCAGCGTGCTCACGTGTCCGACGCCGTCGAGCTTCTCCAGGCGGGCGCCGGGCACCGCGGCGGTGATGACCTCCGCCTTGGCGACCGGCGTCGCGACGTCCTCGGTGCCGACGATCACCAGCGTCGGAGCCGTGATGGCGCCGATCTCGTCGATGATCGGGTTGCGGTCGGTGACACCGCGGATCGCCTTCTTGATGCCCTTGCGCTGCAGCGGCGCGAGCTCGGCGATCCACGCTGCGACCGTTGCGCGGCCCGCGTCGGTCTCCAGGAACGCCGGCGTGAACATGATCGGCGCGACCTGGCCGAGCAGAGGCTTGAGGCCGACCAGGCCGTAGACGGTCGAGAGCAGCCGGTATTTCTTGATCTTCTCGGGGTCCTCGGGGCCCGAGGAGGTGTCAATGAGGATCAACGAGCGCACCAGGTCCGGACGCCGAGCCGCGAGGCGCTGACCGACGAAGCCGCCCATGGAGAGGCCGGCGTAGTGCACCGGACCGACGTCAAGGTGCTCGATCAGGGCCGCCAGGTCGGCGTACAGGGTGTCCATGTCGTAGCCGGCGGGTGTGGCCGGCGTACCGCCCTGGCCGCGCCAGTCCACGGCGATGCACCGGTACGTCGCCCGCAGCTCCTCGACCTGGTGGCGCCACATCGAAGTGCTGAACAACAGGCCGTGACCCATCACGAGCACGGGCGCGTCGGGCTTGCCGGCGGGTGCACCGCTGTCAGTGATGCTGAGCTGGATTCCGTTGACGGCGACGAGCGGCATGCTCGGAACGTAGCAGTCAGCGGCCGTATCCGGGATGGGCCGAGGGGCCGAGACCTGCGCCCGCGGCGACCTTGCCGAGCAGGACGAGCAGGGTTGCCACCTCCTCGTGGCTCAGCGCCGCGATCAGCTCGACGTCGTTCGCGCTGACCACCGCCAGGATCTGTGCCATCTGCTGCGGCCCCCCGGTGACATGCAGCTCGTGCGCTCGCCGGTCGGCTGTGCTCGGGCGCCGCTCGATCAGGCCTTTCGCCTCCAGCTCGTCGACGAGCTTCACGACGCGGCTCGGGACGGCTCCGAGGCTGGTCGCGACCTGCCGCTGGCTGATCCCTGGGGTCTGGCCGACGACCCGCAGCACGCCGACCTGCGACGGGGTCAGGTCGAGCTCGGCCAGGCGCGCCGCGAAGCGCGCGGCGGTGTGCGCGCCGAGCTGGGAGAGCAGGAACGCGACGCCGCTGGGTCGCGTCGGGGGAACGGTCACTCCGGCAGTCTGCCATGGCGCTCTGAACAATGCATGTGCATAATAGTTCAGGTCATGACCGAAACCTTCATCCCCCGCAACGACCGCCTTCTCAGGACCTGCCTGCTCATCAGCGGACTCCTGGTGCTGTCCGGAGTGGTGCATCTCGGCGTGTTCGCTGTCGGCGACAGGCCGTGGCAAGGCCCGGTGTCGTGGCGCAAGCCGGCGACGTTCGGACTGTCCTTCGGAGTGACGCTGGCAGCGATCACCTGGGTGACGTCGTACCTGCGGATCGAGACGGCGCGGCGCCGAGTGCTGCTGGGGGTGTTCGCGGCTGACTGCGTCGTCGAGGTCTTCGGGATCACCCTGCAGGCGTGGCGCGACCAGCCGTCGCACCTGAACTCGACCACGCCGTTCAATGCGGCCGTGGCCTACACGCTGGCGGTCGGTGGCGGCGTGCTGATCGTGGTGCTGGGGACGTTCGCGAACCTCGCCATCCGCGGGCGGACCGAGGCGGCGCCGCCGATGCGGCTGGCCCTGCGCGCGGGTTTCGTCCTGCTGCTGGCCGGCCTCGCCTCGGGCGCCGCGATGATCGCCGTCGGCTCGGCCGCGATGCACACCGGCACCGCTGCGCACGCCTACAAGGTGACCGGCTTTCTTAAGGGCTTCCACGCCGTGACCCTGCACGGGGTGGTGGTGCTGCCCGGGCTGGCGTGGGTGCTGGAGC
The DNA here is from genome assembly GCA_035695505.1 of Marmoricola sp. Taxonomy (GTDB): domain Bacteria; phylum Actinomycetota; class Actinomycetes; order Propionibacteriales; family Nocardioidaceae; genus Marmoricola. The sequence continues at coordinate 12,530 of DASRRQ010000065.1, read as the reverse complement.
GGCGCGGTCTGGATGAGGCTGCGCAGTACCGGGCCATCGGCCTCGCCGTCGCCCTGTACGCCGTCGCGGCGAGCGTCGTGCTCGTGCTGAACCTGCTGGCGCTCTAGGTGCCAGGTCAGTCGTCGAGTATCAGTCGCCCAGTCGTTCGGCAACCCAGTCGACCAGCGGCCGCGATGCCGTCCAATCAGCGCGGACCGCGTCGACGAGATCGGCGGAGTGGATGATCGTGTCGAAGCCGTAGTCCTTCCCGATCGTCAGCGATTTGTGCCGCAGCAGCTCGATCCGCGGATGGTCGGCGTCGTAGCCGCGCGGCGAGGTCTTCAACCGCTGGCCGCCGACACTGAACCCGGCCTTCTCCAGCTTCGCGAGTAGGCGCGCCAACTGCTTACCGGTCGCCTCGGAGTCGATGGAGGTGCGGATCCGGGCGAGGTCGGTGGCGCTGGCGTCGTAGAAGCCGGCGCCGGTGCGTACCCCGCGCGCTGAGACCTCGACGTACCAGCCGCAGGCCGGACCGGCGGGGATGAATGCACCTTGATGGATCTTGTAGGGCGTCTTGTCCTTGGCGAACCGCACGTCGCGGAACGGCCGGAACACCTTGGCCTTGCCGAACTCGGGCTCCAGCGCACTGGTCAGCGCGACCATCGGCGCCTTCACCGACTCGGTGTAGACGGCCTTGTGCGCTTCCCAGTACGACTTGGTGTTGTCCATCTCGAGGTCGTCGTAGAAGTCGAGCGCCGCTTCAGGGAAGCCGGTGAAGTCCGCCATCCTGCGAGGCTAGACCCACGAACGGACGGTCTGGTCAGGCGGGTGCGATCGCCCGGTACGCCGGGATCAGTGCGGTCCACCTGCTGCGCCAGTCGCCGTCGCCGCACCCGGTGAGGTGGTGCTCGAGATCCTCGATGTGCGCCTGCCAGCCGGCCCCGTGGACGTCGAGGCTGCCGATGGGCAAGCCACGCTCCTCGACGATGAGCCGGGTGCCGGTGCCCTCGGCGGTGAGCCACGCCTCGATGTGCGCCTCGTCCTCGGTGCCCGGCTCCATCGTCACCAGGAGGTGGTGCGGCGCCTCGCACACGTCCACCCGCCCCGGGCCATCCCAGGTGCTCCGGAACGTCACGTGGAAGGTGCCGCCACGCCGCAGGTCGCCCGAGAAGATGCCGAGCCAGCCGGCCAGTCGCTCGGGGTTGGACACTGCCTCCCACAGGTCGTCGAGGTCGGTGTCGTAGACGTCCTCCATCCGGACGGCACCGCGGGTGTCGTCGAGTCTGCTGAGGGTGCCGAGGATCCGGGTGCTCTGGATGGTCATGACGCGCTCCTTCGTTGGCGTTTGCCTCGGGCGATCTCGGTGTGCAGGGCGTCGAGCCGCTGCTCCCACCACGCGCGGTAATCGCCGAGCCAGGCATCGAGCTCGACCAGGGGCTCAGCCCGCAGGCTGTAGATCCGGCGTTGCGCGTCCTGCTCGACATCGACGAGGCCGGCTTCGCGCAGCACTCTCAGGTGCCGTGACACGCCCGGCCGGGCGATCGGCAGCAGCCCGGCGAGCTCGCCGGCGGTCGCCGGGCCGTCTCGCAGCGCCTCGAGCATCGTGCGCCGGCTCGGATCGGTGAGGGCTTGCAGTACGGCTTCCATGCCAACAACGTAACTGAGTCGGTACGTAACTGACAAGGTACTTACGATCGCGGGTGGCCAACCCCTCAACGGTCCGTACGGCGCCTTCCCCGCACGCCAGTGCTGGTGATCGGCCTCGACGAAGGGAGTGTGCGGCCCCCAGCTCGCTCGCCCGTTGAAGGCCTCCCACCAGCGCACGCCGTCGGCGATGAACGAGTCGAGGGGATCGGCGACCCATCCGCTCGCGCCAAGCTGAGCTCGTCGTAGTAGATCGTCCCGTCCAGCAGCACCGCCCGGAAGCCATCGTCGGTGCGCAGCGAGATCTCCGCGAACCAGTCGAAGGAGTGTCCGGAGCGGTGCGGTCCCGGGCCGAGCTGCAGGTCGGCCGCAGCCCTGCAGCGAGGGCCCGGATCGGAGATGTCGACGAATGCCCAGCCGTACATACCGCAGACCAGCTGAGCCTCGGCGAGCAGCATGTCCACCTCGTCGAGCGAGGACAGGGGCAACTGCTCGGGTGGATCCTCCTCTGACCACAGCCGCACCTCAAGGGTGGTGACGCCGGTGAACACCAGCACCCGTCGCCCGTCGGGATCGACCGGTCCGCCGTCAGGCAGCCACATGTTCTCGATGAAGACCCGCGCGGTCGCCGTCTCGTCGTCGTAGAGGAGTCCGCAGACCTCGGCTTCGTTCAAGGCGACGTCGAGGTCGCTCGTCACGTGAGGCGTTGGCTGCATCTCGACAGCATGTTTGCAAGCCAGGGTGGTCGGCGACCCATTTATCGGGTGGAGCGGATGACGAGATTCGAACTCGCGACATCGACCTTGGGAAGGTCGCGCTCTACCAGCTGAGCTACATCCGCATGCCGTCAGTTCGACGACGAGGAGTGATCCTAGCCGACGTCGCTCGCGACGTGCACGGGCTTGTCCCCGACCAGGCCCGTACCTACGACTTTCCTGTGACTTGTCCAGGCTGGAGGGGGTTGTGTTCCCTCGGTTGCACCGACTTGGCAGACTGTCCCGGACTCCGCGCGGAGTCAGACCCTGTCTTCTTTCGAAACGAGTCTCAGCATGTTGCGTTCCCTCACCGCCCGCCGGATGGCGCCCGTCGCCGTGTTGGCCTCGATCGCCCTGATCGCCTCCGGCTGCGGAGGCGGTGGTTCGAAGAAGAAGGCAGACACCGAGTCCAAGCCGAGCTCGTCCCCGACGACGGCCACCACCCCGGCCGCTGCGGACGGCAAGTGCGACTTCAAATCCGGCGACCTCAGCGACAGCATCAAGGCCGCCGGCGCCTTCGGCAAGGACCCGGAGGCGACGTTCTCCAAGCCGCTCAAGGCGACCTCGCTGCAGCGCACCATCCTGACGCCAGGCACCGGCGCGATGACCGCGAAGGGCGAGCAGCTCAACCTGGTCATCACGGCGTACAACGGCACCACCGGCAAGTCGCTGGCCACCGAGCCGGCAGCGCTGAAGGCGGGCGACAGCACCCTGCCGCTGAGCTTCGACGCAGGCTTCGACTGCGTTCCGATCGGCTCGCGGGTGATCACCACCTTCGCTGCGAAGGACCTGTACGGCTCAGCCGGCAACAGCCAGCTCAACATCAAGGCGACCGACAGCCTGGTCGTCGTGACCGATGTCGTCGGCATCGTCAAGCCGCTCAAGCCGGCCGCCTGGAACAACGCGCCGAAGGTCACCTTCAACAAGAAGGGCACCCCGCAGGTCAAGCTGACCGGCAAGCCGGCGAAGACCCTGATGCTGCATGTGATCAAGCAGGGCCACGGCGCGACCGTCGCCTCCGGCGACTCGGTGACGGTCAACTACCAGGGCACCAGCTGGAACACCGGCAAGATCTTCGACCAGTCCTACGGCAAGACGCCGGCGACCTTCTCCACCGACCAGGTGGTCAAGGGCTTCGGCGCCGCGCTGGTCGGCCAGAAGGTCGGCACCACACTGATCGTGACCATCCCCCCGGTCGACGGGTACGGCGAGGGCAAGGTCGGCTCGGGCCAGCTGGTCGGCGAGACCCTGGTCTTCGTCATCGCGATCCAGAACACCAAGACCAGCAGCTAGTCCTGGCACGACGACAGGCCCGACCGCCTCGGTGGTCGGGCCTGCTGCGTTTCCAGCACCTGCCTCAAGCCGGGTCGATCGGTGCGAGCACCGGGCGCTTCGGGTCGATGGTGTCGCCCGAGGACCGGCCGGTGAGCCGCCGGTGGATCCACGGGCCGAGGAAGTCCCTGGTCCAGGCCGCGTTGGCCTCGAGACGCTCGCGCGCGGACAGCACCGGCAGCGTCGGCCGGGCGAGCTGCTCGACGTCGTGCTTGATGCCGAGCGCGTCGAGGACCGCGAACGCGATGTACTGGTGGCCGAAGGCGTTGAGGTGCATCCGGTCGGTGTCGAAGACTTCGGCGTGGTCACCGTCCCGCATCCGCCACATGTCGACGAGGGTCGTGCCGTGGGTGTCGCTGATCTCGCGGACCCACTCATTGAAGATCGCCATCCGACCACGCACGCTCGCGTAGATCCCGGTGCCGCCGGGGTCGAAGATCGTGAACAGGACGACCGTCGCGCCACTCGCGACCAGCCGGCCGACGGCCTCGTCGTACGCCGCGGCGAGGTCGTCGAGGTCGACCCGCGGACGCAGTACGTCGTTGGCGCCGGCGTGGACGGTGATCAGGTCGGGCTGCAGCGCGATCGCCGGCTCGACCTGCTCGGCCACGATCGGCTTGAGCTTGCGGCCGCGGATCGCGAGGTTCGCATAGGTGAAGTCCTCGGCGCCGGTCTGGGCGGCGAGGACCTCCGCCACCCGGTCGGCCCAGCCGCGCAGGCCGTTGGGGCGGTCCGGGTCGGGATCGCCGACCCCTTCGGTGAAGGAGTCGCCGAGAGCGACGTAACGCTGAAAGGGCATGAGGAGATTGTGCACTCCCGTCGGCGGTAGTGTGCTCGCGTGCTCCTCTCCGACCGTGACATCCTCGCCGAGATCGACGCCCACCGGATCCGCGTCGAGCCCTACGACGCGTCGATGATCCAGCCGTCCAGCATCGACATCCGGCTCGACCGCTTCTTCCGGGTCTTCGAGAACCACAAGTACCCGCATATCGACCCGGCGATCGAGCAGGTCGACCTGACCCGCGAAGTCGAGCCGGACGGCGAGGAGCCGTTCATCCTGCACCCAGGAGAGTTCGTGCTCGGATCGACGTACGAGGTCTGCACCCTGCCGGACGACGTCGCAGCCCGAGTCGAAGGCAAGTCCTCGCTGGGCCGCCTTGGTCTGCTGACGCACGCAACCGCCGGCTTCGTCGACCCCGGCTTCAGCGGCCACGTGACCCTGGAGCTGGCCAACGTCGCGACCCTGCCGATCAAGCTCTACCCCGGCATGAAGATCGGCCAGCTGTGCTTCTTCAAGCTCTCCTCGCCGGCGCAGCACCCGTACGGCTCGGAGAAGTACGGCTCGCGCTACCAGGGCCAGCGGGGCCCGACGGCATCGCGCTCGTACGCGAACTTCCACCGCACCAAGATCTGATCGGAGCCGGCTAGAGCCTGGCGAACGGCCCGAGTCGCATCAGGGTCAGGGCGATCAGTCGCGGCGCCGGGAGGCCTGCTTCGCCAGTCGGCGCCGGGCTGCCTTGCGTACCCGGTCGGTGATGATCACGTTGGCCATCTCGGTCTCGTTGGTGGTGTGCCACATCGCTTGCTCCTTGCCTGTTCTTGGGTCTGTACATGGGAGGCGTTCTTCTTCTCAGACGTGCTGCAGGACCACGTCACCGCTGACGGTGGTGGCTCGCAGCTCGACATAGTCCTGGCCCTCGGCCGGCTTGCCGACGGCGGTCAGGTTGTTGCGCAGCGAGCCGGTCACCGTGTTGACGTCAGTCCACACCGGCGTACCGACAGGAATTCCGATCCGGACGTCGCCGGAGACGTTCTTGGCCACGACCTTGCCCCGCGGCGCGTTGCCGATGAACAGGTCGCCGGAGGCCGTGGTCAGGGAGACGTCGCCCTCGGATCGCTCGACCTTGAGGTCGCCGGAGCCCGTCTTGACCACGGTGGCTGCCCGGACCAGGCCGAGCACGACGTCGCCGGAGCCGGTCGAGATGCCGGTCTTGCCGGCGACCTCGCCGAGGTCGATGTCGCCCGAGCCGCTCTTGATCCGGACCTCGGCGCCGAGCTGGTAGCCCTTCACGTCGCCCGAGCCGCTCTCGATCACTACGGCGCCGTCGGCGCGGTCGATCTCGACGTCGCCGGATCCTGTCTTGAGTGCCAGTACGCCGAGAGGGCCGGTGGTCGAGGTGTCGGCTGAGCCCATCTTGGTGACCAAGTCGCTGCCGACGGGCACCGTCACCGCGATGTCGTGGGAGTCGCCGCGGCCGAAGAAGCGGCCGTGCGGCGCGATGATCGAGAGGTTGTTGCTGCCGGTCAGCGTGACCACGAACTCCTCAGCGCGAGGGCCGGAGATCACGACCTCGGCCTGGTCGGTCTCAGCGCCGAGAGCGTGCAGGTGGCCGGAGCCGAGCTCGACGTACAGCTTGACGGGATCGGGAGTCTCGAAGGTCTGCTTCATGGTTGTTCTCCTCGGTTGTCGATGGGGAGCCGGGTCAGACCCAGCCGGTCATGCGCTTGGAGCCGCGGTTCTTGCCGCCGCCGAACCCCTCGGGCCCGAACGGGATGCTGGAGAGGTCGATGTCGATGTTGATCGCCGAGTCGCGGGTGGCTGCTCGCAGCACCGTGACGATCCAGGTGTTCAGCGAGCTGCCGTGCTTGGCGGCGAGCTCCTCGGCCTTGGTCTTGACGCTCTCGGGCAGGCGGAGTGTGATCCGCGCAGTGGCGGCGTCCGTCTCGTCTTCCTCGGTCTCCGGGGCAGATGCCTGATGCGGCGGCGGCTCGGGGGCTGGGTGCGCGACCACGAACTCGAGCTCGCGGCCGGCGAGGCGTACGTCGACTGAGCCGGTGCGCATCTCGGTGGTGATCTCGGCGGCGGCCTGGGAGAGGGCCTCCATCAGCGCCAGCCGCATGCTCGGGTCCAACGCCATCGTCAGCCGCTCGGCGGCGGCCCGGATCTGGTCGTCGCCGGCGGCTGCCGTCTGAGTCAGGTCCTGGCGCAGGCGCTCGACGTACGGGGTGATGTCCATGTGCACCACGATGACATCATGCTGATGTCATGTCAAGGCATTGGTGATGTCACCGTGGTGCGATCGTCAGTTCAGGCGGACCGGCAGGGTCATCGACGACGGGTACTGGACCGAGTCGTGGATCGTGATGATCGTCAGCTCGCTGAGCAGGTCCGGCAGGATTGGCGCCAGGTGCGGGATATCGAAGGCCTGGATGGCGAGCCGGAGCCGGTGGCCGGGCAGGATCTTCGCGCCGGTCGGGAAGATCTCGACGTCGACCGGAGCCACCTGTCCTGGGGTGAGCTTGACCTTCGAGGCCTTCGTGAACGGGTGGTACGGCTGGATCAGCTTGCCGTCGAGGTAGCGCGACTTCGAGGTGATCAGCGCCCGTTGGGAGATGACCTGCCAGCCGCCGGTCAGCCGGTGCACGGTCCCGTCCGGAGCCTCGTCCTCGAGCGCGACCGACAGCATCCCGTCGCCACTGGTGCTGGAGACATACAGGTGCGCGTTGATCGGCCCCTGGATCGCGACCGGCTTGGTGACCGGAGGCGATGAGAAGACGACGCCCGTCTTGTCGTTGATCTTGTTGTTGTTAAAGCAGGGGTTCTTGCCCGGGAACGAGCTGAGCAGGCCCGCCGTCCACTGATCGGTCGAGCGGGTGCACAGCCCGGCGACCGGGATCGGGTAGACAGCGGAGGTCCCCGCCGCGACGGTGCCGGTGGTCAGGACGCCTGCCGCGCCCCCGGTCCTGGAGGAGCCAGACAGCTTGTACGTCGCAGCGGTGCGGTCGCCGACCCACGTCTGCGCCGTACGCCAGGCGCCGGTGCCCTGCTCGTAGTAGGTGATCGGCGCGATATCGCTGTTCAGCGTCGGGTCCGCGATGCCCTTGACGTAATGGTCGAACCAGCGCAGCTTCAACTCGTCGAGGCTGCCGAGGCCGGCGGCGCCGACGTCGCCGCCCCCCGAGGCCTGTAGGTGGTTCCACGGACCGATGATCATCTTGGTCGGGACGCCGCGCTTCTGCAGGTTCTCAAACAGCAGCGGCGTACCACGCTGGAAGAGGTCGTACTCGCCGGAGATGAAGAACGTCGGCACCTTTACCTTGCTGACGACGTTGATCGGCGAGCGCTGAGCGTAGAACGGCCCGTCGTACGCCGCGTCCTGGCCGCCGAACGCCTGGAGGATCAACGGCACCGTGAAGTTGGCAGCGCCGAAGAGATGCTCGACCAGGGCGCCGATCGTGCTGCTGGGGTCGGCCGACGGGGTGGTCGGCGGGATGAGCCCGGTGGCCGTGACCAGGCCCAGCCACAGCGGGATGAAGCCGGCGTCGATCTGGCCGCCGGAGGCGACAACGTCGCGGTAGACGTCAGCGCCAGGGACCTGCGGGAAGATCGCCTTGAGCCCAGCCGGCTGGCCGGCAGCGGCGAACATCTGCGCGATTCCCATGTACGACGGGCCGTCCATCGCGGTGAGCCCGTTGCTCCAGGACTGCTGATGCGCCCACTGCATGACCTCGGTGAAGTCGGTGTCCTCACGGGTGCAGAACGCGCACCATTCACCGTCCGAGGTGCCCGTGCCCCGGGCGTCGACAGTCAGCTGGGCGTAGCCGCGCTTGACCAGGTACGTCGGGTCGCCGCCGGCCAGTCCGCCGGCGTACTGCTGGACGCCCTTGTTGTACGCCGTGATGGTGGCGATCACCGGGAACTTCTTGTTGATCGCCTTGCCGGACGCATCGGCAGGCAGGATCAGATCGCCGCGGAGGATGACGCCGTCGTCCATCTTGATCGGCAGGTTCGGCACGGTGACGGTCTTCGGGTACTCCTGCGCGCGCGGTTTCCAGGCGGCTGTCTTCGCAGTCGCCTTGTGGTGAGCTTTCGTGCCGACTGCCCGGACGCTGGTCGAGCCTGTCGAGACGCCGTGACCACCGCTCGCCGAGCTCGCTCGGTGCGTCGAGCCGGCGCCGTTCGTCGAGCTTGTCGAGACGCGGTGACCCCGCCCCGGATCGTGATGCGCGGCAGCAACCGCTGCGAACGTGCCGGCGGACAGGGTGAGAGTGGCGACCGAGGCGGCGGTCAGCCGGGTGAGCATGCGCATCGAGTGGTTCCTCCCGGTGGGTCGCGAGTTCAACGACCGCTCGCAACGCGAAGTTACGGGACCGTAGCAATGGTCGGGGCAGGTCGTGCTCGCGACGCACCAACATGCAAATGTCGGTGTTGGCGCCGATGTGCGCCCCATCCGTCACACGCGCGACATTTGCATGTCCGTAGGGCGTGAGGACGCCGAGGGCCGCCCCTCCGTACGGCGGGGCGGCCCTCGGTCGGGTCGTTCAGAGGTCGAAGAGAGAACCGGCCTCGTTGATCTTGGCGTCGGTCTTCGGCTGGTTGGCGTCGCTCGAGCTGGCCGGCGCTGCTGTCTTCTCCTCGGCGGGCTCGGCTGGTGCCGCTTCGTCGGCCTCTGCCTCATCGTTGGTTTCGACAGGCTCAGCCGGCGCGGGTGCGGTCTCCGCTGCCGACTCTGCTTCGGCGGGCTTCTCGGCGGCAGGCTCAGCAACTGCCGGCTCGGCCTTGGCCTCGGCGACGATGTCGAAGAGCGAGCCCGAGCTCAGGTCGGCCTTGGGGGCCGCCGCCTTGGGCGCCTCGGCTTTGGTTTCGACAGGCTTAACCGACGACGGGGGCTGGGCTTCTGCGGCGGGTTCAGCCTTCGCCGGCTCGGGCTTGGCTTCCTCGACGATGTCGAAGAGCGAGCCTCCGCTCCCGAGATCTGCCTTCGGCGCCTCCGCCTTGGCTTCGACAGGCTCAACCGACGGGGGCGCGGTCTCCGCAGCCGGCTCGGCCTTGGTCTCCGCAGGCTTCGCCTCAGTCGGCGCGACGTCGAACAGCGAGCCGCCGCCGAGGTCCGTCTTGGCGGGCTCCGTCTTGGCGGGCTCCGTCTTGGCGGCGGGTGCCTCGGGAGCCGGGGTGTCGAAGAGCGATCCGCCGGTCGCCGCCGGCTTGGCGGGCTCCGCGGCAGGGGCGTCGTCGAAGAGCGACCCACCGGATGCCGGCTTGGCCGGCGCTGCAGCAGGAGCGTCGTCGAAGAGCGATCCACCACCGGCGGACGCGGCCTTGGCCTCGGGCTCGGCGGGGGCGTCGATGACGGCGGTCGCCGTACCAGCCTTCGCAGCCGGCGCCTTCGGCTCGGCAGCGCGCGCCTTCTTGCCTTCGCCCTTCACCGAGGCCAGCAGCAGCTGGGCGACGTCGAGGACCTCGACCTCCTCGCCGGCACGGCCGGCGTCCTGCTCGCTGGTCAGGCCGTCTTCGAGCATCGTGCGGCAGAACGGGCAGCCGACGGCGATCTGGTCGGCGCCGGTCGCGACAGCCTCGGCGGTGCGGTTGACGTTGATGCGCTCGCCGATCGTCTCCTCCATCCACATCCGGGCGCCTCCGGCACCACAGCAGAAGGAACGCTCGGAGTTGCGCTCCATCTCCACGACCTCGGAGCCGGGGATGATCTCGAGCAGCTCGCGCGGCGGTGAGTAGACCTGGTTGTGCCGACCCAGGAAGCACGGGTCGTGGTAGGTGATCTTGCGAGTCGGGCCAGGAGCGGCGACCGGGGTGAGCTTCTTCTCGCGCACCAGCCGATTCAGGAGCTGGGTGTGGTGCACGACCTCGAGCTCGATGCCGAACTCCTTGTACTCGTTCTTGAGCGTGTTGAAGCAGTGGGCGCAGGTCGAGACGACCTTCTTGACCTTGTGCTCGTTGAACGTCTCGATGTTCTGCTGCGCGAGGGCCTGGAAGACGAACTCGTTGCCGGCGCGGCGGGCCGAGTCGCCAGTGCACGTCTCGCCGTTGCCCAGGACGGCGAACGAGACGCCGGCCATGTTGAGCAGCTCGGCGACGGCGCGGGTGGTCTTCTTGGCGCGGTCCTCGTAGGCGCCGGCGCAGCCGACCCAGAACAGCCACTCGACCTCGGTCAGGTCCTGGACGTCCTCGCCGACGACCTTCACGTCGAAGTCGAGGCCCTGGGCCCACTCCAGCCGGCCGTTCGGGTTCATGTTCCAGGGGTTGCCCTTGTTCTCCAGGCCCTTGAACAGTCCGTTGAGCTCGGCCGGGAAGTTGGCTTCGACGAGCACCTGGTAACGGCGCATGTCGACGATGTGGTCCACGTGCTCGATGTCGACCGGGCACTGGTTCACGCAGGCGCCGCAGTTGGTGCAGGACCAGAGCACGTCGTTGTCGATGATCGCGCCACCCTCCGGGTGCCACGCGAACTCGCCTTCGGTGACGCCGACCAGCGGCCGCTCGGCCTCGGCGAGGACCTCGGCAGGCAGGCCCGTCCGGGCCTCTTCGCTGCCGGCCATGATGTACGGAGCCTTCGTGAACGCGTGGTCACGCAGGTTCATGATCAGCATCTTGGGAGACAGCGGCTTCTCGGTGTTCCATGCCGGGCACTGGGACTGGCAGCGGCCGCACTCGGTGCAGCTGGCCATGTCCAGCAGGCCCTTCCAACTGAAGTCCTCGATCGACCCGATACCCAGCACGGTGTCCTCATCGAGGTCCTCGACGTCGTCGAGGGTGACCGGCTTGCCATCGGACATCATCGGCTTGACGGCACCGAGGGCGACCGGGCCGTCGGGGCGCTTGAACATCACGTTGATCGGCGCGATGAAGATGTGCAGGTGCTTGCTGTGCAGCACGTCGATGAGGAAGACCAGCATGATGCCGATGTGCATCAGCAGGCCGATGCCGATCAGGGTCTTGCTGTCCGGGAGGACCTTGCCGAGCCCGTACGAGACGAACGCCCACTTGCCGTAGCCCTCGTCCGAGCCCACGGCCAGGACGTGAGCCTGGACGGCACCGCGGAAGAGGAACATCGTCCAGATGACGTTGAAGATCATGAACAGAACGAGGTAGGCGCCACCGAGGTGCGAGCCGGAGAAGCGGGACTTGCGGCCGAGCTTCGCGGGCTGGTTGCGCATCCGGATGAAGTAGAAGATGACCAGGCCGACGAGGCAGAGGACGGCGATCAGGTCCTGCAGGAGGCCGAGCGGGCCCCACTTGCCGATGAAGAGGAAGTGCCAGTCAGGGTTGCGCGAGATCATCGCGCCGTACGCCTCGACGTACACGCTGGCGAGGATCAGGAACGCGTACATCACGAACGAGTGCGCGATGCCGGGGATCGACCACTTGAGCAGCTTCTTCTGCCCGAGGACCTCGACGAGCTGGCTCTTCAGGGCCTGGCCCAGACGGCCGGTGACGCCCGCGATGCGGTCCGGGGCGGGCTTACCGCTGGTGATCAACCGGGTCAGGAAGACGATCCGCCTGAAGGCGAGCGGCAGGATCACCGCGTTGAGGATCAGGCCCAGGATGAGCGTGAGCTTGGTGTCCAAGGGAAAGTCACTCCAAACTTTTCCGGTCAAACCGGTAGTAGCGCAGCCAGGTCAGTACGCGTCGCGCACAGACTAAGGCCGACCACGGAAGCCATGCATCCTCCAGCCCGTGTGAGAAAGGCTACCTTCGAGTAACTTGGAGTTACACCTAAGGCGACCCTTATCGAGGCCTCGGTGGTGGCCGGTGTCTGTGCGTTCTCCCCGGGATCGGGGGTCCGGCCCCGCCGCTTGAGCTGTTCACGGCCCGCGGGTTCACTGGTTCGCCAGTGATCCCCGCGCTTACCTCACGAAGTTTCGCGTGTTCGGTGTGCAATTGGTGGTGTCAGCGACGCGCTCGCAGCAGATCAACCCGCAGCCCTACGCCGAGCGCGAGGATCCGGCTTCCGTCGAGGCGAACAGCCAACGGTTTCACTGGTTCACCAGTGAAACCCGCACTTCGCTCACGAAGTTTCGCGT
>DASRRQ010000064.1:0-3936 GCA_035695505.1 Marmoricola sp. | reverse complement strand
TGCTCGGGCCGTTGTCCCTGTCGCTGGACGTGTCCATGTCCAGCAGCCTGCCACGGCTCGGTTCACCGCGCACCGGTAGCCTGAGCGCATGTCCGCAGAGCCCTCCCCGCCTCCTGCACACGCCTGGGGCTTCGGCCTCGCCACCGTCGCGGAGGACGGGTCGACGCTGGACACCTGGTACCCGTCGCCGGCGCTCGGGGAGGCCCCGGCCGATGCCACAGCCCCGGCCGAGCTGACCGCCCTGGTCGGCAAGGACGCCGTACGCCGCGTGCACACCGAGGTGGTGCTCCGCTCTGTCGACCTGGGCAAGCCGCCGGCTGATGCCAGCGACGTCTACCTCCGGCTGCACCTGCTCAGCCACCGCCTGGTCGCCCCGCACGGGCAGAGCCTCGAGGGCATCTTCGGGTTGCTGTCCAACGTTGTGTGGACCAGTCGCGGCCCGTGCGCCGTGGCCGGTTTCGAGCTCGTCCGGGCCGGCCTGCGGGCCGATGGCCCGGTCGAGGTGCTCGGGATCGACAAGTTCCCACGGATGACCGACTACGTGGTGCCGACCGGCGTACGGATCGCGGACGCCAGCCGGGTCAGGCTCGGCGCTCACCTGGCCGAGGGCACCACCGTGATGCACGAGGGCTTCGTGAACTTCAACGCCGGCACCGTCGGCACGTCGATGGTCGAGGGACGGATCTCGGCCGGTGTCGTCGTCGGCGACGGCTCCGACGTCGGCGGCGGCGCCTCGATCATGGGCACCCTGTCCGGTGGGGGCGCGCAGGTGATCTCGATCGGCGAGCGCTGCCTGCTCGGTGCGAACTCCGGGATCGGGATCTCGCTGGGCGACGACTGTGTCGTCGAGGCCGGCCTCTACGTCACCGCCGGCACGAAGGTCACGCTGCCTGCAGCAGACGGCGGCGCAGCGGTGGTCAAGGCCCTGGACCTCTCGGGGACCAGCAACGTTCTGTTCCGGCGCAACTCGGTCACCGGCGCTATCGAGGCCGTCCCGTGGCGCGCCGAGGGCATCGTTCTGAACGCCGACCTGCACGCTAACTAGGGCTGTATGCGACTCCGCTACCTCGTCTTCCTCGCCGTGCTCGCCGTGGCAGGCGGCGTCGCCGTGGCCGTCTGGCGCGGCACCGGGCCGCTGCCCGACCCGGCCGGCTGCAAGGCCAGGGTGGCCGGGCGCGAGGTCGATCTCGACCCCGACCAGGGCCGCAACGCCGCTCTGATCTCCGCGATCGGCCTGCAGCGCGGCCTGCCTGCCCGAGCCGTCTCGATCGCGTTGGCCACGGCGTTCCAGGAGAGCAAGATCCGCAATCTGTCCGGCGGCGACCGCGACTCGATCGGGCTCTTCCAGCAGCGGCCGTCCCAGGGCTGGGGCACGCCGGCGCAGATCCACAACGAGCACTACTCGATCAACAAGTTCTACGAGGCGCTCGAACGGATCGACGGCTACGAGACGATGCGGATCACCGAGGCGGCCCAGAAGGTGCAGCGCTCGGGCTACCCCGAGGCCTACCAGGCGCACGCCGACGACGCCCGAGCACTGGCCTCGGCGCTGACCGGCTACAGCCCCGGCGGCGCCTTCACCTGCGTCGTCAAGAGCTCTGAGAGTCACGGCACCGCCGGGGCCGTGACCAGCTCCCTGCAGGCGGCCTTCGGGACCGTGACCACCGAGGGCCTTGGCCGCCAGGACATCGGCCTGCCGATCGCCACCGGCACCGACGGCAATCGGGAAGGCTGGGCCTACGCCCAGTACCTCGTCGCGTACGCCGGCCCGCTGAAGATCCGCTCGGTCTCCTTCGACGGCAAGACCTGGACCACCGGGCGCCCCTCGGAGAAGGGCTGGAAGAAGTCCAGCGCCGACAGCGGGAAGGTCACCGTCTCGCTAGGGTGACCCCATGGGCCCCCAACCACGGACCACCGCCAGCCGGGTCACCCGGATGATGGTGCTGATCGTCGTGGCCGGCAGCTGCACAGCCTCGCTGGGATTGGTGCCGGTCCATGTCGAAGTCGGAGGCTTCACTCCTGGCGGCTTCCTGGTCATCGGCCCGCTGATGGTCCTCTACGGGTTCTTCGCGACCCGGGTGTCGCTGCCCTGGTACTACGTGCTCTTGTTCCTGGTCCCCCTGGTCGGGATCTACGCGTTCTGGAAGATCAGCTGGCGGGTCTCGTTCCTGCCCTGGCGCGACTGGGACCTCCGGCCCGGTGAGCCGACCAGCGATCACGACCTGCGCTGGTCAGCGCTGCCCCATCGCCAGGCGATGGTGCACGTCAGGCCTGACTGAGCCGCTCGATCGCGGCGTCGACCCGCTCGTCGGTCGCGGTCAGCGCGATCCGCACGTGCTGGGCGCCGGCCAGGCCGTAGAACAAACCTGGCGCGACCAGGATGCCGCGGTCGGCGAACCAGGACACGGTGTCCCAGCAATGTTCATCCCGACTGCTCCACAGGTACAGCGCGCCCTCCGAATGGTCGACCCGGAAGCCGACTGCCTCGAGCGCCGCCTTGAGCCGGGTACGCCGGGCGGCGTACCGGGCGTGCTGCTCGACGACGTGGGCGTCGTCGTCCAGCGCCGCGATCATCGCCACCTGCTGGGGACCGGGCATCTGCAGGCCGAGGTTCTTGCGGACTGCGAGCAGCTCGCCGATCACGGCTGGGTCGCCGGCGACGAACGCGCAGCGGTAGCCCGCCAGGTTCGACCGCTTGGACAGCGAGTGCACCGCGAGGATGCCCTCGACGCTGTCGCCGCAGATGTCGGGATGCAGGACCGAGACCGCCTTCTCGCCGGTCCAGGTCAACTCGAGGTAGCACTCGTCGGAGACCAGGAGCACCCCCCGCTCGCGGCACCACTCCACGACCTTGCGCAGGTGCTCGACCGGCAGCACCTGGCCGGTCGGGTTCGAGGGCGAATTGATCCAGAGGATCTTCGGGGTCTCGGGTCCGATCGCGGTCAGCGAGTCGGTGGCCAGGACGCGGGCGCCTACGAGGGCGGCCCCGACCTCGTAGGTCGGGTAGGCGAGCCCCGGCTGGACGACCAGGTCGCCCGGCCCGACGCCGAGGTGAGTCGGCAGCGAGGCGATCAGCTCCTTCGAGCCGATCACCGGGAGCACCGCGTCCAAGCCGAGGCCGGTCACGCCGAAGCTGCGCCGCAGCCAGTCGATGCACGCCTGCCGGGTCTCCGGCAGGCCGATCGTGGTCGGATAGCCGGGGTCGTCCGCCGCAGCCGCAAGGGCCTGCTGGACGACCTCCGGCGTGGAGTCGACCGGGGTTCCTACCGAGAGGTCGACGATCCCGTCAGCATGCGCGCGCGCCGCGTCGGCGTACGGCGTCAGGTGGTCCCAGGGGAAGTCCGGGAGCCGGGCCGAGAGGCTCAGTGGTCTTGATTCTGCGGCGGAAGAGCCGCGACCATCGCGTGGTCCTTGTCGCTGAAGTCCGTCTTCGCTGCGCCGCCGGGCGAGCCGAGGTCGTCGAAGAAGTGCACGTTGGCGTCGTAGTACTCCTTCTGCTCCGCCGGCACGTCGTCCTCGTAGTAGATCGCCTCAACCGGGCAGACAGGCTCGCAGGCGCCGCAGTCGACGCACTCGTCGGGGTGGATGTACAGCATCCGCTTGCCCTCGTAGATGCAGTCGACGGGGCACTCGTCGACGCAGGCGCGGTCCTTGAGGTCGACACACGGCTGCGAGATGACGTAGGTCACCAGGATCCTCCTGAAGTACGTGTCCGTTGGTGGACTGGGGCAAAGCCTAGTATCCCGGATGTGAGTCGTTCAGGCAGTCCCGAGTTTCGACACGTGACCAAATCGAGCGGCCAGCACAGCCTGGGACCGCACGTCGTCGGACAGCGGGTCGTCGTACGGCGCGTGCTGCGGGGGCAGACCGGCCCATCCGGCGGACCTGCGCTGACCGACCTGCTCGGCGTCTGCGAGGCGTGGGGGCCCGAGATCG
>DASRRQ010000063.1:0-24540 GCA_035695505.1 Marmoricola sp. | reverse complement strand
CTACAGGGCGAGGGTGGCAGCGATATTTTGACTGCCTCGGGCCAGGTCTCGGCGATCGTGAGTAGCGTCGGCACGTCCCGGGCCGATGACGACCATGACGTGTCCTGGCCGACCGCGAAGCGGTGGGTTGATCGCTACCGGTTTCGAGGTCCGGCCGGCTTGAACGACGGTTCCTCGCGGCCGCACCACTCGCCCGCGGTGACAAGGGCGCCGGTGGTGCGCAAGATCGTTCACCCGCGCTGGAAGCTTCCAGCGAGCGATGGCCACGGTTCAGGCGGCTGACGGGCGCCCAAGCGCGGGTGGATCGAGCGGAACCTGGTCCAGGGCATCGAGAGCCTCGCAGGTCCGGCTCCTTGTTCAACCGAGGATCGTCCAGCACTGCCGGACATGCGTTGTGCGGCGGTGCGGGTCGGGAGTTAGGTCACTGGAGAGACACCTGACCTGGACCGATCTGGAGCGAACCTTGAGCACATTGACGGAGATCCCGCGCCCGCCACGGAAGGCCGAGCGGGAGCATCCCCTCTTCTCCGAGGAGCACCATGCGCTCCGGCAGAGCATCCGCACCTTCGTCGAGAACGAGCTGCTGCCCCAGTCCTCGCTCTGGGAGATCGACTTCTACCCCAACGACGCCGTCCGTCGGATGGGCGAGCTCGGCCTGCTCGGGTTGGACAAGCCGGTCGAGTACGGCGGGCAGGGTGGCGACTACGCGTCGAGCGTGATCCTGTTCGAGGAGCTCTCTCGCGCACTCTCGGGGGGCTTCCTGATGGCGATGTCGGTGCAGACCGACATGGCCCTGCCGCCGATCCTCGCGTTCGGCACCGAGGAGCAGAAGCAGAAGTGGGCGGTCCAGGCGATCCGCGGCGAGATCGTGCTCGCTCTGGCTATGACCGAGGTGCACGCCGGCTCCGACCTGCGCAACACGTCGCTGCGCGCGGTGAAGGACGGCGACGAGTGGGTGCTGACCGGCTCGAAGATGTACATCACCAACGGGTACCGCGCCGATCTGATCGTGCTGCTGGCCAAGTCGGATCCCGACGCAGGGCACGGCGGCTTCACGACGTTCCTGGTGCCAGGTGACGCCGAGGGGCTGCACCGGGGCAAGCCGCTGCAGAAGCTGGGCATGCACGCCTCGGACACCGCCGAGCTCATCTTCGACGGGGTGCGGCTTGGCGCTGATGCCGTCCTCGGCGAGGTCGGGCGGGGGTTCCAGCAGATCATGTGGGAGCTCCAAGGCGAGCGACTCACCACTGCTGTGATGGCGCTGGCGATGGCCGAGCGCGGCTATGAGGCGACCGTCGAGTTCGTCCGGCAGCGCGAGACCTTCGGTGCGCCGCTGGCGTCACGGCAAGCCGTCAACCACCGGCTCGCGGAGTGCGCGATCAAGCTCCAGGTCGCCCGGGAGGCGATCTACTCTGCCGCCTGGCACGTGCAACACGGCCGCTACCCGGTCGTGGAGATCACCGGAGCCAAGCTGTACGCCGCCCGGATGGCGTGCGAGGTGCTCGACGAGTGCATCCAGTTCCATGGCGCAGCGGGCTACATGCGCGAGTATCGGATCGAGCAGTTGTGGCGCGACGCCAGGCTCTTCAGGATCGGCGCAGGATCAGACGAGGTCCAGTTGGAAATCATTGCGAAGACGGTGGAGGGCTCCTGATGCAGACCGGCCCGCTCGCCGGCCCCGACGGCGAGTTGCTCGTGGGCCTTCCGGACGATCCCCCGGAAGGCCTGTTCGACCGCTTCTACGTCAACCTCCACGGACGCAGCGAGGACGTGCTCGTCCTACTGGGCGGCGGCGTCTACCCGGGCTCGGGGATCGTCGATGCGTGGTTGATCGCGGTCGTCGACGGTGTCCAGCGCAATGCCCGGTTCTCCACGGTCCTCGAGCGCCCGCTGCGCGACGTACCGGGCGTCGGGCCGTTCCGGTGGTCGGCGCCTGACCCGGCGCAGCGGTGGCGCTTCGATGTGGATCGCAATCTGACCGGTGTCGAGGTGCACGCCGACTTCGTCGGCCGGTTCCCGGTCTTCTCCTATGAGCGTCTCGAGTTCACTTCGAGCGGAGGCGTCCAAACCTCCTTCGACCACGCCGTCCAGTCCGGTCGCTGGGCCGGTGAGGTCGTGGTGGACGGGCGCTCCGTCGACGTGACCGGTGACTGGGGCCAGCGCGACCGGTCACGCGGTGTACGCGGGATGCATGCCGGTGCCGGGTTCCACCTGTGGATGCAGCCGCAGTTCGAGGACTGGCACGTCACTTTGATGTACGACGAGTCGCGCGAGGGTGAGCCCACCCTCTGCGAAGGGGCGGTGATCACCGCGGACATGACCGACGCGATCGTTGCCGTCGACCACGCGCTGAGCATCGACCCCGACAACGAGCTCACCGCCTTGAGACTGACCCTGCACACCGAGTCGGGGGCCGAGGTCGTCCTCGACGGGCGGTGCCCGGGGCCAGGCGGTCCGTACCTCCAAGGCGGCGGGTACGACGGCCGCCACGGCCGGTGGGTCGGGCTCGACCACCAGTCCGGCGAGCGGTGGGTGCTGGCCGACGAGCCGACCCCGCGCACTCTGGCGACGCCGTACGCCCACCGTCTGACCCGCTTCGAGAGCGGCAGCGAGACCGGTTGGGGGATCACGGAGTTCTCCCAGACCCGCAAGCCGACCTACCGCTACCGCCCGACCAAGGACTGACCGATGCTCCTTCCCGGACAGATCATCGAGAAGGTGTGCGCCGAGCGGCGCGACAACCTCGTAGTGCGGATCGGAGACCGGACGCAGACCTACGGCGAGATGTACGCCCGCGCCTGCCGGCTGGCGACTGCGCTGGCCGAGCGAGGCGTCGCGTCAGGTGACGTCGTGGCGACGTTGACCGAGAACTGCTTCGAGACCGTCGAGATCATCGCGGCGACCGCACTGGCGAACCTTCCCCGGGCGACGCTCTACTCCTACAACACGCCGGCGACGAATGCCTACCTGCTCGGTGTCGTCGGGGCTCGGGTGCTCATCGTCGATGCCACCCACCACAGCCGGATCGCGGAGTACCTCGGGGGCCTGCCGGAGCTCGAGCTGGTCATCGTCATCGCCGATCACGCACCGGCCCGCGCCGAGCGTTATGAAGAGGTGCTCGCTCGTGGCTCCGAGGACCCGGTGCTGGTGCCGGCCGACCCCGACGACGTCCACATCATCCGCTTCTCCAGCGGCACGACCGGGCAGCCGAAGGGCATCTTCCACTCGATCCAGCGCTGGATCGAGTCGAGCGCCGAGTACCGGTGGGTGACCCCGATGGTCGACGAGACGACGCAGTACCTGGTGCCGGGCTCGATCGCCCACGTGGCCGGGAGCCTGGTGTGGAGCATGCTGTCGGTCGGGGCGACGTTCCATCTGATGGCGGAGTTCGATGCTGCGCAGGCCGTGCGCCTGATCGAGGAGCGCCGGATCACCTACGTCGCGCTCGTGCCGGTGATGATCAAGGAGATGCTCGAGCAGCTCGAGACGCAACCACGCGACATGACGAGCCTGCAGTGCATCTTCTACGCCGGCTCGCCGATCTCGGTCGAGACGCTGCGTACGGCGATCGCCCGGTTCGGCAACGTGCTCTACCAGCTCTACGCGCAGAGCGAGCTCATCCCGGTGACGATGTTCCTCCCGAGCGACCAGCGGCCCGATGGCGATGAGGAGGACCAGCGCCGACTCCGTTCGGCAGGGCGGGCCACGCCCAACGTCCGGATCACGATCCGCGACGAGTCGGGTGCGGTGCTCGCCGCCGGAGAGGTCGGCGAGGTGGCCGCCCAGGCACCTGGCGCGATGAGCGGGATCTGGGGCGACGAGCAGGCGACGCGGCTGCGGCTGCTCGAGGACGGCAGCGTCCTGACCGGGGACATGGGCTACCTCGACGCAGCGGGCTTCCTCTACCTGGTCGACCGCAAGAACGACATGATCGTCTCCGGCGGCTACAACATCTGGCCCACCGAGCTGGAGATCGCGATCGAGGGGCTGTCCGGCGTACGGGCCGTCTGCGTGGTCGGCATCCCGCACGAGAAATGGGGCGAGACGCCGCATGCCGCCGTGGTGCTCGAGGACGGTGCGACGCTGACGGTCGAGGAGGTCGTTGCCCGTACGCGCGAGATCGCCGGTCCCGTCAAGAAGGTCACCTCGGTCGAGTTCGTGGACGAGCTGCCGCGCTCTGCCGGCGGTAAGGTCCAGCGCGGTGTCGTCAGGTCGCGGTTCTGGAGCAGCGAGCGCAGCCGCATCAAAGGAGTGTGAACCCGCGTGACCGCCCACCCCGATGCCGCTGACACGACGGAGATCCCGGCATCGGAGCTGGCCCTGGTGGCAGAGCTGCTGCGTGAGCAGGGTGTCGAGCAGGCGAGTCCGCTGCGATCGCTGCGGATCGGCGATGGCCGTTCCAACCTCACCTACCTGGTCTCCGACGGCGTCCGCGAGCTCGTCCTGCGGCGACCGCCGCTGCCACCGTTCGATCCGAGCGCGCACGACGTGCTGCGCGAGGCGTGGATCGTCTCGTCGCTGGCCGGCACCGGCGTGCCGGTCCCGACGGTCCTGCTCGCCTGCGAGGACGTCACGATCCTCGGCGCCCCGTTCTACGTGATGGACCGGGTGCGCGGCGACGTCGTCACCGTGCAGACACCAGCGCACCTGGCGAGCCCCGAGGAGCGTCGCCGGATGGCGCTCGGCCTCGTCGACGGCCTCGCAGCCCTTCACCAGGTCGACTGGCGCGCAGCGGGACTCGGCAGGCTGGAGCGTCGCGGAGGCTACCTCGAGCGCCAACTCGCCAGGTTCCGGCACATCCTGGAGAACGGCGGGCACCGGCGCCTGCCGGCGGTCGACGCCGTCGGCACCTGGCTGCACGACAACCTGCCGGATCCTGCGCCGGCACGCCTGGTCCACGGCGACTACCGGATCGGCAACGTCATCTGGGCTCCCCAAGCACCAGCCCGGTTGGCCGCCGTGCTCGACTGGGAGCTGGCCAGCGTCGGCGACCCGCTCGCCGACGTGGCGTTCCTGCTCGCGACGTACCCGGTGCCCGGGGACAGCGAGGGCGCCCTGCTGTCGATGGCGCCTGCGACGCTCGAACCCGGCTTCCCCGGGCGGGCGGAGCTCGCTGCCCGCTACGAGGAGGCGACGGGCGAAGCGCTCGTCGATCTCCAGTGGTACACGGCGTACGTGTTCTGGCGCGGTGCGGTTGGGCTGGAGAGCTTCTACCAGCGGATGCTGGCCGGGACGATCCCGGCAGAGCCGTTCTACGCGTCCCTGGAGTCGGAGGTTCCCGAGCTCGCGCGGAGGGCTGCCGCGGTCGTGGACGCTGGCCCCGGGATCGTTTTCTAATAGGCGTTCTGCATTCCCGGACGCCGGTTGAGCCGGTGTGGGCGCGATCACATGCTGGCCCTGAAGACGCCCAGTCTGTTGAGGCGTCCCCAGCCAAGGAGAGCAGATGCAGAACTTCCATCGAGTGGCGCGCAGGGGCCGCAGGTTGACGGCAGGAGCCGGCATCGCGGCACTCGCCCTCGTCGCCGCGGCGTGTGGCAGCGGCAGCAGCGGAGGCGGGTCTCCCCAAGAGATCGTGGTCGGGGCCACGACGCCTCTGAGTGGGGACTACTCCGCCATCAGCGCGGGCGTGAAGGCGGGGCTCGCGGCGTTCGACAAGCTCAACGCGGCCGGCGGTATCGACGGCGTCAAGGTCAAGTTCGTGATGCGCGACGACCAGTACAACGCCGCTAACACCCCTGCTGCCACGCGCAACCTCGTCGAGTCGCAGCACGCGGTGATGATGTGCGACTCCCAGGGCGCCGTACCGCAGGCCTCGGTCAAGCAGTACCTCGAGGCTCGCAAGATCCCGTCGGTGGTCAACGCCGGCGACCCGACCCTGGACGGCCCTTACCACTACCTGGTGATCGGCAACTACGACCAGCTGGGCGCCGCTCTCGTCCAGTACGCCGCGCAGGATCTGCATGCCAAGTCGATCGCCGTCAGCTACAGCGACGACGACCTGGGCAACCCGGTCCGCGAAGGTGCCGAGAGCGAGCTGAAGGCCCTCGGCCTCAAGGAGGCGGCGAAGGTCAAGTACGACCCGACCGCGGCCAGCATGTCGGCGCAGGCAGCCCAGCTGAAGGCCTCTGGTGCTGACTTCGTCGTGCTCCCCGGCATCGCCCAGACAGCAGCGACGTTGATCAATGCAGCGCAGCAGATCGGCTACACGCCCCAGTGGGGGATGATGTTCGCCGCCCAGTCGCCTGTGCTGGACCAGCTGACCAAGAACAAGGTCGACGGGCACGCGTTCTTCGTCAGCTCGTTCATCGACCCCTCGTCCTCGGCCGCGACCGAGTACCGCGCCACGCTCGCGAAGTACCAGCCGAAGCTGAACCCCGATGACGGCCCGACGATCGCGGGCTACACCATCGCCCAGGTCTGCATCGCCGGACTGGAGAAGGCGGTCAAGGATGCCGGCGGCAAGGTGCCGACGAGCGCGCAGATCCAGAAAGCCCTGAGCAGCCTGACTGTCAGCAACGACACCGTGCAGGGGATCGACTGGAGCCAGGGTCCGCACCAGGGCAGCTCGTCGGGTCAGATCCTGGCCCTCGAGGGCGGGAAGTTCGTCGCGAAGACGCCGTTCGCGCCGTTCCCGACGGTGCAGTGACGCCGCCGCTCCACCTTTAATCGCCCGGGTGGCCCCGACCTCACAGCCGGGGCCACCACGGGCCGTTCACCTCTACCTTCGGACGGAGTCAGATGGAGATCCTGCAGACCAGCGTGATCCTGGGCATCACCCTCGGCATGTTGTTCGCCCTCTCGAGCGCAGGGCTCGTCGTGATCTACCGGACCTCGGGCTACGTCAGCTTCGCCCAGGGTGACGTCGCCACGGCGGCCCTGTTCGTGGGCCTGCTGGTGCACGAGGCCGGCTGGCCGTACTGGGTGCTGGCGTTGATCGTCATCTCCAGCGGTGTGGCGATCAGTCTCGTGGTGGGCATGGGCGTGGTGACGCCGATCGAGCGGCACGGCCTGCTCAGTGCCGCGCTGTCCACGATCGCGGTCTCGCTGGTCATCCAGGGACTGCTCAACCTCACCAGCGGCGGGCACACCCGCGCGTTTCCCGCTCTCAGCGATGCACGCGCGTTCCGGCTCGGGGACGTCGCACTGCAGTGGACCGACGTCGCGGCGTTCGGGTGCTCGGTGATCGCGTTCGTCGCACTCGGCGTTGCGTTCCGGCGCTCGAACCTCGGCATCGCCATGCGGGCGATGAGCGACAACGAGCTCGCTGCCGAGCTGCTCGGGCTGTCCCGGCTCCGGTTGAAGGCGTGCAGTTGGGCCGTTGCCGGCGCCCTCGCCGGGATCCTCGGACTCTTCGTGGCGCCGATCTACTCGCTGACCCCGCAGAGCATCGACGCGTTCCTCGTGTTCGGATTCGCCGCGATCATCGCCGGCGGCTTCGACAGCATCGTGGGCGCGATGGTCGCCGGGGTCGTGATCGGTGTGCTGACCAACCTGGTCTCGGCGTACCTCGATCCCAACCTCGTCCCGTTCAGCCTCTACGTGCTGATCCTGGTGATCCTGCTGGTCAGGCCTCAAGGCCTGTTCGGCCGCTCGATCGTGAGCCGGGTATGACCGCCATCGACGTCGGCACCGTCTCGGCGCGCCCAGGAACCCGTGCGCACGAGCTGCGCGGGCAGCGGGTCCGGAACGCCGTCCAGACCGGACGCGGGCTCTTCGCTGCGCGCTTGCTCGCGATGCTCGGCCTGACGCTGGTGACCGCCCTGGTCGCCCTGGGCTCGGGTCCGGCGCTGCGGTCGTCGATCGTCGTCGGCGTGATCCTCGCTATCGCCGTGCTGGGCAACAACGTGATCACCGGCGTGCTCGGGGAGATCTGCCTGAGCGCGAGCGCCACGATGGCGGTCTCGGCGTACGCCGCCGCCTACTTCCTCGGCAAGGGGATGTCGGTGGAGCTCGCCGCCGTGGCTGCGGTCGCACTGGCCAGCATCGTCTCGCTGGTGATCGCGGTACCAACCATCCGCCTGCACGGGATCTTCGCCGCCCTGGCGACGTTCGCCTTGGCCTACTCCGTCCCGACGATGGCCGTATACCTGAAGCGGTTCACCGGGGGCGACAACGGCATCGGGTTCCCCTACCCGACCAAGATCCTCGGCATCGATGTGAGCGGATCGACGACAGGGGCCGTCGTCGTCCCGGCAGCGGCGTTCGCGATCCTCGGTGCCGCTTCACTGGTGTTCCTCGAGAGCCGGTACGGCCGGGTCTTCTTCCTGGTGGGGGAGTCCGAGCCTGCTGCTGAGGCGTTCGGCCTGCCGCCGAGCGTGGTGAAGGTCCTGGTGTGGACCTGGGCCGGCTTCCTCGGCTCGGTCGCCGGCGTCCTCTACGCCCTCAACCTCGGGTACGTCGGCCCGGCCAACTTCAGCTCCAAGCTCGGGATCCTGCTGCTGGTCGGCGGCGTCGTCGCAGGCGCGCGGTCGACATGGGGTGCCCTGATCGGCGGGGTCCTGGTCGGGACGGTGCCCCCGCAGATCCAGGACTGGGTGCCGGCGACGGCGACCGGCCTGGTCTTCGGGATCGTGCTCCTCGCCGTGCTGGCGAGCGGGCGTGACGTGTCGACCTGGGTCGAGACGCTGGTGGCGCGGATCCTGCTCGCCCTCAGGCGTCCACGGCACGGCACGCAGCCGGCCTCGCCCAGGGAGCGGCTCTCATGAGCGCGCTGCTCGTGGCCCGCGGCGTCTCGATGGCGTTCGCCGGCAACCAGGCGCTGGACGCCGTCGACCTGATGATCGACGAGGGCGAGTGGCGGGGGCTGATCGGGCCCAATGGCTCCGGGAAGTCGACGATGCTCAACGTGCTGTCCGGGCTCTACCGCCCGCAGGGCGGCGCCGTCGACCTCGACGGTTCGAGCATCGAGCGCCGTCGTCCGCGCGCCCGGTACGGGCTCGGCGTACGACGGACCTTCCAGCACCCGCAGCTGGCCGCGAGCCTCACCCTGTCCGAGAACGTGGCGACGGGCCTGCGGCGCGGGCACGGCCTGACCTCTGCCGAGCTCGGTCGTCGTGTCGACCGCTGCCTAGAGCTGTTCGGGTGCTCGGCATTCGCGGATCGCCTCCCACGGCATGCACCGTACGGCGCGCAGAAGTCCGCCGAGGTGGCGCGAGCCCTCGTCGGCAGACCCAAGCTGCTGCTGCTCGACGAGCCGGCTGCCGGGCTGAGCGCATCGGAGCGCCGCGAGCTCGTCGAGGCACTGCGCGAGTGCCGGCGCGAGGACCCGGCGATGGCGGTGTGCCTGATCGAGCACGACATCGGCCTTGTCGCCTCGCTCTGCGACTCGTTGTCGGTGCTCAGTGCGGGCCAACTGATCGCCGAGGGCCAGGTCCAGGCGGTCCTGGCCGACGAGCGGGTGCGCGAGGCGTACCTAGGCACCTCTGCGAGTCAGGAGGCTGGATCATGATCGAGCTCATCGATCTAAGCGCCGGCTACTTGCCCGGCGTCACGGTCGTCGACGGTTTCGCGGCCACGGTGCCGGAAGGGACCGCGGTCGGTGTCATCGGTCGCAACGGGGCCGGCAAGACCTGTCTGGCCATGGGGGCGACCGGGTTGCTGCCGCATTGCTCGGGCAGCGTCCGCATCGACGGCGCCGAGGTCGGGACGGCGTCGCCAGCCCGTCGCGTGCGCGCGGGTCTGAGCCTGGTCCCCGAGGGCCGGCTCGTGTTCGGTCAGCTCAGCGTCACCGAGAACCTCCGGGTCGCGGCGTACGGCGCCGGGCGGCGGCTGGGGAAGTCGGAGCAGCGCGAGGTCGTCGACCTGTTCCCGGTGCTCGGCCGGAAGGCTGACCATCGGGCAGCCTCGATGAGCGGCGGGGAGCAGCAGATGCTGGCGATCGCGCGCGCCTTGGTCCAGCGACCGCGCGTCATCGTGCTCGACGAGCCGAGCCTCGGCCTCGCGCCTGTTGCGGTCGATGTGCTGGTCGAGGCGCTGCGACGCGTGATGGAGTCCGGAGTGTCGCTGCTGCTGTGCGAGCAGAACCCGCACCTCCTCGAAGCCCTGTGCAGCGAGGTGCTGATGATGGACAGCGGTCGCGTAGTCCGGCACGTGGAGCCGCACCGGCTCCGCGACGCGGATGTGGTCAGGGACTATCTCGGGACCGCGTAGGCGCCGTCGAGACGTAGTGAGTTCTTTCTGAGAACTATTGAGTTCTCCAAAGAGACTGACTATAGTCGGGTCCATGATCACGACCGATCGCGACGGCGAGCCACTCCTTCCCCGGCCGGTCGCGGTCCAGGACACCGTCGCCATCGTCAGCGACCCGTGGTCCTTCGCCCTCCTGATGGAGGCCTATTTCGGGGTGCACAGGTTCGAGGACTTCCAGCACAACCTGGCGATCTCGCGCAACGTCCTGACCAAGAGGCTCGGGCGCCTTGTCGAGGAGGAGATCCTCCAGCGTGACCTGTACCAGCGGCGCCCCGATCGCTACGAGTACCACCTCACGCCGAAAGGCCGGGCGCTGTACCCGATCTTCCTCGCGATCCAGCGGTGGGGCGAGGAGTGGCTGCCCGGCGCGGTCCCGACTGCATGGCACATGGTCCATACGACGTGCGGGTCGCGAACGGCACCGCGGATGGCGTGCGACGTGTGCGAACGGCCGGTGACGGTCTCCGAGATCCGCTTGATCCCGAACGACGCGGACCACGCATGAGCGCCTACGGCGAGAGGAGGGCGACGTGCTAGGCACGATCGCCAGAGCCTCCAACGTCCTGGAGCTGTTCGTGGCCGGCGGCGAGGACTGGGGCGTCACGGAGGTTGCCACGGCTCTGGAGCTCCCGAAGTCCAACGCGCACGAGATCCTCTCGAGCCTCGCGCAGGCAGGCCTGCTGCAGCGCAGTACGTCCGGCCGCTACCGCCTGGGGTGGCGGCTGCTGACACTGACGGGGACGTTGGTGCGCAACCAGGACCTCCACCGCTCGAGTGCTCCGCTGCTGCGTGGTCTGTGCGGATCGGTCTCGGCCGTGGTGGCTGTCGCTGTCTGGGATGGTGCCCACGTGGTCCGGATGGCCCAGTACGGCGCCAGCACCCTGGGCGAGCTGTCGACCCCGCTCGTCGGCGAGCGCCTGCCGGTGACCACGTCGGCCGAAGGGCTCATGCTGCTCGCCCACGCCGAGCAGCGGGCCGCGGTGGCGCCGGTGCAGGACGAGGCCGGTACGCCTGACTCGGTCCTCGACGGACGCCTCGAGCGGATCAGGTCCGAAGGCGTGGCCGAAGATGTCGACGGCATCTCAGTCGGGCTCTCCTCGGTCGCAGCCCCGGTCTGGTCGGCAGCGGGCGAGGTCGTGGCGGCACTGAGCATCGTCGTCCCGAGCCGCCGCTATGCACTCGAGCGTGACGCGCTGCGCCGGTCGGCCGGAGCAGCGGCTGCGCGCCTGTCGCTCGCACTGCGCGGAGCCGCGGCGCCCGTCGACCGGGCCGCCGAGCTGGCGGAGATGCGGGGCGCGTGATGAACGAGCCGTCGACATCCGGTCCCTTGTCGGGGGTGATGGTGGTGGAGCTCGGCGGTCTGGGGCCGGTGCCGTTCGCCGGCATGACCCTGGCCGGGATGGGCGCGTCGGTGGTGCGCGTCGAGCGCCCCGGCGGCGACGTGTTCTTCGCCGGGTACGAGTCGAGCGACCTGCTCAACCGGGGCAAGAGCACCGTCGCGCTCGACCTGAAATCACCAGAGGGGCTGGCTCGGTGCCGTGCGTTGGTCGCGGATGCGGACATCGTCTTGGAGGGCAGCCGACCGGGCGCGCTCGAGCGACTGGGCCTCGGACCCGACGACGTGATGGCGACCCATCCGGGACTCGTCTACGGCCGGATGACGGGCTGGGGGCAGGCCGGGCCGAGGAGCGCGACCGCGGGGCATGACATCAACTACATCGCGCTGACCGGGGTGCTCGATGCGATCGGCAGCCCCGACGGGCCGCCGGTGGTGCCGTTGAACGTGGTCGGGGACTTCGGCGGGGGAGCGATGTACCTCGTCGCCGGGGTGCTGGCGGCGCTGCACCAGGCACGGGCGACCGGGCAGGGGGATGTCGTCGATGCTGCGATCGTCGATGGCGTCGCCCACCTGCTGACCGGGGTGCACTCGTGGCTCGCCTCGGGCCGGTGGGAGAAGCAGCGCGGCAGCAACCTCCTCGACGGCGGGGCGCCGTTCTATGCGACGTACGAGACGGCCGACGGTCGCTCGGTGGCGGTCGGCGCTCTGGAGCCGCAGTTCTTCGCGGCGCTGCTGCGCGGTCTCGAGATCCAGCACCCCTACGTCCAGGACGACCGAGCCTCCTGGCCACGACTGCGCGCCGAGCTCGCCGCTGCGTTCAAGAGCCGGGCACGCGATCACTGGGACGCCGTCTTCGCGCAGACCGATGCCTGCGTGACGCCGGTCCTCGATCTGGTGGAGGCTGCCGACGACGATCACCTTCGGGCCCGGAGAGCGGTCGTGCGGTTGTCGGGGGTCGTGCAGTCCGGTGATGCGCCGCGGTTCCTCGGCGCCGGGCCTCTCACCGCAGGACGAGCGCGATGACCGTGTCGGCGACGCTGTCGACCTGCGCTGGGCTCAGCTGGCGGGGGCCGACGGTGGCCCGCATCGCGCCGAGGATCAGATTGCGCACGACCACCGTGTCGGCGTCGGCGGGGAGGCCCGCATCCCGCTGCGCGGCTTCGACGAGAGCAGACCACGACTGCGCGTAGCGGCGTACGTGCCTCCGGGCGCCGGTGGCGGCGAGCTCGCGTGGCAGATCCACAATCCGTACGACGGCGGCGCCGCGTTCGCTGCGTTCGTGCAGCGCCTGGAGGTGCGCCCGGATCGCCGCGCTGAGGCGATCGCGTCCGGTGGCTCCGGAGCCCCGTGCCTCGAGCGCTGCACGCACCCGGTCCTCGGCGAACTGGACGGCATCAGTCACCACCTCGCCGAGCAAGGCGTCCTTCGAGGCGAAGTGGAAGTACAGGCTGCCCAGCTGGAGCCCGGCGCCGTCGGCGACGTGGCGCAGGCTCGTGCCGGCGTACCCCTGGGCGGCGAAGACCGTGGCCGCAGACTCCAGGATGCGTCGGCGGGTGCGGTCGGCCTTGGTGAGGGTCACTACGCCAGTCTTGCAGATTAATCGGACGACCAGTAGATTCTAAGATGAAATCAAAACGGCGACGACATCGGAGGGGATCACTCAATGGCCAGTGTGATGACCACCCCCCAGCGCACGATCGGGGAGACGCGTAGGTCGGCGCACCGCTGGGTCGCCGCTCACTACCTCGCGCTGCTCGCCGCACCCTTGCTCGGCTACGAGTTCTGGACGATCGGCGCCTGGCTGGTGTCTGGGCCGCATGCGGTCACCGCCGGCCGCGAGGCCTACACCGCCAGCTGGTGGTGGGCGCGCGTCCTCGAGGCCGGTGCGGTCTCCCTCGCGGCCTCGCTGCTGGTGAGCGGGGTCCGAGCGAGCCGACGCGAGGGCCGGATGGTGTTCGAGCTGACGCTGTGGATCGCGATGCTGCTCACCTCGTTCTGGGACAGCATCACCAATGCGCTGCAGCCCATCTGGTTCTACAGCTCCGACTTCGTGAACCTCAATGAGTGGTGGGGGCACGCACCCGGGTTCGTCAGCCCGGCGGGCGGCCACGAGCCGTTCCCGATCATCGCGATCGTCTTCCTCTATCCGTGCTTCGTGCTCGAGTCGCGGCTGGCCGCCGCGTTCTGGTCCGCCCTACGCCGGCGACGTCCGGACTGGTCGAACGCGCGGCTGCTCGGGGCCGGCCTCCTCGGGGCTCTGGTGATCGGCTCGCTGATCTCGATGGCCTTCGTGCTCCCGCACCTGTGGGCGGGCCCCGGAATGGGCCCGATGATCATCCACACCGCCCACTACCGGTGGTCGTTCGCCGAGTTCGCTTACATCGGGACCTGGTCCACGACGATCTGCGCATTGAGGTTCTTCGTCGATACCGACGGGCTCACTCTCACCGAGCGCGGGCTGGCGCAGCTGCCACGATGGCGACGCAACGTGGTCGCCGTGCTCGCGACGACGGCATGGTGCAGTCTCGCGGTGATCATGCTGTCCGCCCTGGTCGCGGTGAGCGGCCTGTTCGCGACGCCGTACCCGACCGGCTATCCGGCGCACTTGCCGAACGTGGTCTGCCGGATCCCTGGGGACCCGGACACGGCCGCGAGCGAGTACGGACCGTGCCCCGGATCACCCGGGTTCCGGATCCCACTGCGCTAGGGGCGGGTCCGCACGTACGCCGAGCCGCGGAACGTGATCACCCTGGTGTCCCCGCAGACCAGCTCGCAGGACTTGCTCACCAGCGCTCGACCCGGCCCCCTGGGCTCGACGGCGTCGATGGTGATCCGGCCGGTCAGCTCCATGTCGGGGCGCACCGGCGCGGTCATCTGGACATCGGCGATCGACCGCCCGGCGATCATCGACCAGTGTGAGAAGGCCCCGTCGACCGCGAGGCGCTGGAAGATCGCCATCGAGTGCAGGCCGCTGGCGATCAGGCCGCCGAACGGGCTCGCGGCGGCGACGTCCTCGTCGACGTGGAATCCTTGGGGGTCCCACTGGGTCGCGAACGCGATGATCTCCTCGCGGCTGACCCGGTAGGTGCCGAGCTCGATCGTTGTTCCGGGCACCAGGTCCTCGGCGTACAGCGGCTCGCTCACGGGTTGGTGAGGCGGGCCAGCGTCGCCACATCCGCGACCCGCTGCTCAGGCTCGGCCGCCAACGGGTTGAGCAGCAGCGTGGTCACGCCAGCAGCCTCGAACTCCGTCAGCTGGACGGCGATCTCGTCCTCGGTACCGATCAGCGAGACAGCCCGGACCAGGTCGTCAGGAACGACGGTGGCTGCCTCGGCCTTCTGTCCGGACAGGTAGAGGCGCTGGATCTCGGCTGCCTCAGAGACGTACCCGTAGCGCTGGGCGAGCTGGTTGTAGAAGTTCTTGTCCGCCGAGCCCATGCCACCGATGTAGAGCGCCAGCTGGTTGCGGACCTTGGCCAGCTCGGCCGGATCGGCCTCGCCGACCGCGAAGGAGACCTGCAGCATGATGTCCAGGCCGCCGAGCTCCGGGTCCCGCTTGGCGAAGCCCCTGTCCAGGGCCTCACCCCACGCCTCGCGGTAGTGGCCGGCGTGGAAGAACAGCGGCTGCCAGGACTCGGCCAGCTCGGCCACCAACGCCACGTTCGCCGGGCCCAGGGCTGCGACCGAGATCGGGATCCGCGACCGCACCGGGTGGTTGATCAGCTTCAGCGGCTTGCCCAGGCCGGTGCCCTGATCAGGCGGCAGCGGGATCGTATAGCTCTTGCCCGCGTGCACCAGCGGCTCGCGGCGCCACACCTGCCGGCAGATCTCGATCGTCTCCCGCGTCCGGCCCAGCGGGGCGTCGTACGGCAGGCCGTGGAAGCCCTCGACCACCTGCGGTCCCGAGGCGCCGATGCCGAGGGTGAACCGGCCACCGGAGACGAAGTCGAGGCCGGCGGCCGTCATCGCCATCAGCGCGGGCGTCCGGGAGTAGACCTGCAGGATCGCGGAGGCGATCTCGACGGTCTTCGTCTTCGCCGCGAGGTAGCCGAGCTGGCTGACGGCGTCGAACGAGTACGCCTCGGCAACAGCCGCGAGCTGCAGGCCGGCTGCTTCATAGTCGACGAGCAGGTCCGCCGTCTCCTCAAAGCCGCCGCCGTAGTCGACGATCATCCCCAGACGCATCAGCTGTTGCTGATCCGCTTGTCGTACGCGTCCCGCTTGCTGTGGTCGATCTTCAGGAACGTGTCGTACGCGCCGAGCGAGCGGAACATGGCGTCGCGGAGCCGGCGGCCGAGCAGCGGCTGGGTCCGCACCATCGACTTCAGCGTCTTCGGCACGAACACGTCCTTGGTACGCGGACGCTCGATCGCGGCCGCGATCCCGGTAGCGACATCCTCGGGCTCGACGTTCTTGATCATCTTGATGCCGCCGGTGCCCGCGATCAGGTCGGTGTTGGTGAAGGACGGCACCACGCAGGTGAAGTTCACGCCACGGCCGGCGAACTCGACGCGGAGGCCCTCGGTCAGCGCGACCACGCCCGACTTGGTCGCGCAATACGTCAGGCCGCCCGGTACGGCGGTGAAGCCAGCGCTCGAGGCGACGTTGATGATCTGGCCAGAGCCCTGGGCCAGCATGTCGGGCAGCGCTAGCTGGCAGCCGGTGACCGGTCCGCGCAGGTTGATCTCGATCGCGCGGTCGTAGGTCTCCCCGGGGATCTCCAGGAACGGCCCGATCGGCATGATGCCGGCGTTGTTGACCAGCACGTCGAGGCCGCCGAGCTGGTCCTTCACGTCACCAAGGAAGGCTGCGAACGACGCCCGGTTCGATACGTCGAGGCCGAGGGCGACGACCTCGGGGGAGATCGAGGCGGCCGCCTGCTTGGCGGTGTCGAGGTCGAGGTCCCCGATGGCGACCTCGGCCCCGCGGGCGTGCAGCTCGCGGGCGGTGGCCAGGCCGATGCCGCGAGCACCGCCGGTGATGGCGATCCGGCGACCCGCAAGGATCCTGCTCTTGTCCGACATGGTTCTCTCCGATCGTTCCCGCAACCTCGCGAGCGGTTCGTATTGAATATTGATTAGATTATGGCGCCAGGACCTGATCGACAACAGGCACGTCATGACGTCGCCTTCTCCAGGTCGGACAAGGCGTTGTCGAGGTGGATCAGCATCCGCTGGAGCCGGGGGAGCGCCGCGCGGTCGCCGACGATCCCGAACATCACCGAGCCGGCGTACTGGGAGACGGTGATGTTCATCGCCTGACCCTCGGAGATCATCGAGATCGGGTAGATGTCGGTGAGCTCGGCGCCGTTGGAGTACAGCGGGTGCGGTGTTGCCGGGACATTGGAGATGATCAGGTTGAACGGCTGCCGCGGGGTCCCGGTGATGCCCAGGATCGCGCCGAGCGCCGCGCCGCCCATGATCGCCTTGCTGACCGCGGACGCCTCGGCCGGCGTCAACGCGTTCATCCGGGCCTTGGCCGCGACCGTGGAGCGGGTGACGGCGTCGAGACGGTCGAGCGGGTCCTGCTCGTGGGTCCGCAGATCGGTGAGGATGGCCCCGAAGCTGTTGCCCTCACCACTGAAGGATTCGGCGTCGCGCCGCAGTGAGATCGGCACCATCGCGACCAGGGACCGGTCGGGCAGGGCATCGAGCTCGATCAGATACGCCCGGAGCGCACCGCCGCACACGGCGAGCACGACGTCGTTGACGGTGCTGCCGGCGGCGCTGGCGACCGCCTTGAGCCTGCTGTGCTCCCACTTGTCGCCGGCGAACCGGCGGGCGCCGCTGATGCCGGAGTTGAGGACCGAGTTGGGGGCGGCATAGGGGACGGTCGCGTCGGCGTCGAGGGCCATCTGCTGCAGGGTCCGCGCCGCCGCGAAGGTGCTCCGGGCCGAGCCCATGACCGCGTCGGCGACCAGGACCGGCAGCGACGTCGGCGTCCGCCGGGTGCGGTGCCGGGCCGACCGTGGCGCCGATGGCCGTGACGACAGGGCCCACGGCGGCGTGCAGTCGCGGGCGGCCGGATCCGGCGAGAGGCCGTCGAGCACGTGCTTGGCCAGGGTCATCCCGTCGGCCAGCGCATGGTGGGTCTTGAACGCCGTGGCGAAGCGGCCGTCGGCCAGGCCCCCGATCAGGTGGTACTCCCACAGCGGCCGGTTCCGGTCCAGGGAGACGCCGTGCTGCAGCGAGACCACCTCGAGCAGCTCGCGAACCCGTCCCGGAGGGGGCAGCGCCGTGTGCCGGACGTGGTAGTCCAGATCCATCCCGTCGTCGGCCCACTCCAGGGTCGTGGGGGAGAGCGCCCTGCGCACCGCCCGCTTGCGGAAGGTCCGCTTGACCTCGAGCGCCAGCAGATCGGCGTACGCCGTGGCGAGGTGGTCGGGGCCGACGTCCGGAGCCGGCTTGAAGAGCTGCAGCGCGATGACGTGCGCCGGCTTCCCGGGCGCCTCCCCGAGAAGGAACATGGCGTCGTCGAGCGGCATGTTCGGCATCGGGCGAACATAACTCAAGTTATGGTGCTCGGACAAGAGGCACGCGTCGCCTTTTGACTTTCAATTAAGCAACCCTCTTCCAACATAAGTCGAGTTATGTTAGCGTCGCGAGACGGACTCACCCCGACGAACACGGAGACCTGCGGATGTTCCCTGGCACCCACGCTGCGACCAACCCGGAGAAGCCGGCGCTGATCATGGCCGGATCCGGCCGGGTGGTGACCTACGGCCAGCTCGAGGACCGTTCCGAGGCATTGGCGCGTGCCCTCCACGACCTGGGCCTGCGCAAGGGCGATGTCTTCGCGATGCTCTCGGACAACGCCGCCGAGGCCCTGGAGATCTACTGGGCGGCGCTGCGGTCCGGGGTGTACGTGACCGCGATCAACCACAACCTGGCTCCCGACGAGGCGGCGTACATCGTCAACGACTGCGAGGCGAAGGTCCTGATCGCCTCGGCCGGCGTCGCCGCGCTGGCCGAGGCGGTCGTCGTTGCGACGCCCGGCATCGTGCAGCGCTTCGCGTTCGGCGGCGAGATCGCCGGTCACGCGTCGTACGAGGATCTGCTCGCGGGTGCGGGGGACCCGCTGCCGGAGATGCCACGGGGCAGCGACATGCTCTACTCCAGCGGCACCACCGGGCGCCCCAAGGGCGTCAAGCCGCCGTTGCTCCCGATCGCCGTGGACGAGCCGGGCGACCCGTTGACCGGCCTGGCCGGCGTCGCCTTCGGGCTCAACCCCGATGACGTCTACCTTTCGCCGGCGCCGATCTACCATGCAGCGCCGCTGCGCTGGTGCGGCATCGTGCATGCCTACGGCGGCACCGTGGTGATGATGGAGAAGTTCAATCCCGAGGCAGCGCTCGCCGCTATCGCCGAGCACCACGTCACCGTCGTGCAGATGGTGCCGACCATGTTCGTCCGGCTGCTCCAGCTGCCCGACGCGGTCCGCGAGACGACCGACGTGCGCAGCCTGCGCCTGGCAGTGCACGCGGCGGCGCCGTGCCCGCCGGAGGTGAAGCAGGCGATGATCGCGTGGTGGGGCCCGATCCTCTTGGAGTACTACGCCTCGACCGAGGGCAACGGGATGGCCCTGATCTCCTCGCCCGAATGGCTCAGCAAGCCCGGCTCGGTCGGGCGCAGCGTGCTCGGCCCGGTGCACATCTGCGACGACGACGGGACCGAGCTGCCCGCCGGCGAGGTCGGGAGCGTCTACTTCGAGCGCGAGTTCCTGCCCTTCGAGTACCACAAGGACCCGGAGAAGACCGTCGCAGCGCAGCATCCCGAGCACCCGACCTGGACCGCGGTCGGCGACCTGGGCTACGTCGATGAGGACGGCTACCTCTTCCTCACCGACCGGAAGGCGTTCATGATCATCTCGGGAGGGGTGAACATCTATCCCCAGGAGATCGAGAACGTGCTGACGCTGCACCCGGCCATCTACGACGTTGGGGTCATCGGTGTGCCGGACCCCGAGTTCGGCGAGCAGGTCAAGGCGGTGGTGCAGCTCAAGGAGGGCTTCGCTGCGAGCGACGAGCTCGCGACCGAGCTGATCGCCTACGTCCGCGACCGCCTCGCCCACTACAAAGCGCCGCGCACGGTCGACTTCGCCGCGGAACTGCCGCGGACCCCGACCGGCAAGCTCGTCAAGGGCGAGCTGAAGAAGAAGTACACCCCGGTGGCATCGCGAAAGGGAGCCTGAGATGACCAGCACGATCGACAGCGCGAGGGCCTACGACGAGCTCAGCGTCTCCCCGCTGGCCTTCTGGGCGCAGACTGCCGAGGAGCGCGAGGAGACCTTCAAGGTGCTGCGCCGCGAGCGTCCGATCAGCTGGCACCCGCCGCTGGAGGGTGCGTTGATCCCCCCCGAGAACGACGGCGTCTGGGTGGTCACCAGCCACGAGCTCATCGGCCAGGTCTCCAAGAACCCGGACATCTTCTGCTCCGGCGAGGGCTTCCAGTTCGAGGAGGTCCCGCAGGATGTCAACGAGGCCGCCGGATCGTTCCTCGGCATGGACGCACCGCGGCACCAGGTACTGCGCAAGCTGGTGAGCTCGGCCTTCACCCCGCGCCAGGTCGCGAAGATCAACGACCAGATCAAGCAGCAGGCCGTCACCATCGTCGACGAGATGATCGCCAAGGGGTCCGGCGACTTCGTCGCCGAGGTCTCCAAGAAGCTCCCGATGTGGACCATCTACGAAATGATGGGTCTCGACGACCAGGCCAAGCGCGAGGCCGCAGCGCACCACGCTGACGGCATGGTCAGCTGGGCCGACGAGGACGTCGCCGCGGGCCGCGAGCCCGGCGAGGTCCTCAACGAATCGCTGGTCGGCCTGCTCGAGCTCGGGTTCGAGTTCATCGAGCAGCGCCGCGAGGACCCGCAGGCCGACCTGATGACCAACCTGGTCCAGGCCGAGGTCGACGGCGTGAAGCTCACCGACGACGAGATCGCCTCGTTCTTCGTGCTGCTCTCGGTCGCGGGCAACGACACCACCCGCAACTCGATCAGCCTCGCCATGCGTGCTCTGCAGCAGTTCCCGGACCAGAAGGCACTGCTGCTGGAGGATTTCGAAGGTCGGATCGGCCCCGCGATCGACGAGTTCGTCCGCTGGGCCTCGCCGGTGATGACGTTCCGGCGTACTGCGACCCAGGACACCGTCCTGGGCGGTCAGGCGATCAAGGCTGGCGAGTGGGTGGCGATGGTCTACTCCTCGGGCAACCGCGACGAGTCGGTCTTCGAGCGGGCCGATGAGTTCGACATCACGCGCAGCCCGAACCAGCATGTCGGATTCGGCGGCGGCGGTCCGCACTTCTGTATGGGCAACTTCGTTGCGAAGATGCAGTTGCGGGAGATCTTCGACCAGCTCCTGCACCGCGTCCCTACCTTGACGCTCGGCGAGCCGGAGTACCTGACCGGCAACTTCGTCCGGGCCGTGAAGTCCATGCCGTACGAGATCAACTGAATCCACCGGACGTCGAGCTTGTCGAGACGACCGCAGCGAGGAGACCTGATGACTACCCAGCTCACGCCGACCAGCACGGCTGCGCCGTCCGAGGCTGCCGCCACCTTGGCGCGGATGCGACGGTACTTCGCCACCGGCGCGACCCGGGCCAGGTCCTGGCGGATCGGCCAGCTAGAAGCGCTCAAGCGGATGCTGGTCGAGCGGGAGCGGGAGATCGTCGACGCGGTCAAGGCTGATCTGGGCCGCAATGACTTCGATGCCTGGTTCGGGGACGTGGCGCCGCCGTCCGGCGACGTGGAATATGCGCTGAAGCACCTGAAATCGTGGATGAAGCCGCAGCGCCGCAAGGTGCCGCTAGTGCAGATGCCCGGCAAGGCGCGGATCCAGTACGAGCCGCTCGGCGTCGTGCTCGTGATCGGACCCTGGAACTACCCGGTCAACCTGTCACTCGGCCCCATCGTCGCGGCACTGGCTGCCGGCAACTGCGTTGTGCTGAAGCCGTCGGAGGTGGCGCCGAAGACGTCGACGCTGATGGCCGAGCTGCTGCCGCAATACCTCGACTCCGAGGCGGTCGCGGTCGTCGAGGGCGACGGGGTGATCACCCAGGAGCTGCTGGCCCAGGGCTTCGACCTGGCGTTCTTCACCGGCGGCACCGAGATCGGCAAGAAGATCATGGCCGGCGCTGCGAGCACGCTGACGCCGGTCATCCTCGAGCTCGGCGGCAAGAGCCCGGTCTTCGTGACCGCTGACGCCGACCTCGACGTCACCGCCCGCCGGATCGCTTGGACCAAGCTGCTCAACTCTGGTCAGACCTGCATCGCGCCGGACTATCTGCTGGTCCACGAGTCCGTGAAGGACGAGCTGGTCGCCAAGATCCGCGGGAGCCTGGACGACATGACGGTCGAGGACATCGGCGGCCGCCCGATCGTCAACGACCGCCAGTTCGATCGGCTGCGCGGCTATCTGGCGGCGACCAAGGGCACGGTCGTGTCCGGCGGCGACATCGACGAGGCGACCCGCTCGATCACACCGGCGATCCTCCTCGACCCGGCGCTCGACGAGCCGGCGATGGTCGAGGAGATCTTCGGCCCGATCCTGCCGGTCACGTCCTACACCGACCTCGATGAGGCGATCGCGTTCGTCAACAGCCGGCCTAAGCCGTTGGGCCTCTATGTCTTCAGCGGCAGCAAGAAGGTCGCCGACAGCATCGTGGAGCGGATCCCGGCGGGCGGTGCGGTGATCAACCACTGCGCCGTCCACTACCTCGTGCCGAGCCTGCCCTTCGGCGGTGTCGGCGCCAGCGGGATGGGCTCGTACCACGGCGAGTGGGGATTCCAGGCGTTCAGCCACCGGAAGTCGGTTGCCGTCAAGCCGATCAAGCCGGACCTGCGGATGGTCTACCCGCCGTACTCGGAGAAGACGCAGAAGCTGCTGCGCAAGATGTTCTAGCGGCCAGTCATTTCAGGGGGCCCGCGTTCTGAGCCCTCAGGCGGTACTGCGGCGTGCCGTCTTCCGTGCCGTCTTCCGGGTCGCCTTCCTGGCCTCGCCCTGCGCCACGGCGGTCAGAAGGACCTGGGTCAGCTGCCACTCCAGGTCGACGGGCACCTGCTCGTTGGTCGAGATCTCGAAGCCGATCAGGATGTTGACGCCCCAGTTCGCGTAGCGCGACGCATCCTTCTTGCCTACGAGCTTGGTCATGGCCTCGACGACCACCTCGTAACGCTCAGCATCAACGCGCTGCTGGACCTCGGCGACCTCGGCGTCCAGCGCGGCCCACACCCGGATCGCCGCCTCGGCCTGGTGCCGGAACTCCAACGTCGCCACGAGCAGGCGCTGCAGCTGCTCGACAGGATCGGCAGCAGACCGGGAGAGGTCTGCAAGCTCGGTCGTGCGTTCGCGGCGCCAGGTGTCGAGCAGCTCGACCGTGAACTCGTTCCAGCTGGAGAACGCGTGGTAGAACGCGCCCGTCGTGACCTTGAGCCGCTTGCAGACCGCAGCCAGCTTGAGGCCGCCGTACCCGTCGGTGGCGAGGATCTCCAGGGCAGCATCGAAGAAGCGGACCTTCAGGTCGTCGTTGCTCATCGGTGCTCCTCGGCTCGTCGGTCGGAAGTCTAGAGGCCGTCGCATATTTCCTGTCCGCGACAGTCTTCCATAAGTCAAGTTATGGTAATCTCGGTGGTGGAGGCAACGTCCTCCGCCCTCGGATTGATTCCTACTCACCCCCCACGGAGAACGCAGTGGCCTTCAAGGACGCGGACGAGGTCCGCCACTACATCGGCGGCGTCTTCACCGGTGCGTTCGAGGACCCGGAGATCGGTCCCAAGCTCCGCGCCACCGGGATCGTGCTCGGCTTCGACTTCACCGACCCCGACGCCACGCTGGTCGTCGACACCACCGACGGCACCGTCGGCGATGGCACCGGCCAGGGGGCCCCGACTGCGGTGATGGCAATGACCGCCGACCTCGGCAGCGCCTACTGGCAGGGCAAGGTGAACCTCCCGCTGGCGATGGCACGCGGCAAGATCAAGGTCGAGGGCAACATCGCGAGCCTGCTCAAGCTCGCACCACTCGGCAAGAAGCTGTTCCCGTCGTACGTCGACTCGCTGACCGCGTCGGGCCGGGCCGACCTACTGGCGTGACGGCTCTGACGCGCGCCCCGGGTAACGGTGCCGTCGAGCGCACCCAGGAGCGGATGACCCACGACGCCTTCCTTCCTGCGGAGACCATCGAGCTGCGCGCCCGGGCGCGTAAGGCCGTCGAGGCACGGCTCGCGCCGTACGCCCACGAGATCGGCGAGCGCGAGGAGTCGGCGGAGTCGTTCTGCTGGCCTGCGTTCCGTGGGCTGGCTGAGGAGGGGATGTTCGCCGTCCCGTTCGAGGCGGAGTACGGCGCCGGGCTGGAGTACCCGATGCTCGGCACCTGCACAGTCACTGAGGAGATCGCCTACTGGTCCTCCTCGATGGCCGGCGTGTACGACGGCCAGTGCATCCTGGTGCCGCAGGCGCTCACGTTCGCGAGTCCGGAGATCCGGGCCCGCCTGCTGCCGCAGCTCGTCGCAGGGGAGACGGCGTTCGCCTTCGCGACCACCGAGCCCGAGGCATCCAGTGACCTGACCCCGTCGACCTTGCGCACCGAGGCGCTCCCGACCGCCGACGGCGGCTGGGTCGTGAACGGGCGCAAGCGCTGGATCACCAACAGCGTCGTCGCCGGCTGGGTCACCGTCCTGGTCCGCGAGGCCGAGCGCACCACGATGCTGCTGGTCGATCTCAAGAACACTCCCGGCGTCACGATCGGCACCCCGGACAAGAAGCTCGGCCACCGCGGTCAGATCACTGCGGACATCATCTTCACCGACGCGCATGTCCCCGCCGAGAACGTCCTCGGTGAACCGGGCAAGGGCCTCGCGGTGGCGCTGTCCTGCCTGGTGCGCGGGCGGATCGGTATCGGCGCTGCTGGCGTCGGCGTGGCTCAGGCGGCACTCGACATGGCTGTCCACCGGCTGCGCACCCGGCACGCGTTCGGCGGTCCGCTCGGGCGACTGCAGCACTGGCAGTTCCTGATGG
>DASRRQ010000062.1:0-15118 GCA_035695505.1 Marmoricola sp. | reverse complement strand
GGAACACCAGCGGCAGGACCAGGACGATGATCTCTTCGGTCGGACCGGCGAGCAGTGAGCTGATCGCCTGCGGCCAGGCCGCGCCCGCTCCCTTCCCTCGTGGATAGCCGGCGTTGCCGAGCAGGGAGCTGGCGATCGAGCCCGCGAGGATCGCGGTGTAGGCGAGGCCGAACGACTTCAGCTCGGCGAGCCAGCGCGCCTCGGACGAGATCGGCCGCCACCAGGACGGCGCCTCGCGGGCCAGCACGATGACCGCCGGGACCAATGCCAGGACGTTGAGGGACAGCTCGATGATCCCGTGCGCACTCCAGCCGTCGGAGGTGTGCGCGAGGTGGCGGATGTGCGCGGAGGACAGGTACAGGATCGCGGCGTAGATCGGCAGCGCATAGCCGAGGATGTAGATTGAGGCGACCGTGGCTGCCGCGCCCTTCGGCCCCGTACGCCCCGTGAGCGCGACCTCGTGGGCAGTCAGCCAACTGCTCACCCGCGATGGCCAGCGGCGGATCGCGTCGGCGCCTCTCATGGGCCCGAGGCTACGGCAGCGTGCCGAGCCTGATCCGAGGATCGGGGGACAGGCCTCGCGGGCGTTGTCTGTCGGGGGTCTTCGCCAGAGTCCCTCCATGCACTTAGCACAGTTCTCGATAGCGAACCTGCAACGACACGCCCTCGTGACTCATCGGATCAGCTCATGTTGACCCGGCGGGAGGCGAAGGCTGCCGTGGCGGCGGTCTCGGGGCTGTCGCCGGCGGCGTACCGGGCGCGGCCGGCGGGCGGTAGTGCCTGGTACGTCACCGAGCGCAGGGAGTGGCGGCCGCTCGCGCCGGTCGACGACTGCGTCTGGGCTGTCCTGGCCTCCGGCCGGGTCGTGCGCGCGATCCCGCCGGGGGATCCGGTCTACCCGCCGACCGACGTGGCGGCCCTCGACGACGAGCGGGGCCCAGAGCTCGAGTCAGGGCCCGAGATTTGTCATTGAGCCATCTATGAAACTGTTGACCGAGCCGGGCCGTTTCGGAGAAACTCGGCTCATCACCGATCGAGGAGAACCAGTGACCGAGCAGTCCACCATCACCCCCGCCCTTGCCGCTTCGCAGGCGTCCTGGCGCTGCGTCCAGGCCCGCGACAAGGAGGGCTGGCTGGCCCTGATGGCCGACACCATCGTGATCGAGGACCCGATCGGCACCGCGATCACGAACGAGACCGGTCTGGGCGTGCGCGGCAAGGAGGCGGTCTCGGAGTTCTTCGACAAGAACATCGCCACCAACAACCTCCGCGTCGAGTGCGAGGAGACGTTCCCATCGAGCTCCGAGCTCGAGGTCGCGCACATCCTCACCCTGCACAGCGCCTTCGAGGGAGGCCTGACCAGCAAGATCCGCGGCGTCTTCGCCTACACGCTCAACGAGGACCACCTGATCACCAACCTGCGCGGCTGGTGGAACATGGACCGGATGGAGTTCGGGCAGATCGAAGGCTGACCCGCCGCTTCGGAATCGCCCGCCGACGACCTAGGTTGGGACCGTCATGGACGAGCAGTTCGAGCTGGATGCACCGGCAATCGTGTTCCCGGGCCAGAACGATCCTGCGTCGGCGTACCGCGTCGCGTATGACCTGCTGAGCAGACGGGCGCCCGAGGAAGCCCTCGAGGTGCTCGAGCCTGCGCTGGCCGAGGATCCTCGCAACACCGGGCTCCGCACGCTGCGCGCCTGGGCCTACCTGATCCGGGTCCAGCTCGGGAAGGCCGAGGAGGAGCTCCGCGAGCTGGTCGAGGAGCACCCCGACGATGTCTGGGTCCGGTTCGCGCTCGGACGCGCCCTCGAGCGCCAGTCCCGGTACGCCGAGGCGCTCCCGCATCTGCGGCTCGCGGCGGTGATGAGCGCGGATCCTGAGCACGAGCTCGCGGTGCTGCGGGTGGAGAGGCTGTCGGGCGCGCTTTAGTGGTTTCGACAGCTCGATCGGCGGGGGCTGAGGCGGTCAGTCGGCGAGGGTGAGGATCTCGGCGCCGGTGTCGGTGACCAGCAGGGTGTGCTCGAACTGAGCGGAGATGCGGCGGTCGCGGGTGACCACGGTCCAGTCGTCGTCCCACATCTCCCACTCGTGGGTACCGAGGTTGAGCATCGGCTCGATCGTGAAGGTCATCCCCGTCTCGATCACGGTGTCGTAGGACTCCTCGTCGAAGTGCGGGATGATCAGGCCGGAGTGGAACGACGTACCGATCCCGTGGCCGGTGAACTCGCGGACCACGCCGTACCCGAAGCGCTTGGCGTAGGACTCGATCACCCGGCCGATGACGCTGACCTGCCGCCCCGGCTTCACGGCACCGATCGCGCGGCGCAGCGCTTCGCCGGTGCGATCGACCAGCTCGCGCACCTCCTGGGGCGTTCCCGGCGTCAGGAACGTCGCGTTGGTATCGCCGTGCACGCCACCGATGAAGGCCGTGATGTCGATGTTGACGATGTCGCCATCCTCGACGACCCGGCTGTCCGGGATCCCATGGCAGACCACCTCGTTGGCGCTGGTGCACAGCGACTTCGGGAAGCCGCGGTAGCCGAGGGTCGAGGGGTAGGCGCCGTGGTCGAGCAGGAACTCGTGCCCGATCCGGTCGAGCTGGTCGTGGGTGATGCCCGGCGCGACATTGCGTCCGACCTCGGCCAGCGCCTGCGCCGCGATCCGGCTGGCGATCCGCATCCGCGCGATGGTGTCGTCGTCCTTGACCTCCGAGCCAGTGAACTTCGCCGGCGCGGGGCGGTCGACGTACTCAGGACGCTGGATGTGCGCCGGTACGCTGCGCCGAGGCGACAGCGTTCCGGGGACGACGGGAGTCATCCGGCGAGTCTAGTGAGCGGTCTCGGCCCGGCCCGGATGGGATAGTGGCCCGGTGACCAACGAGCAGCCGCCCGGCCGGATCAAGGAC
Organism: Marmoricola sp.; assembly: GCA_035695505.1. Taxonomy (GTDB): domain Bacteria; phylum Actinomycetota; class Actinomycetes; order Propionibacteriales; family Nocardioidaceae; genus Marmoricola. Next base: position 12,210 of record DASRRQ010000062.1, on the reverse strand, counting down.
ATCCGGGTCTACCGCGACGCGTTCATCGGGATGGCGCTCTTCGCGTGCACGCCGTTCCTGATCTTCGGGGCGATCGAGGTCTACCACGCCCTGGTCGCGATCGGCCTGCTCGCGGTCTGGATACTGCTGCTCGCCCTGGGCACCCGCTGGTTCATGCCGCACCCGCGCCGGGTGATCTTCCTCGGCCTGCTCTCGATGCTGTGCTGGCTCGGTGTGATCCTGATCGCCAGCAACTGACCGTCACCCCAGGATCGGGTGCACCCGCAGCACCTTGTCCGACCCATGCGTCGAGCCGTCGTCGTTCGAGGTCGTCACCAGCAGGTCGCCGCCGGGCGCCATCGTCAGCGACCGGAGACGTCCGGAGGATCGCAGCGCGCTCGGCGTGCGGGTCCAGAGCAGCGTGCCGGCCTTGTTGAACTTCAGGAAGACCACCTCGTTCGCCTTCAGGGCGGCTACGGCCAGAGTGCCGTTGTAGGCGCCCCATCTCTTGCCGCTGATCCAGACGCCGCCCGAGGTCGCCAGGGTCGGGTCGCCCGAGGACCAGCGCGCGCCGATCTGGCGGCCGGGGAGCTTGTAGTCGGTCATCGGGACCGACTCGTTGTAGCCCGGGACCGGGTTGTAACCGTAGTTGCCGGCCGCCACGAGCTTGTTGACCTCATCGTCGCGGTAGGTGCCTTGCTCGACCGACCAAATGCTGCCGTCGGAGCGCTGGACGAGGCCTTGGACGTTGCGGTGGCCGTAGTTGTACACGTAGCGGCGGACGATCGACCGGGCGCGGGGCCACGGGTTCTTCGCCCACGGCGCTCCAGTGTTCCGGTTGAGCCGCAGGACCTTGCCGCCGAAGGAGCGCAGGCTCTGAGGGTTGGTGCCGATCGCCGCGTCGCCGGTGCCCACCATCAGCGAGCCGTTGCGGGGGATCAGCAGCCGGCAGCCGCCGTGCCGCCCCGAGCTGGTCGGGAAGCCGCTGACCAGGACCCGGACCTGGCTGACGCCGGTGTACGAGGAGTTCATCCGCCACTGGACCACCCGGACGTCGTGACGGCCGCTCTTCTTGAAGCCGCCCTGGCAGGTGTAGATCAGCCGGTTGCGCGCGAACGACGGGTCGACCGCCAGCCCCATCAGGCCGGTCTCGCCGGACGCCCAGACCTTGGCGGAGGGGAACTGCAGGATCGTCTGGTGCTTGTCCTTCCAGACGATCAGCCGGCGTTCGGTGCGCTCATCGATCAGCAGCCGCCCGCCGGGCAGCGGCTTCACGTCCCACGGGACGCTCAGGTCGTGCACGAGCGTCGAGACGTGCAGTGCCGGCACTGTGGCTGTACGTCCAACCGCCGCGGGCGCGGTGCCCTCAGCCACGACGGCCGAGGGCACCAGCCCGCCGAGAAGGAGCGCGAGGCCGAGGCTGATCAGTCCGAGTCGAGCGAGTCCGGTACGTCCCATTCACTGACAGTACGTCGCAGTGGCCTGCTTCAAACGTGTGCTGCAAACGTGCGCTGAAATGCGTGTGCTGAAAAATGTGGTCGAAGGTCCCGGACCTGTTCAGCGGCGTACGGCGAGGACGACGGAGTCGGTGATCATCGCGGTCTCGCCGTCGCGGGTCACCTCACGGCTCGGGGTGTCGGCCACCAGGATCTCGAACTCGTCGCCGGGCAGGACCGCCACCAGCTGCTCGGGCGTATAGAGCAGCTCGGGGTGGCCGTGCCCGGTGCGCATCCCGGTGGTCAGATCGTGCGGGTGATGCCCGACGACGAGCAGGTGCCCTCCCGGACGCACCGCGCGCCCGAGCCGGCCGAAGACCTCGGCGAGCTGGTCGGCCGGTGGGTGCATGAACTGGGCAGAGACCAGGTCGAACCCGTCGGGCAGCGTGCGAGGTCCGTTGATCAGGTCCAGGTGCAGCGCGGTCACCTGGCCGCCGACGCCGTTCTCCTCGGCATGCGCGGTCGCCTTGGCGAGCGCGACCTCGGAGACATCGAGCGCGGTGACCTGCCAGCCTTGGCGGGCGAGCCAGACAGCGTCGGCTCCTTCGCCGGCGCCGACGTCGAGCGCGGACCCGGGTGTCAGGCCGGCGACCTGCTCGACGAGGCGCTGGTTGGGATTGCCGCTCCAGATCCGGTCGGACTCGGCGTACCGGGCGTCCCAGGTGTCTTGGCTGAAGAGGTCGGCGAGGTGCTCAGCGTCGCGGTGCGCGCCGAGGGTGTGATCGTGGTGGGTCATAGGACCAGCCTGCGACTTCATGTTGGGATGAAGTCAAGCGATCGGATCAGAACGTGTGCTCCGGGCCCGGGAAGGTGCCCGCCTTCACGTCGGCGGCGTACGCCGCAGCTGCGCCACGCAGCACCGCGTGCAGGTCGGCGTACTGCTTCACGAACCGGGGGAGCCGGCCGGTGTTCAGGCCGAAGGCGTCCTGCCAGACCAGCACCTGTCCGTCGCAGCCCGGTCCCGCCCCGATGCCGATGGTCGGGATCGTGAGTGCGGCGGTGATCTCGGCAGCAACGTCGCCGGGGACCATCTCCATCACTACGGCGAACGCGCCTGCTGACTCGACAGCCTTGGCGTCCGCGAGCAGCCGCTGCGCGGTCTCCCCGCGGCCCTGGACCCGGTAGCCGCCCAGCGCGTGCTCGCTCTGCGGGGTGAACCCGATATGCGCCATCACGGGGATGCCACCGCGGGTGAGCAACTCGATCTGACCGGTCATCTCGGTGCCGCCCTCGAGCTTGACGCAGTGCGCGCCGCCCTCCTTCATGAAGCGGACTGCCGTGTCGTAGGCCTGCTCAGGGGAGCGCTGGTAAGAGCCGAACGGGAGGTCGCCGACGACCAGCGAGTGCCGCGCGGCGCGGGAGACCGCGCGCGTCAGCGGGATCAGCTCGTCGACGGTGATCGGGATCGAGGTCGCGTTGCCGAGTACGTTGTTCGACGCGCTGTCACCGATCAACAGGACCTCGACACCGGCCTCGTCGAAGGTCGCGGCCGTGTACATGTCATAAGTGGTGAGCATGGAGAACTTCTCGCCACGCTCCTTCATCTCGCGCAGGTGCTGGGTGCGGATCCGCTTGCGCGGTGCCGCCCCGGTGACGGTGCTCGCCGCGGCCGCGACGCCGGTGCCGTACGGCGCCGTCACCTCGGCCCCCTGGTCGTTGCTGCCCTGTTCGGTACTCATGAGTGGATCCTCACTGTTCTCGCAGCTCCCTGACGGAGTCCACGGACCGCCACCTCGAGGTGGCCACTCAACGCTAGACCCGGTACAGGCGTTTTGCGCCTGTGGTGCTCGTCACCGTCGGGTGCGGATCGGCCGCTTCCGGCGGTAGAGCACGTGCCGCCGCAGCCGGTCGCCCTCGGCCATAGCGGGGTGATCGAAGTCGTCGGCAGGGTTGTGCTGGAGGCCGATCCTCTCCATCACGGCGATCGAGCGCTCGTTGATGGCCGAGGTGAACGAGACGATCTCGGGCAGGTCGAAGGTCCGGAACCCGTACTCGAGCATGGCCGTCGCACCCTCGGTCGCATATCCGTGGCCCCAGGCTGACTTCGCCAGCCGCCAGCCGATCTCCACGCACGGGGTGAAGTGGGCGCTGAAGCGTGGCACCGCCAACCCGATGAAACCGATGAACTCGCCGGTCGCCCAGACCTCGGCAGCGAACAGCCCCGGTTCGCCGTTGCTCAGCAGCGCCTGCTGCCGGCCGATCATCTCGGCGGACTGCTCGGCGGGCAGGGTGCTGGGGAAGTAGCGCATCACCTGAGTGTCGGAGTTCATCGCGACGAACGGGAAGAGGTCCTCGTCGCGCCATTGGCGCAATACCAGGCGGTCGGTCGCAACCTGTGGATCGGCCATCAGCGTGCGCCTGCCGTGGCCGATGACGTGGTCGGCCCGTACGCGCGGTGCACGGTGGCGACGCGGACCTGGTAGTCGGCGTACCAGGCTTCGCGGCCGCGGGCCTGCGCGATGCCGTGCTCGTGGACCTGCTTCCAGGCGCGGGCGGCGTCCTCGTCGGCCCAGTACGAGACGGTGATCCCGAGCCCGTGCTCGCGCGAGGACTCGTAGCCGAGGTAACCCGGCTGCTCGGCGGCGAGGTGCTTCATCCGGTCGGCCATCGCGGCGTACCCTCGGTCGCCGTCGGTGCGGACATTGCTGAAGATGACCGCTGTGTACGGCGGCTCCGGGAGGTCGGCGATCAGGCTCACGGCTCGAGTCTGCCTCAACCGACTCGACCTTTGGAGGCATTGTCCGCGAGACTGGTGGGGTGGACTTCGACTCCTGTTACGCCCACGGGTTCGCGCGGGTAGCCGCCTGCACGATCCCGGTGGCGATCGCCGACCCGGCGACCAACGCCGCGAGCGTGCTCGCGGAGGTGCGGGCGTGCCATCACGAGGGTGTCGCGGTCGCGGTCTTTCCCGAGCTCTGCCTGACCGGGTATGCGATCGACGACTTGTTCCTCCAGGACGTGGTGCTGGACGCGGTGGTCGCAGCGATCGAGGAGATCGTCGAGGCGAGCAAGGACCTGCTCCCGGTGATCGTGGTCGGCGCTCCGCTGCGCAAGGGCAACCGGCTTTTCAACTGCGCGGTGGTGATCCACCGCGGCAAGGTGCTCGGCGTCGCCCCGAAGACGTTCCTCCCGAACTACCGGGAGTTCTACGAGAAGCGCTGGTTCGCCGACGGCGGTGACCAGTTCGACTACACCTTCACCCTGCTCGGCGAGGAGGTGCCGTTCGGCAAGGATCTGCTCTTCACCGCCGAGGACGTGCCGGGGCTCGTGCTGCACGTGGAGATCTGCGAGGACATGTGGGTCCCGATCCCGCCGAGCGCGAACGCGGCGCTCGCCGGCGCGACCGTCCTGGCGAACCTGTCGGGCAGCCCGATCACCGTGTCCCGGGCGGAGGACCGCCGCCTGCTGGTCCGCAGCGCCAGCATGCGCTGCAACGCCGCGTACCTGTATGCCGCTGCGGGCGACGGGGAGTCCAGTACGGACCTGTCCTGGGATGGGCAGACGATGGTCTACGAGTGCGGCGACCTGCTGGGCGAGAGCGAGCGTTTCCCGTCGGGGTCGCGTCGCACGGTCGTCGACGTGGACCTGGACCGGATCCGGCAGGAGCGGCAGCGCCAGGGTTCGTTCGACGACAACCGGCGGGTCGAGAAGATCAGCGACGAGTGGCAGTCCGACGTCGCGTTCACCCTCGATCCGCCCACCGGCGACATCGGCCTGCGCCGCGCCGTCGACCGGTTCCCGTTCGTCCCCAACGACGCCGAGCGCCTGGCCCAGGACTGCTACGAGGCCTACAACATCCAGGTCTCCGGGCTCGAGCAGAGGCTCAAGGCGATCAACAACCCCAAGGTCGTGATCGGGGTCAGCGGCGGTCTCGACTCCACGCACGCCCTGATCGTCGCCGCGAAGGCGATGGACCGGCTCGGGCGGCCCCGCAGCGAGATCCTCGCGTACACGATGCCGGGCTTCGCCACCACCGACTACACCAAGAACAACGCCACCCGGCTCGCGAAGGCGCTCGGCGTCAGCTTCGAGGAGCTCGACATCCGGCCCGCCGCGCAGCAGATGCTCGCCGACCTCGGGCACGCGGCAGCGCAGGGCGCGGAGCAGTACGACATCACCTATGAGAACGTCCAGGCGGGCCTGCGCACCGACTACCTGTTCCGGATCGCGAACCACCGCGGTGGCATCGTGCTCGGCACCGGCGACCTCTCCGAGCTGGCGCTGGGCTGGTGCACCTACGGCGTCGGCGACCAGATGTCGCACTACAACGTCAACAGCGGCGTCCCGAAGACGCTCATCCAGCACCTGATCCGCTGGGTCGTGAGCAGCAGCCAACTGCTCGAGGGGCACGGCGACGCCGAGGTCCACGACATCCTGCTCGAGATCGTCGCGCAGGAGATCACGCCGGAGCTGATCCCGACGAAGGACGGCGAGGTCGCGCAGGCGACCGAGGCGACCGTCGGGCCGTATGCGCTGCAGGACTTCACCCTGTACTACGTGCTGCGGCACGGCTTCCGGCCGAGCAAGATCGCCTACCTGGCCCGGCACGCCTGGTCCGACGCCGAGGCCGGGGTGTGGCCGTCAGGCTACCCCGAGGAGCATCGGGCGGCGTACGACCTCGGCGAGATCAAGTCGTGGCTGGGCGTCTTCGTGAACCGTTTCTTCGGCTTCAGCCAGTTCAAGAGGTCGGCGATGCCCAACGGGCCCAAGGTCTCCGCCGGCGGATCGCTGTCGCCGCGCGGCGACTGGCGGATGCCCTCTGATGCCAATGCCCGGGTGTGGCTGGCCGATCTGGAGCGCGTGCCGGGCGCCTGAGTTTTTTCCCGGCGGTCTCAGATAACGAGACTGACAGAACTGATCCGGGTCTGAAATGTCGGCGGTCGCTTCTAACGTCGAGGCATGAGTTCAGAGCAGATCGGCGTCGGAGCGGTTCACCCGCTCGAGGCGCTGGTCGCTGCCGTGGAGGCCGATGTCGCGGCTGCCTCCGCAGGCGTCGCGTGGACACTGACGCCAGCGCAGCTGGTTGATCTGGTTCCTCGACTGTCCCGCGTGCGCGACCAGCTCGAGGCGGTCGCGCTGACGTTGGTGCGCGAAGCCGATCGGCATCAGGTCGGCGATCCGATCGGTGCGGCGAACACGGGCGCGTGGCTGGCGAACGTCACCCGGGTCGCGAAGCCTGCGGCGCATCGGGCGGTCGCCCTCGCCGCACAGCTCGACAAAGACGAGCACGAGGCGGCGCGGGCAGCGGCACTCGCGGGTGCGATCACGGTCCCGCAGGCCGCTGTCATCGCGACGGCCATCGACGAGCTCCCTAGGGATCTCGTCGATGCCTCCGTGAAGCGCAAGGCTGAGCAGGACCTGATCGGGTTCGCGCGCGACCACGGACCACGGGAGCTGCGCTTCCTCGGACGCCGCATCCTGGAGTACGTCGCGCCTGACATCGCCGACGAGGCCGAGCGCCGAATCCTTGAGGCAGAGGAGCGCGGAGCCGCCGCTGCGGCGTACTTCGAGATGCACCCGGACGGCCACGGCTCGGTGCTCGGCCGCTTCAAGGTCCCGGTGCTGGCCGGCGCGATGCTCGCAAAGCACCTCAACGCGATCGCTGCCCCCAAGCATCAGGCAGCCCGAGGAGTGCCCAAGCCCGAGCAGAGGATCGCCCGACCGATCCGGCTGGGGGCGGCGTTCGTGGAATACCTCGAGACCCGGGATGCGGCGCCGATGCCGAAGGCCGGCGGGGTCCCGGCGACGGTGGTGGTCACGATGACCCTGGAGGCGCTGCTCGGCGCGGAGCAAGCGGCGACCCTGGACGACGGAGAGCGGATCAGCGCCTCCGAGGCCCGCCGCCTGGCCTGTCAGGCGGGCATCATTCCGGTCGTCCTGGGCGGCAAGTCCCAGCCCCTCGATGTCGGCCGTACGCGGCGCTTCCACACCGAGGCGCAGCGGATGGCGATCATCCTGCGCGACCGGACCTGCCGGGTCGAAGGGTGCGACCATCCCGCAGCGATGTCGCACATCCACCACCTCGAGCAGTGGGCGAAGGGGGGCAAGACGACGGTCGAGGACGCCATCACGATCTGCCCTCGACACCACGCCCTGGCCCACGATTCCCGCTACGGCATGAAACGCCTGGCCAACGACCGGTTCCGATTCATCCTGCGGACGTAGAGCCGAGACACCCCAGCGGCGCCGACCCCCTATCGTTGCGCCTATGGGTAAGCAGGAAGACTTCGTGCTCCGCGCTCTTGAAGAGCGCGATGTCCGCTTCGTGCGGTTGTGGTTCACCGACGTGCTGGGCTACCTGAAGTCGGTAGCGATCGCCCCGGCCGAGCTCGAGGGCGCGTTCTCTGAGGGCATCGGCTTCGACGGCTCCGCGATCGAGGGCTTCGCCCGGGTGACCGAGGCCGACATGCTGGCCCACCCGGACCCGAGCACCTTCCAGATCCTGCCGTGGCGCGGCGACGGGCCGGCGACCGCCCGGATGTTCTGCGACATCACCATGCCCGACGGCTCCGCGTCGTACGCCGACCCGCGCTACGTGCTCAAGCGGACCCTGCAGAACGCCGCCGACCAGGGGTTCACCTTCTACACCCACCCCGAGATCGAGTTCTACCTGTTCAAGGGCCAGCCCGAGAGCGGCGTCGAGCCGGAGCCGGTGGACCGGAGCGGCTACTTCGACCACACCTCGCAGAGCTCCGGGTCGGACTTCCGGCGCGAGGCGATCACGATGCTCGAGGCGATGGGCATCTCGGTGGAGTTCAGCCACCACGAGGGCGGTCCCGGCCAGCAGGAGATCGACCTGCGGTACGCCGACGCGCTCTCGACGGCCGACAACATCATGACCTTCCGCACTGTGGTCCGCGAGGTCGCGCTGGGCCAGGGCGTATGGGCGAGCTTCATGCCCAAGCCGTTCACCGAGCACCCGGGCTCCGGCATGCACACCCACGTCTCGCTGTTCGAAGGTGATCGCAACGCGTTCTTCGAGGGCGGCGCGGAGTACCAGCTGTCCAAGACCGGCCGGCATTTCATCGCCGGCATCCTGCACCACGCCGCCGAGATCACTTGCGTCACCAACCAGTGGGTCAACTCCTACAAGCGGCTGATCGGCGGCGGCGAGGCTCCGTCGTACATCTCATGGGGTCACAACAACCGCTCGGCGATGGTCCGGGTGCCGATGTACAAGCCCAACAAGGGCCAGTCGACCCGCGTCGAGCTGCGCAGCCTGGATGCCGCCTGCAACCCCTACCTCGCCTATGCCGTAGTGCTCGCTGCGGGGATGAAGGGCCTGGCCGGCGAGTACGAGCTGCCCCGCGAGACCGAGGATGACGTCTGGTCGCTGACCGACCGCGAGCGCCAGGCGCTCGGCCTGGAGCAGCTCCCCAAGAGCCTGCACGATGCGATCGCGGTCGCGGAGCGTTCGGAGTTGTTGGCCGAAACCTTGGGCGAGCACGTCTACGACTTCTTCTTGCGCAATAAGCGCCAGGAGTGGGAGGAGTACCGCGGCCAGGTCTCGGCCTTCGAGCGCGACAGGATGCTGCCGGTCATCTGACCGACCTCCTCATGCCTCGCCAGGTCTCTCACTACCTGTCTGCCGGCAACCTGGCCCGTCTCGGGTTCCAGGACACCGGGCTCGCGGCCGAACGGCTCGGCGCGCTCGGTCCGCCGGCGTCCCCGGTCGTCGCGATCCTCGGGCTGACGGCGGATCCCGACATGGCGCTGGAGACGCTGACCCGGCTGTACGCGAGCGCTCCCGACCCCGACGTACTGCTGCGGTCGCTGGAGGATGACGAGGGCACCGCGATGCGGCTTCTCTCCGTGCTCGGGATGAGCCAGGCGCTCGGCGATCACCTGGTCCGGCACCCCGAGCACTGGCATGAGCTGCGCGACCCGGACCTCGGTTCGACGCGCCCCGCGTCGTACGCCGTGCGTGCCGGGCTGCTGGTCGCGGTCGGCGCCGACCCGCTCAGCGACCACCCCGTCGCCACGCTCCCGTACGCCGAAGCGGTCGACGCCCTGCGTGTCGAGTACCGCCGGGTGCTGCTCCGGCTGGCGAGCCGCGACCTGGCCCATCACGTCGGCATCGACGACGTCGCGGCCGAGCTCTCCGACCTCGCCGGCGGCACCCTGGAGGCCGCGCTCGCGATCGCGCGCGCCAAGGTCGGCACGGCCGCGGCTGACTGCCGGCTCGCGGTGGTCGCCATGGGAAAATGCGGCGGCCACGAGCTCAACTACGTCAGCGACGTCGACGTCATCTTCGTTGCGGCCCCTCGAGACAGTCGCAACCCCACCGCCTCAGAGACGGAGGAGGTGGACGAGACCTCCGCGCTGCAGACGGCGACGCAACTGGCTTCGACGCTGATCCAAATCTGCGGCGACCACACCGCCGAGGGCACCATCTGGCCGGTCGACGCCAATCTCCGCCCGGAGGGCAAGGCCGGGCCGCTGGTGCGGACCCTGGCCAGCCACCGTGGCTACTACGAGCGCTGGGCGAAGACCTGGGAGTTCCAGGCGCTGTTGAAGGCGCGGCCGGTCGCCGGCGACCTGGCGCTGGGCCGCGACTACGTCGAGACGATCGCGCCGATGGTCTGGCAGGCGGCCGAGCGCGAGAGGTTCGTCGAGGACGTCCAGGCGATGCGCCGACGGGTCCTCGACCACATCCCGCCGCACGAGGCGACACGCCAGCTCAAGCTCGGCGCGGGCGGGCTGCGCGACGTCGAGTTCGCTGTCCAGCTGCTGCAGCTGGTGCACGGCCGGACCGACGAGTCGGTGCGACCGCCGACCACGTTGAGCGCCCTGGCCAAGCTCACCGAGGGCGGCTATGTCGGACGCGAGGACGGCCAGTCGCTGCGCGACGCCTACGCGTTCCTGCGCACCTTCGAGCATCGCATCCAGCTGTACCAGCTGCGGCGTACGCATGTGGTGCCCGAGGACGAGGCGACCCTGCGACTGCTCGGCCGCTCGCTCGGCTACCTGCGCGATCCGGTCGTCGAGCTCGAACGACAGTGGCAGCACCACCGGCGCGAGGCCCGGCGGCTGCACGAGAAGCTCTTCTACCGGCCGCTGCTGGCTGCCGTCGCGCGGATCCCGACCGACGAGGCCCGGCTGACCACCGAGGCCGCCAAGGAGCGGCTCGCGGCGCTCGGCTATCTCGACGCCGAGGCGGCGCTGCGCCACCTGGAGGCCCTGACCAGCGGCGTGTCCCGGAGCGCGGCGATCCAGCGGACCCTGCTGCCGGCGCTGCTCGAATGGTTTGCCGATGCCCCCGACCCGGACGCCGGGCTTTTCGGGTTCCGGCGGATCTCCGACGCGCTCGGCAGCTCGCCCTGGTATCTCACGATGCTCCGCGACGAGGGCGAGACCGCTCAGCGGCTTGCCCAGGTGCTCGCGACCAGCCGGTTCGCTACCGACCTGCTCGAGCGTGAGCCGGAGGGGGTGAAGATCCTCGGCGGTGAGAACAGTCTGAAGCCGCACTCCCGGGCCGTCGTACAGGCCGAGATGCTCGCGAACGTGTCGCGACGAGACGATGCCGAGGCGGCTATCCACAGTGTCCGGGCGATCCGGCGGCGCGAGCTGCTCCGGATCAGCGCAGCCGACCTGTGCGTGCCGTTCGGCGTCGCCGAGGTGGGCTACGCGCTGACCGACCTGACCGATGCGACCCTCGAGGTCACGCTCGCCGTGGCGACCAAGGCGGTCGAGCAGGAGCGCGGCCGCGAGTTCCCGTCGCGGATGGCGATCATCGCGATGGGCCGGTACGGCGGCTACGAGATGGGCTACGGCAGCGACGCGGACGTGATGTTCGTGCACGAGCCGCACGAGGGTGCCGACGCCGAGGTCGCGTCGGCGATGGCCAAGGCGATCGCGGGCGAGGTACGCCGCCTGCTCGGCTCGGCAGGCCCCGACCCGGCGCTGGAGATCGACGCCGACCTGCGGCCCGAAGGCAAGCAGGGGGCGATGGTGCGGACCCTCGGCTCCTACGCGGCGTACTACGCCCGCTGGTCGGCGGTCTGGGAGGCCCAGGCGCTGCTGCGGGCCGAGCCGGTCGTCGGCGACGAGGGTCTCAAGCAGCGGTTCAAGGACCTGATCGACCCGTTGCGCTACCCCGAGGCCGGCCTCAGCGACAACGACCTGGTCGAGATCCGGCGGATCAAGGCGCGAGTCGAGGACGAGCGGATGCCCCGCGGCGCCGACCCGGCGACACACTTCAAGCTGGGGCGTGGCGGGCTGGCTGATGTGGAGTGGACGATCCAGGTGCTGCAACTCCGGTCTGCAGGGCAGGTCCCTGATCTGCGGACCGCGAAGACCCTGGAGGCGCTGGCTGCGGCGGTGGAGGCGGACCTGCTCGACGCGGACGACGCCGCGACGCTCCGGGATGCCTGGTTGTTGGCCAGCCGGTCACGCAATGCCGCGGTGCTGGTCCGCGGCAAGGCCTCAGACCAGCTGCCGACCGACGTACGAGAGCGGGCTGCGGTGGCCAAGGTGCTCGGGTACGGCGCGGGGGAGACGACCGCGATGGTCAACGACTACCAGCGTGCGACTCGGCGGGCCGCAGCGGTGGTCGACCGCGTGTTCTGGAGCAGTTGAGCGGGCTCAGTCCTCCGGACGTCGAGCCTGTCGAGACGCGGTGACGTTGGTCGCTACCCGAAGGTGAACGAGTACACCTGCAGGCCTGGTGACACCTTGATCACGTAGACCCCTGACACCGTGCTCGCCTCGTCGACGATCGTGTAGATGTCCGGCG
>DASRRQ010000061.1:0-4208 GCA_035695505.1 Marmoricola sp. | reverse complement strand
ATCTCAGCCCTCTCGGACGTCGGGGGTCACGAACGGCGGCTTGGTCACCACGAAGGCCTCGGCTCGCCCGCGGACATCGACGGAGACCTCGGCACCTTCGCCCACGTCCGAGCTGATCAGCGCGAGTGCGACGCCCTTCTTCAGCGACGGCGAGAATGTGCCGGAGGTGATCTCGCCGACCGTAGCGCCGCCGGACTGCACGCTCATGTGCGGACGCGGGATGCCGCGCCCGGAAGCGACCAAGCCACGCAGCGTCACCGCCGGGCCGGCCTCGCGTTCAGCGGACAGAGCCGTCTTGCCCCAGAACGCGTCCTTCTTCCAGCCGATCGCCCAGCCGAGCCGGGCCTGGACCGGGGTGATCGCCAGGCTGATGTCCTGGCCGTGCAGCGGGTAGCCCATCTCGGTGCGCAAGGTGTCGCGGGCACCGAGCCCGCACGGCACCAGGTCGTACGCCGCTCCGGCTTCGACCAGCGCGTCCCATACAGCACCGGCGACCTCGTTGGGGGCGATCAGCTCATACCCGCGCTCGCCGGTGTAGCCGGTGCGGCAGACCACGACGTCCACGCCGTCGAACGGCGCCTCAGCGAACGCCATGTAGTCGAATTTCGTGGGCAGCCCGAGCGCAGCCAGCACGTCTTCAGCCTTGGTGCCCTGCACCGCGAGCACCGCATGCGACTCGTGCTGATCGGTCAACGTCAGGCCCTCGGGTGCAGCAGCCTGCAGCCGGCGCAGGACCTCGGCGGTGTTCGACGCATTCGGCACCAGCAGCACGTGGTCGGCTGCCTTGAGGTAGACGATCAGGTCGTCCACGACGCCGCCGGTCGCCTCGTCGCAGCACAGCGTGTACTGCGCCTTGCCCGCCTCGATCCTGCCGAGGTCGTTGGTAAAGCACGAGTTCACGAAATCGGCGGCGCCCTCGCCGGTGATGAGCAGCTTGCCGAGGTGGCTGACGTCGAAGATGCCGACAGAGGTCCGCACGGCGGTGTGCTCCTTGACCACCCCGGCGTACTCCAGCGGCATCTCCCAGCCGCCGAACTCCGAGAACTTGGCCCCGAGGGCGACGTGACGATCGTGCAGGACGGACTGCTTGAGGGCCATGCGCAGAAGTTACCGCAGCCGTCTGGGGCACCGATGCCGTGGCTAGCATCTCCCCATGACCACCTACACCTTGCGCAAGGCCATCCCCGCAAAGGTCCGGACCGACCTGGTGGTGATCGGGGTGGCGACCGGCAAGGGTGGCGCGCTCACACCGTGCCCCGGCAGCGAGAGTGTCGCCGAGGCGTACGGACGCGGCTTCGCTCCGTTGCTGGCCTCACTCGGTTTCACCGGCGGGTTCGGCGAGATAGCGAAGGTGCCGACGAACCGGACGCTGGCTGCCGCACAGCTCCTCGTCGTCGGGCTGGGCGACCGGGACGCGCTGACCACCGAGAAGGTACGTCGCGCAGCGGGAGTCGCCGCGCGCGCGATCGGCAACGCGGCCTCCGTCGCGCTGGCGCTGCCGGCCGTGGACGCGGACCACGTGCGCGCCGTCGTCGACGGGTTCGCCTCCGGCCTCTACCGCTTCGACAAGCTCAAGTCCGGCAAGCGCCGCGACGCGATCGCCGACGTCGTGGTCCTCTCCGAGATCGCGCGGCGCAACGATGCGATCGCCGCAGTGCGGACCGCGACCGTTCTGGCCGAGCTGGCGGCCACCGCCCGGGACTGGGTGAACATGCCCCCGAACCTGCTCGTGCCGAGCGCGTTCGCCGCAGAGATCCGCAAGCTCGCCAAGCCCACTGCGCTCGGCTTCGAGCTGCTCAGCGCCGCCGCGCTGGAGAAGCTCGGCTGCGGCGGCATCCTCGGGGTCGGCCGCGGCTCGGAGAACCCACCGTGCCTGGTGAAGCTCACCTGGTCGCCGCCGGACGCGACGGGCTCGGTCGCCCTGGTCGGCAAGGGCATCACCTACGACTCCGGCGGGCTGACGATCAAGCCGGGAGGCTCGATGGCCTCGATGAAGTCCGATATGGCCGGGGCGGCAGCGGTCGTCGCGGCGATCGCCGGCATCGCCGAGCTGGAGATCCCGATCGCCGTCACGGCGTACCTGCCGCTCGCGGAGAACATGATCAGCGGATCGGCGATGCGCCCGGGCGACGTACTGACGATGCTCTCGGGGAAGACCGTCGAGGTCTTCAACACCGATGCCGAGGGGCGGTTGGTCCTGGCCGACGCGCTCACGATGGCGGTTCGCGACTCCCCCGACGTGATCCTCGAGGTCTCCACGCTGACCGGGCCGTGCGTGGTCGCGCTCGGCGACCGGATCGCCGGCCTGTTCGGCGACGACACGACCGTCGCCGAGGTCAAGGCTGCTGCTGCCCGCACCGGCGAGCTTTTCTGGCACCTCCCGATCCCCGAGGAGCAGCGCCGCAGCGTGCGTACCGAGAGCAAGGTCGCGGACCTGCTCCAGCACAACTGGGTCCGCTGGGGCTCGGCCTTGTACGCCGCGGCGTTCCTCGAGCAGTTCGTCGACGATGTCCCGTGGGCGCACGTCGACATGGCCGGACCGGGTTACAACTCAGGGGCGCCGTGGGGACACGTGCCAACCGGCGGCACCGGGTTCTCGATCAGCACGCTGGTCGACCTGGTGGCCGCTCGCGCCTGAGGCGGTCGTCCTCAGCCGGCCGGCGGAGCCGGCGGCGAGAACGGGTTCGGCGCCTTCGCCTTCTTCTGGCGGGTGTTGTAGTCGCGCATCCGCTGCGGGATGCCTACGACAGCGGCATCGTAGGACGGGACTCCGAGGCGGTTCGCGAACTCGTGCGCCCACTGCACCGAGGAGACGCGGCGGCGGGTCCACTCGCCGTCGTGGGCGACCAGGAGCAGTGTCACCTCGCTGACCGTCGTCCGCGGCTCGACGAAGCCCTCGACCCCGCGGCGGCTACTGACGAAGTCACGCAGGTGGTCGGCGTCGGCATTGTCCGAGGCGCGAACCGTCGATCCCGTCGGCCCACCTCGGACCAAGCGATCGCCTCGGCGGAATCGATCCAGCAGTCCCATGGGCGCAATTGTGCTGCATGACCGGTGATGATCGCGCTCGAACGGTGCGATCCGCTCTGCGTGTCGGCCTGCCGGTGGACTTGGAGAACAGAAGTGCAAGGATGACCGTGTCGACAAGAAAGCGAGGCAGGGACCGTGGCTGACGCCAACCACTTCGATGTGGTGATCCTGGGGGCAGGATCGGGTGGCTATGCGTGTGCCCTGCGTGCCGCACAGCTCGGTCTGAGCGTTGCGCTCGTCGAGAAGGACAACCTCGGCGGCACCTGTCTGCACGTCGGCTGCATCCCCACCAAGGCGCTGCTGCACGCGGCCGAGGTCGCCGACTCGACCCGCGAGTCCGCCCAGTTCGGGGTCCAGGCGACGCTCGAGGGCGTCGACATGGCCGGCGTGAACGCCTACAAGGACGGCGTCGTCCAGCGACTGTTCAAGGGGCTGACCGGGCTGATCAACGGCCGAGGCATCACGGTCGTGACCGGCACCGGGCGGCTGAGTGCTCCCGCCACGGTCGAGGTGGACGGGACGGCGTACGTCGGCAAGCACGTAGTGCTCGCCAGCGGCTCCTACTCCCGCACGCTGCCCGGTCTCGAGGTCGACGGCGAGAAGGTGATCACCTCCGAGCACGCGCTCCGGCTGGACCGCGTCCCGGCGTCGGTGATCGTCCTCGGCGGCGGCGTGATCGGCTGCGAGTTCGCCAGCGTCTGGCGCTCGTTCGGCGCCGAGGTCACCATCGTCGAGGCGCTCCCGCGGCTGATGGCCGCCGAAGACGCCGACTCCTCCAAGCAGCTCGAGCGGGCGTTCCGCAAACGCAAGATCAAGGCCCTTACCGGGACGGCGTTCGAGTCCTGCGAGATCACCGCAGACGGCGTCCGGGTCACCGCCGGCGGCCAGGTGCTCGAGGCCGAGCTGATGCTGGTCGCCGTCGGCCGGGGCGCCAACACCGACGGCCTCGGGTACGCCGAGCAAGGCATTGCGATGGACCGGGGCTTCGTGCTCGCCGACGAGCGCTGCCGCACCAACGTCGCCGGTGTCTTCGCGGTCGGCGACATCGTGCCCGGCCTCCAGCTCGCGCACAGGGGCTTCGCCCAGGGCATCTTCGTGGCCGAGGAGATCGCCGGCCTCGCGCCACGCCCGATCGAGGAGCCCGGCATCCCGCGGGTCACCTACTGCGACCCCGAGCT
>DASRRQ010000060.1:0-1700 GCA_035695505.1 Marmoricola sp. | reverse complement strand
GAGGGCGTGGCGATCACTCTGGCCGAGCCGCGGGAGCACCGGATGCTCAAGACGATCGAACGGGTGACCCGGCAAAGGATCGCGATCGAGAAGGTGCCGAGCGTCGCCGACCTGCATGCCCGGCGTCTGGAACTGACCCGGGCGGCGTTACATGAAAGCCTGATGGAGGACGACCTGGAGCGCTTCCGGGTGGTGGTCGAGACGCTGACCGATGAGTTCGATGTCATGGAAGTGGCCCTCGCAGCGGTGAAGCTCGCGCATGAGGCCGGCGGCGGGACGATGGACGAGCAGGACATTCCGCAACTCGCCCCGAGCAGCGGGCGGGAGGGGCCGGTCCGCCGGGATTCCGGTAGGCGCGACGGTGAGCGTGCGGCCGCAGGCGATGTGACCCGCATTTTCGTCGGTCTGGGGCGCAGAGCCGGGATCCGTCCGCAGGATCTGGTCGGCGCGATAGCCGGCGAGTCGCGCCTACGCGCAAGCGACATCGGCGCGATCGAGATCGCCGACCGGTTCTCGCTGGTCGAGGTACCGCGTTCGATGGCTGACGAGGTGATCTCGGCATTACGAACCACTACGATTAAGGGCAAGAAGGCGACCGTACGCCTGGAACGCGACCCGGCCCGGTAGCCGCCGAGCGTGGCACCGGACCGCCAGCCGCGGTTGCCGGGTACGCCGGTGATCGGCTCCCGCCGGTGGCGATCCGGGTCAACGGCGGCTACGACGGCCTGCTCTACCGACCACCACGCGGCGTCAAGCACTCCTCGCTGGAGTTCCTGCTCGACCTGCCTGGACTGCGGTCGCTTACCGTCCACGGTCGAGTGCGCGACGACTCCGCCGTCAATGAGATCGAATCGCTCGAGCACCTGGTCCTACTGACCCGTTCCGCGGTGCCCCTGGCAGTCGATCGGTTACATCGGATGCACAACCTGGCGGTCGACGCCCGATCGGACCTGTCCGGGATCACCGTGCTCACCGGCCTCAGAGCGCTGTATGTCGCGGGGTGGCGCCGCGACGACCTGTCCTTTCTCGGCAACAAACCGAACCTGCGCCGGCTGCGCCTCGACGGCCGCCCAGGTCGACTGCGGCTCGATGGCATCCAGGTATGCGCAGCACTGACGAGCCTTGAGGTGCTCGACTACCGGCTACCAGCCCTGGCCCCGCTACGCGAGCTGACCCGTATGGAAACCCTGCTCCTCAGCGGCCCCCGCCAGATGCCCGCCGACAACGACCTCGACCTGCGCGACCTCTCCGCCATGCAGAACCTGCACAGCCTCCGTCTTCTCACCGCTGGCACGATCCGTTCCTTACGGCCGACCACCGCACTCCCGCAGCTGCTCGATCTGCGGCTTCAAGACGTAGTCATCGGCGACGGCGACCTCAGCCCGCTCTTCAATCTGCCGACTTGGACTGAGTTCGTTCCACCAACCCGGTTCCTCGACGACCCTACGCGCTACTCGCACACCCTGGCCGAGCTACGCGCACTCGCACAGCGACGCTGATTGAGATCCTCGGGCCGCTACAGGGTGCTCAAGGAGCGCCTCGAACACGCCGCGTTGCAATCCTCGCCTAGCCGCAATACCGCTGACTTAGGACGTCGGGTCGATATCCGCGCCGGTGGCGGCGTGGTGCATCAGGCTGCGTATGGCGTAGTGCACGAGGAGGAAGCCGTAGATCTCCTGCTCGACCCCGGTCGGGGTCTG
>DASRRQ010000059.1:0-3150 GCA_035695505.1 Marmoricola sp. | reverse complement strand
GAGCTGCTGGAGGATCCCGACGTGCTCTGCGAGCCGCCCGAGGCGGCTGAGCTCGATGAGCTCGATGAACAGGCGGCTAGCGCTAGCGCCGCGCCCGCCGAAAGCACCCCGATAGCGACCCGCGCCTTCCGGGGGTTTCGTTTTCTAGTTCTGAAGCTATCCATGCGCCCTCGCATCATTCGCATCACGGGTCGACCAGACCCACCGCATCCAGGGTCGACCAGACCACAGTGCCCACAGACTTGATGACCAGCGGCGCGGTTGTCAACGGACTCACAAACGAGATCAGGTCTCGCTTCGGTCACTATAGCCCGACCAGTATTCCGGCGGGCGGAATCTTGTCCTCTCACCACATAGCCACAGGTTGGAAACCTTCCCTAGGGTGCGCCGGACACATCCACTGACCTTATGACAAGCATAAACACCGACGATCACATGTCCAGAGGCTTGTGGGCAGGCACAGCCGTCTATGCCACCGCTGTGACAAAGCGCCATATTGTCAACAAGTTGCGCCGAATTTAGGCTGGCGTCATGCCAGATGACATCACCTTGGAGCGCGGGCGTCCGCTCACCAACACCGAGCTCCTTCGCCGGGCGGACTGGATACGGTTGCAGACGATCGACCTGATCGCGCAGGCCGGACTTGGTCACTATTCCTCCACGTTCTCCGCCGCGGAGCTCGTGGCCACCCTCTACTACCACGTGCTGCGGCTGCGCCCGAGCGAGCCGAACTGGCCGGACAGGGACCGGTTCCTGCTCGGCAAAGGCCACGTCGCCACCGGCCTGTGGCCGGTGCTCGCGGACCTAGGCTTCTACCCGCATGACTGGCTCGGGCAGTTCGGCAAGGTCGGCTCGCCGCTCAACGACCACCCGAACATGAAGGTGGCGCGCGGCGTCGACTTCTCCTCGGGCTCGCTGGGACACAACCTGTCGGTCGGCGCGGGCATGGCGATCGCGGCCCGGCTCACCGGCCGCGACTACCGTACCTTCGTGCTGACCGGCGACGGCGAGCTGCAGGAGGGCCAGGTCTGGGAAGCGGCGATGGCGGCGAGCCACTACAAGCTCGGCAACCTGGTCGCGATCGTGGACGCGAACGGCTTCTCCGGCGCCGGGCCGACGTCGCAGGCCATGAACATCGAGCCGCTCGGCAAGCGGTTCGAGGCGTTCGGCTGGACCGTGCGGGAGATCGACGGGCACGACGCGCCCACGCTGCTGAAGACCTTCGACGAGCTGCCTGACCCTGCGAGCGAGGAGCCGGTGGCGGTCATCGCGCGGACGCGCAAGGGCCACGGCGTCGAGTTCATGGAGAAGCAGCCGCAGGCCTGGCACCTGGGCCTGCTCAACTCCGAGCAGTACGCCGACGTCGTCGCCGAGATCTCCGCCCGGATGGAGCTGGCCAATGGCTGAGAAGAAGATGGTCGACGTCTTCAGCGACGTCGAGCGCGACACCGCCATGACGGCGAACCCCGCGGGCTTCGCCGTGACCGAGCTGGGCGCCGAGGACGAGCGGATCGTCACGATGGCCGCCGACATGTCCAACACGGTCGCCGAGTTCATCGCGAAGTTCCCCGAGCGCTACATCGAGGTCGGCATCGCCGAGACGAACTCCGTCTCGCTCGCCGCGGGCCTCGCCAGCGCGGGCCTGGTGCCTTACATCTACTCGATGTCGCCGTTCGGCATGCTGAAGACCTGCGAGCAGTGGCGCACCGACGTGGACTACAACCACCTGCCGGTCCGCCTGGTCGGCCGGCTGTCCGGGCTCGCGATGGGGTACTTCGGCACGTCGCACTACGCGGTCGAGGACATCGCGATCGCGCGGACGATGAACAACACGGTCGTGCTCTCCCCCGCCGACGCCGCGTCCTGCGTCAGCCTGATGCGGTCCACCGCGGCGCTCGAGAACCCGGTCTACATCCGGATCGCCGAGGGCGTCGGGAAGGTCTACGACGAGGCGCCCGAGTACGAGTACGGGAAGTGGCCGCGGCTGCGGACCGGCGGGGACATCACGCTGGTCGGGCACGGCCGCGGCGTCGGGCTCGCGGCCCAGGCGGCGGAGCTCCTCTTCGAGCACCACAGCGTCGAGGCCGAGGTGTTCGACGCCGCCTACCTGCGGCCCTACGACGAGACCGCGCTGCTGGCGAGCGCGGAGAAGACGGGCCGGGTACTGACCGTCGAAGAGCACAGCGTGGTCGGCGGGCTCGGCACGATCGTCGCCGAGACGGTCGCGCGGGCCGGGCTGTCGGTCAAGCTGGACCAGGTGGCGCTGCCGGATCAGGACCTCGAGGTCGGCGTGCCCGCCGACCTGTACGAGTTCTACGGCCTCACTCCGGCGAACGTGACCCAGAAGGCACTCAACCTGACCAGGAGGTGACCACTTATATGCGAGAGCCGCTGCTCGACCCCACCGGGGACGGCGACCAGGGGACCAACACCGCGCTCGCCCAGCCGCGACCGCAGTCCCTGGCGGGCCTCACCGTGGGACTGCTCGAGAACACCAAGCCGAACGCGACTGTGCTGCTGCGCGCCGTCGGCCGCGAGCTGCAGGAGAAGTACGGCGTCCGGGAAGTCCGGATGTTCAGCAAGAGCTACTTCGGCACACCGGTCGATGAGTCGGTTGTCCAGCAGATGCTGCACAATTGCGACTTCGCCGTCGCCGCGATCGGTGATTGAGGCTCGTGCAGCGCGGCCAGTTTGGCCGACGGAATCGTGCTGGAGCGGGCTGGCATCCCCGCCGTCAGCATCTGCACCCATGCCTTCAAGATCACCGCGGAGGCAATGGCCAGGTCACTCGGGTTCCCCGGGTACCAGTACGTGACGGTGCCGCACCCGATCGCCAGCCGCACCCAGGAGGAGATCGACCAGATCGCCGCCGAGGCGCTGCCGGAGATCGTCCGCGTCCTCGGCGCGGGCCTGACCATCCGCACCCCGACCGGGTGAGAAAGGAGGACGCAAGCCATGAGCGATGAGCCACCCGTGATCGACGACACGTCTTTGGCAGACACTGGCCAAGTGGACGCCGCTGAGGTCCGCCGGGCGATGGAGTTCTACGCCGCGCGCGGCTGGACCGACGGGCTGCCCGTCGTCCCGGTCACGTCGTCGTACCTGGATGAGTTCCTGGCCACCACGGCGCGGGACCCGGGCGAGGTGCTG
>DASRRQ010000058.1:0-6879 GCA_035695505.1 Marmoricola sp. | reverse complement strand
CACCCATGAGGTGCTGCCGCTGCCGAGCGTGACGCTGCCGAGCTGGGCCGCCGGGATCAACGTGCTCGGCAACGTCTACCTCGAGGGCTGGCTGGACGCGATCCTGCGAGGCGCGCAGCTCGGCGCCCTGGTGATCGCGATCGGCGCGGCGAACGCGCTGGCCAACCCCAAGCGGCTGCTGCGGTCGCTGCCCCATGCGCTGCACGAGGTCGGCACCGCCGTGGTGGTCTCCGTCAGCGTCGCCCCGCAGCTGGCCGAGAGCGTGCAGCGGGTGCTGCGGGCCCGGCTCCTCCGCGGCGACGGCAGTCGTGGCCTGCGGGCGGTCCCGCAGGTCGCCCTGCCGGTGCTCCAGGACACTCTGGACAGGTCGCTGCTGCTCGCTGCGGCGATGGAGTCGCGTGGGTACGGCAGCCGACGCGCCTCCAGCGCCGGCTCCCGCCTGCTGACCGGGTTCCTGACCCTGTCCGGCCTGCTCGCGATGGCCTTCGGCCTGTACGGGATCCTGAATCCGACGTCGACCGGGGGCTGGCGCCACCAGCTGCTCAGCTGGCCGGTCCTCGTCCTGGGCCTGGCCCTCGCGATGGCCGGGATGGCGCTGGGTGGTCGCGCCGTCCGGGTGACGACGTACCGGCCTGACCCGTGGCGTACGGCGGAGACGGTCACCGTCCTGGCCGGCGTCGCGGCTGCGGTCGGCACGGTGCTGAGCCGTTCGGCCACCCCGGACCTCTTGACCATGCCGCTGCAGCCGCTCGCGGCGCCCGGTCTGCCGGTTGCTGCGACGATCGGCATCCTGGTCGCGGTCCTGCCTGCCTTCGCGACACCGCCGACGCCGAAGGGGAGGGCGCGATGATCGAGCTAGCCGGCGTCTCGGTCCGCTACGCCGATGCGGCCCAGGATGTGCTCGGCGGCGTCGACCTGAGCATCGCCGAAGGCGAGCTGGTGCTCGTCCTCGGACGGACCGGCTCGGGTAAGAGCACGCTGCTGGGCACCCTGAACGGCCTGGTGCCGCACTTCTCCGGCGGCACTCTGTCCGGCTCGGTGCGGATCCTCGGCCGCGACACCCGCGACCACCGGCCCCGGGACCTGGCCGACCTGGTGGGCGTGGTCGGGCAGGACCCGCTCGCCGGCTTCGTCACCGATACCGTCGAGGAGGAGCTCGCCTACGGGATGGAGCAGCTCGGCCTAGCGCCGGCGGCGATGCGCACGCGGGTGGAGGAGACCCTCGACCTGCTCGGGATCGCCGACCTGCGCCACGTACCGCTGACCGACCTCTCGGGCGGCCAGCAGCAGCGCGTCGCGATCGGCTCGGTGCTGACCGCGCACCCGCGGGTCCTGGTGCTCGACGAGCCGACCTCGGCGCTGGATCCGACGGGCGCCGAGGAGGTGCTGGCCGCGATCACCCGGCTGGTGCACGACCTGGCGGTGACCGTGGTGATCGCCGAGCACCGGGTAGAGCGGGTGCTGCAGTACGCCGACCGGGTGGTGCATGTCGTCGAGGGCCGGGTCGAGGCGGGGTCGCCCGCCGAGATGATGCGTACCTCCACGATCGCGCCCCCCGTCGTCGAGCTCGGCCGCTGGGCCGGCTGGTCGCCGTTGCCCCTCTCGGTCCGCGACGGCCGCCGCGCCGGGGCCACCCTCCGCGCCCGCCTCGACGCCGGCCCCGATGCCGGCCCTGACGCGTTGATCGAGGACCAGCGGGCCCGCTCGTCGAGCCTGTCGAGACGCCCGCCGCCCACCCGCCCTGCCCTCACAGCCACCGGCCTCTCGGTCCGCCACGGCGATCTCGTCGCCGTCCGCGAGGTCGATCTGGACCTGCACGCCGGCCAGGTCGCCGCGCTGATGGGCCGCAACGGCTGTGGCAAGTCGAGCCTGATGTGGGCGGCGCAGGGGTCGGGGCGGCGTACCGCCGGGAAGGTGCTGATCGGCGAGGGCGCCGGTGCCGCCGATCCTGCGGATCTGGCTCCCGCCGTACGCCGGACCCGGATCGGGCTGGTGCCGCAGACGCCGTCGGACCTGCTCTACCTGCCGACCGTGCGCGAGGAGTGCGCGCAGGCCGACAAGGAGACCGGAGCCACCGCGGGCTCCTGCCGGGTGCTGCTGGACCGGATCGTGCCGGGTATCGACGACGAGACGCACCCCCGCGACCTGTCCGAGGGCCAACGACTAGGCCTGGTGCTGGCGATCCAGCTCAGTGCCGACCCCGAGGTGCTGCTGCTCGACGAGCCGACCCGCGGCCTGGACTATCAGGGCAAAGCGGTGCTGGCCGACGTACTGCGGTCGCTCGCGGACCGTGGGCGTGCGGTGCTGCTCTCGACCCACGACGTCGAGTTCGTCGCCGAGAGCGCGGACCGGGTCCTGGTGATGGCAGCCGGCGAGATCGTTGCTGACGGTCCGACCGCCGAGGTAGTCACGTCGAGCCCGGCGTTCGCACCGCAGGTCGCCAAGGTGCTCGGGCACGGCCTGCTCACGCCAGCTGGCGCGATCGCCCGTCTGGGGACCCCGTGATGAGCACCCCGACGCGCGCCATCGCGCTGCGCCCCCGCTCCACCGCGGCCATCGTCATCGCGGTCGCCGCCGGGATGCTCGCGTTCTGCTGGCCGCTGCTGATCTCGGGCGACTCGGTCCTCGCCACCAACTCCAGCGCTCCGCTGGTGCTCGGGCTGCTGCTGCCCGTGGTGCTCGCGGTGGTGCTCTTCGAGATCAGCGAAGGCGGACTGGACCCGAAGGCGGTCGCGATGCTCGGCGTCCTGTCGGCCATCGGCGCCGCGCTGCGACCGCTCGGTGCCGGGACGGCCGGCATCGAGACGGTGTTCTTCCTGCTGGTCCTCGCCGGCCGGGTCTTCGGTGCCGGATTCGGGTTCGTGCTCGGCGCCACCACGCTGTTCGGCTCGGCGCTGTTCACCGGTGGCGTCGGTCCGTGGTTGCCGTACCAGATGCTCGGCGCCGCGATCGTCGGCCTGCTTGCTGGCCTGCTGCCACCGCTGACGGGCCGCTGGGAGCTGGCGATGCTCTGCCTCTACGGCGCCTTCGCGGGCCTGATGTACGGCGTGCTGCAGAACCTGTCGTTCTGGCCCTTCGGGATCGGCACCCGGACCGATCTCAGCTTCGTGCCGGGCGCGCCGGTGCTCGACAACCTGCACCGGTTCTTCGTGTTCTCGTTCTCCACGTCGCTGGGCTGGGACCTGGTCCGCGGTCTGACCAACGTCGTCCTGATCCTGCTCACCGGCCCGGCCGTCCTCGCCACCCTGCGTCGCGCCGCCCGGAAGGCCGCCTTCACCTCACCAGCTCAGTCGCTCAGCACCACTTCTCGACGATCTCGCCGATCACTTTCGCGCTCCGGTTGGTCGCGAGGCCGAGCAGCCGCTCCGCCCGTGCGCTCGGCTTGGCGGCCTGGCCGATCGAGAATTCGTAGAGCAGGTGCAGGGCCCGACCGCGGGCGATCAGGGTGACGCCGTCCTGGGTGAGCCCGCGCAGCTCCTCGAGATCCGCGTCGGGGATCGGCGCCTTCATCAGGTTGACGTAGTGCCCGCCTTCGCCCTTCGGGCGGACGAAGCCGATCTCGCTGGCGTCCTCGGCGACAGTCCGCAGCTCGCCGGAGCTGAACACGATGGTGGGGACCTCGAAACCGCGATCGGCGAGGAACACGGCCTCGAGCTCGGCCTCGACCTTCTCCCGCGAGCGCAACGGCGAGCTGATCCGGATATTGCCGGTCTGGATGTAGGTCTCGACGTCGGCGTACCCGGCTCCTTCGAGTGCAGCGCGCAGGTCTGCGGTCCGGTACTGGCGCTTGCCGACGTTGACCGCGCGGAGGAAGCCGAGATGGGTGGGCACCTGGATACCGTAGTCGGCATGTACCCCGGAACCTGGGCCGCGACGACGCCCGACAAGCCCGCAGCGATCATGGCCGGCACCGGGCAGGTGCTGACCTACGCCGAGCTTGAGGACGGCAGCGCCCGGTTCGCGCGCCACCTGTACGACGAGGGGCTGCGTGTCGGCGATGTGATCGCAATCCTCACTGAGAACCGGCTCGAGGCGCTGATCGTCTACTGGGCAGCGCTGCGCTCGGGGCTCTACATCACCGCGGTCAACCACAACCTGTCAGTCGACGAGGCGGCGTACATCGTCTCCGACTGCGGGGCCCGGGTGCTGCTCGCCTCAGCAGGCAAGGCCACCCTTGCCGAGAGCGTGCTCGCCGCCGTCGAAGCAGGCCCCAGCACGCTGGAGTCGATGCTGGCGATCGGCGGGCCGATCCCCGGGTTCGCGAGCTTCGAGGACGCCCTCGCCGGCGCCAGTGCCGAGCCGCTGGCCGCGCAGCCGCACGGCGACGACCTTCTCTACTCCTCGGGTACGACCGGCCGTCCGAAGGGGATCAAGCTGCCACTACTGCCGATCAGCGTCGACGAGCCCGGCTACCCCTACGTGATGATCTTCGGCGGCCTGTTCGGGTACGGACAAGAGACGGTCTACCTCTCGCCGGCGCCGTTCTACCACGCGGCCCCGCTGCGCTTCATGGGCGTCGTGCAGGCGCTCGGCGGCACCGTGGTGATGATGGAGAAGTTCGAGGCCGAGGCGTTCCTGGACGCCGTCGCGACGTACCAGGTCACCGACACCCAGGTCGTCCCGACGATGTTCGTGCGGCTGCTCAAGCTGCCCGCCCAGGTGCGCGAGGCCGCCGACGTGTCGTCGTTGCGGACCGTGGTGCACGCGGCAGCGCCGTGCCCGGTCGAGGTCAAGCGGCAGATGATCGCGTGGTTCGGCCCGGTGATCCACGAGTACTACGCCAGCACCGAAGGGTTCGGGGCGACGTACGTGAACTCCGCCGACTGGCTCGCCCACCCCGGCACGGTCGGCAAGTCCCTGCTCGGGATCCCACGGATCTGCGGACCCGACGGCGAGGTGCTCGGCCCCGACGAGATCGGCACGGTCTACTTCGAGCGCGAGGAGCTGACCTTCAGCTATCACCGCGATCCGGAGAAGACCGCCGCGACCAAGCATCCCGAGCACCCGAACTGGGCGACAGCTGGCGACCTCGGCTACGTCGACGCCGATGGCTTCCTGTTCCTGACCGACCGGCAGGCGTTCATGATCATCTCCGGTGGGGTGAACATCTATCCCCAGGAGATCGAGAACGCCTTCAGCCTGCATCCCGCGGTCGCCGACATCGCGGTCATCGGCGTACCGGACGACGAGATGGGGGAGCGCGTGGTCGCCTACGTCGAGGTCGTGCCGGAGGCCCGCGCGGTCCCGGAGCCCGAGCTCGTCGCGACCCTGACCGCCTATGCCCGGGAGAAGATCGCGCACTTCAAGGTGCCGCGCGAGTTCATCGTCACCGACGACCTTCCCCGTACGCCGACCGGCAAGCTGGTCAAGGGCACCCTCAAGACCCGCTACGCAGCCTCGGACGTCGAGCCTGTCGAGACGCAGTGAGCCGGATCTGCCACGCTTAGCCCCATGCCCACCCGTGAACAGATCCAGACCGCCATCGAGGACTACATCGACGCGGTCGGCCGCCATGACCTGGACGCGACGCTCGCGGTCTTCGCCGACGACGCCGTCCAGGAGGACCCGATCGGTACGCCGCCCAACGTCGGCAAGGACGCCATCCGCGCGTTCTTCGTGCAGTCCTATTCCGCGCCGTTCACCACCGAGCTGACCGGCCCGTTGCTGATCACCGGCAACTATGCAGCAGTGCACTTCACGATCAACGTCGAGACCGGCGGCGACCCGTTCGTGGTCCGGGCGATCGACGTCATGACCTTCGACGAGGACTGCAAGGTCACCGAGGTCCGCGCGATCGTCGATTGACCTCAGCCCCTACGCTGATCCCATGTCTGCGCCCAGCCCCGTCGAGCTCGACGAGCCGGTCACCGACGACCTGACCGCGCTGGCGACGCCTTGGGTCACGATCGTGTGGAACGACCCGGTCAACCTGATGTCCTACGTCTCGTTCGTCTTCACGACCTACTTCGGCTACTCCAAGAAGAAGGCGGAGAAGCTGATGCTCGAGGTGCACAACGACGGCAAGTCGGTCGTCTCCACCGGCACCCGCGAGGAGATGGAGCGCGACGTGCAAGCGATGCATGAGTACGGGCTCTGGGCGACGCTGCAGAAGGCCGACCAATGAGGACCCACCCATGAGCGGGTTCACCAGGCACCGCAAGTCCGGTGCCTGCGTCGCGACCTTCACCGCCTTCGAGGCCGACCTGCTGCGCTCGCTTGCCGGCCAGCTGATCGAGTTGCTGCGCAGCGAGACGGCCACACCCAGCGACGGGCTCGACAATGCCGAGGACCCGCTGGAGGACCTGCTGGACTTCACCGGCCCTGAGCTCGCGCCGGAGGACCCCGTATTAGCGAGGCTGTTCCCGACGGCGTACCTCGAGGACGGCGACGCCGCAGCGGAATTCCGTCGCTACACCGAGATCGACCTGCGCAACGGCAAGGCCGCCGGGGCGGCGTTCGTCATCGACACTCTCGAGGAGGCCGGCCTGTCCGAGCAGCCCGAGGACGGCACCTACATCGACGTGGAGCTCGCACTGCCCGACGCGATCACCTGGATGCGCTCCTTCACCGACATGCGGCTCGCCATCGCCACCCGCCTCGGCATCGAGGAGGGCGATGAGGAGCGCTGGTACGCCGTGGACGAGGACGACCCGGAGGCGCAGGTGCACGACATCTACGACTGGGTCGGGTACCTGCAGGAGACGCTGGTCCAGTCGGTCAGCTGACGTCGTTGGTCGGTCGGCGGCAGCCCGTTGGTCGGTCGGCGCAAGCCCGTTCGTCGAGCTTGTCGAGACGCGGTGAGCCGCTGGCCGCCCCACCGCCTACCCTTGACCCGTGCTCAGCATCGACCAGGAGACCTACGACGCGATCGTCGCGCAC
>DASRRQ010000057.1:0-33544 GCA_035695505.1 Marmoricola sp. | reverse complement strand
GGATGTTCTCCGAGACCGGGTACCGGATGTCGACGACGTCGGCTGCCTCGGGACCGGTGACCAGCTTCTCCATGTAGAACACCGCGGACGGGTCGTACATGGAGCCGCGCGGCGCGACGGCGAGCACGGCCACGGCGTTCGCCATGCCCTTGGCGGTCAGCGTGGTGCCGTCGATCGGGTCGACCGCGACGTCGCACTCGGGCCCGTCTCCGTCGCCGACCTCTTCGCCGTTGTAGAGCATCGGGGCGTTGTCCTTCTCGCCCTCGCCGATCACCACGGTGCCGCGCATGCCGACTGTCGAGATCAGGGTCCGCATCGCGTTTACCGCGACCCCGTCGGCTCCGTTCTTGTCGCCCTTGCCGACCCAGCGGCCGGCCGCCATCGCGGCGGCCTCGGTCACCCGGACGAGCTCGAGGGCGAGGTTGCGGTCGGGCACGGAAGGAGCGACGGCCAGTGCTTCGGGCAGATGGGAGTCGGGCATGGGGCCGATGTTATCGGTCGGGGCCGGTCACGGACGCTCGACGACCACGTTGGTGGACTTGATCGAGGCCACAGCACGCGCTCCGGGGACCAGCCCGAGCTCGTCGGCCGCGTCGGCGGACATCAGCGACACGATCCGGTTGGGGCCGCAGATCAGCTCGACCTGGGCCATCACGGTGTCCTTCTTGACCGCGACCACGATGCCGTGCAGCCGATTGCGTGCCGAGGAGGTACGCCGGCCCTCGAGATCAGGCGCGTCGGCCAGCGACTCGGCCAGGGCGGCGAGCTCGGGCCCCGGTACGGCGGAGCGGCCGTCGACCTGGACGGCGGAGATCCGGCCCTGGTCGATCCAGCGCCGCACGGTGTCGTCGCTGACGCCGAGCAGCTCGGCGGCCTCGGCGATGCGATAGGTCGTCATCGTCATCCGACCAGTGTGCCCCACGCCTGCAGCACGAGGATCCCACCGACGACGGAAGCAGGAGTCGCGAGCAGAGCAACGAGGTGGAAGTCGCGGCTGCTCACCGTCTCACCGCTGGCGGCGACGGTCCGGCGCCAGAGGAGGTTGGCCAGCGACCCAGACCACGTCATCGACGACCCGAGGTTGATCCCGATCAGGGTCGCCAGCACGGCGGTGCTGCCAAGCGGGGCGACCAGCGGCACCAGCAGCAGGGTTGCGGGCAGGTTGTTGACCAGGTTCGCCAGCACCGCACCCAGCCCTGCGACCGCGAGCAGGGCGGCCAGCCCGTGACCCGACGGGACCAGGTCGGCAAGGCGATCGCCGGCAGGCCCGCTGCCGAGCGCAGCGACCACCAGCCCGAGTGCGAGCACGAAGACCGCGAACGGGGCCTGTGCGCTGCGCACTGCCGCGGCGTACCCGAGCTCGCCGCAGCGCAATGCCCGTACGCCGAGCAGCAC
Source organism: Marmoricola sp. (assembly GCA_035695505.1). GTDB lineage: Bacteria > Actinomycetota > Actinomycetes > Propionibacteriales > Nocardioidaceae > Marmoricola. The sequence goes on along the minus strand of DASRRQ010000057.1, from coordinate 32,149 downwards.
CGCTGCCGCGCCGGCGACCCACGCCGGAGCGAGCCCCAGGCCTGAGGCGATCGCGAACCCGGCCAGCATCATCACCACGACGATCAGGGGGAACCAGGGAAGCGGGCGAGGGTCCATGACCCGGCTGATCGGCGTCGCGGCCAGCTCGTGACGGAACCACGCCCGGTGCACGGCGTACTCGATGGCCAGCGCGAGCAGCCAGACCGGAGCCATCAGCAGCGCGAACCGGCCGAAGGAGAGGTGCAGGTCAGGCAGCGCCAGCAGGTTGGTGAGGTTGGAGACCGGCAGCAGCAGCGAGGCGGTGTTGGCCAGCCGCACACAGACCAGGGCGAACGGACGGTTCGAGATCCCGGCTGCGGCGCTCGCAGCGAGGACCACCGGCGTCACCAGCACGACCGTCGCGTCCAGGCTGAGCGCCACGGTCGTGGCGGCGGCGACGGCGAAGGCGACGGCGTACATCCAGTGCGCGGTGCCGCCGGCCGAGAGCCGGTCGCCGACAGCGGCGAACAGGCCTGAGGCGCGACAGCACTCGGCCACCACCAGGATCGCCATCAGGAACAGCACCACTGGCAGCAGGTGCCGGCGCTCGGTGCCGAGGTCGGAACGGCCCAACGTCCCGGTCGCCAGGACCGCCCCGGCAGCGAGCACGGCGACCGCCGATTCGACCCACGCGCGGGGGTGCGCGTACGCCGCTGCCAGCAAGCCGCCGAGCGCCAGCAGCGGTACGACGTCGGTGAACGCGACCACCGGGTGAGAGTAATAGTGACCCGGTTGGCAAGATGGACCCCATGAGTCAGCCGGCGGCGAACCCGCACACTGAGCGGTCCGTGCGCGGCATGGTCGCCTCGATGATCGTGTGCGTCCTGGTCGTCGTGGGCTGGGTCGGGTTCCGGGCGCTGAACAACAACCAGCCCGACATCAGCACTCCGACGGTGCCGCAGTCAGCCTGGGAGCCGTACGTGACAGCCGGCCGCAACGCGCACTCGCTGCTCCTGTACGCCCCGACCGCGCTCCCGCACGGCTGGCGGGCGACCTCGGTCAACTACACCGGCGGCCCCGACCCGGTCTGGCACCTCGGCGTGCTCAGCGACAAGGGCAAGTACGTCGGGATCGAAGAGAGCAAGGCGATCGTCTCGGACATGCTGTCGCAGTACCTCAGTCGCGGCGGGGCGCAGCAGGGCAAGGACGTGGTCCTGGGCTCGCAGACCTGGCAGACCTGGACGGCCGGCGCCGACTACGCCCTGACCCGGACGCTGACCCAGGGCGGGTACCCGGTCGACACGGTGCTCGTGGTCGGCAGTGCGCCGCGCGACCAGATCCGTTCGTACGCCGCTGCGCTGACCGTCGGGACGATCAAGCAGGCCGGCTAGCTAGTTGTCGTCGCCGTCCTGGGCGCCGACAACGGCGTCGAGCCGTTCGCGGGCTCCGTCGAGCGCGTCCTGGCAGGTCTTCGCGAGCTGCTCGCCGCGCTCCCACAGGGAGAGCGACTCGGCCAGCGTGGTGCCGCCCTGCTCGAGGGTCCGGACCACCTCGATCAGCTGCTCGCGGGCGTCCTCGTAGCTGAGGGTCTTGTCGTCGGTCATGGTCGTCCTTGGGTGTGCTCGGCGTGGGAGTGCTCGGCGTCGGAGGGTTCTGCGGGCAGCGGGATCGACTCGACGGCGGAGACGGTGGCGCTGATCCGTCCGTCGGCGACCCGGATGGTGACGTCGGCGCCGCTGCTGACGTCGTCGACGCTGGAGAACAGCGCGCCGTCGGCGTCGGAGAGCACGGCGTACCCGCGGCGCAGGGTGGCAAGCGGGGACAGCGCGCGGACCCGGGCCAGCGAATGGTCCAGATCGTCGGCGGCCCGGTCGAGGACGTGGCCCAGCACCCGGCGGCTGCGCTGCCGCAGGGCGAGGACCTCGTCGCGGCGCCCGGCCAGGTCGTGGCGCGGGTCGGCCATGATCGGCCGGCTGCGCAGCGAGTCGAGGTGCTGCTGCTCGCGGGCCACCAGCGTCACCACCATGCGCCGGCCGCGCTCGCGCAGCTGCAGCACCCGCTGCGCCTCCTCGGCGACGTCGGGCACGATCCGCTTGGCGGCATCGGTCGGCGTCGAGGCGCGCAGGTCGGCGACGAGATCGAGGATCGGCGAGTCCGGCTCGTGGCCGATCGCGGAGACGACCGGCGTACGGGCTGCGGCGACGGCGCGGACCAGGGCTTCGTCGGAGAACGGCAGCAGGTCCTCGAGCGACCCGCCGCCCCGGGCGATCACGATCACGTCCACGGCAGGGTCGGCGTCGAGGGCGCTCAGCGCCTCGATGACGGCGGGGACCGTGTTGACGCCCTGCATCGGCGCGTACCGGACGTCGAAGTCGACCCCGGGCCAGCGCCGCTGCGCGTTGGTGAGCACGTCCTTCTCGGCGGCCGAGTCTTTGGCGGTGACCAGGCCGATCCGGTGCGGCAGGAACGGCAGCGGGCGCTTGAGGTCGGGGGAGAACAGGCCCTCGGCTGCAAGCAGCTGCCGCCGCCGCTCGAGCCGGGCGAGCAGCTCGCCCTCGCCGACCAGCCGGATCTCCCGGACGGCCAGCGACAGCGAGCCGCGGTTCGGATACACGGTCGGCTTGGCGTGGGCGATTACCTGGGCACCGTTGACCAGTGGCGTCGGCAGCGAGTCGATCACCGCTCGTGGGCAGGTGAGTTGGACTGAGACATCCGCGAGTTTGTCGCGCAGGGTCAGGAAGTCGGTGTTGGAGTTGGCGGGCCGGTTGAGTTGGACGACCTGGCCCTCGAGCCAGACGGCACCGAGCCGATCGACCCAGCCGCTGATCAGGCCGACGACCTGGCGCACCGGGACCGGGGTCTCGGGGGAGGTCTCCAGCGCCATGAGCCGAGGTTACCGAGCGCCCGAGCTTGCTCGTGGCCGAGTGGCCGAGAGCTCATTGACGAGCGCAGCGAGGAACATGGAGGTGAGCCTATTCCGAGCGCACTACGATGGAGACTATGGACACCGACCTGGCGATGCCCCGCGTGATCGGCGAAGCCGAGCGCGCCGTCCTGCTCGCCGCCCCGCGCGGCTACTGCGCCGGGGTAGATCGTGCGGTGATCACCGTGGAGAAGGCGCTGGACCTGTATGGCGCCCCGGTCTACGTCCGCAAGCAGATCGTGCACAACAAGCACGTCGTCGCCGACCTCGAGGCGCGCGGAGCGATCTTCGTTGAAGAGCTCGACGAGGTGCCTCCGGGGGAGACCGTCGTCTTCTCGGCGCACGGCGTCTCGCCGGCGGTGCACGCCGAGGCGGCGGAGCGCGAGCTGAAGACGATCGACGCGACCTGCCCGCTGGTGACCAAGGTCCACCACGAGGCGAAGCGGTTCGCTGCTGACGACTACGACATCCTGCTGATCGGCCACGCCGGCCATGAGGAGGTCGAAGGCACCGCAGGCGAGGCGCCGGGCCACATCCAGCTGGTCCAGGGGCCCGAGGATGTCGCGAACATCGTCGTCCGAGACCCCAAGCGGGTCGCGTGGCTCTCCCAGACGACGCTGTCGGTCGACGAGACCCTCGAGACCGTCGATGCCATCCGTGAGCGCTTCCCCGACCTGCTCGACCCCCCGAGCGACGACATCTGCTACGCGACCCAGAACCGCCAGTTGGCGATCAAGGAGATCAGCGTGGGCGCCGACCTGGTGATCGTGGTCGGCTCCTCGAACTCCTCCAACACCGTCCGGCTCGCCGACGTGGCGATCGAGGCCGGCGCGAAGGCGGCGTACCGGGTCGACGACGCGAGCGAGATCGACGAGGCGTGGCTGGTTGGCGTCGACAAGGTCAGCGTCACCTCCGGTGCGTCGGTGCCCGAGGCACTGGTCGACGGCGTGCTGGGCTACCTCGCCGAGCGCGGCTACCCGGACGCGAAGGCGGTGCACACCGCCGAGGAATCGCTGATCTTCGCGCTCCCGCCCGAGCTACGCCGGGACATCCGCGCTGCTGCGAGTCCTCGGACCTAGTCCGCTATGGCGCGCTACCTCGACGTCCACCCCGTCGATCCCCAGCCGCGGGTGATCGCGCAGGCGGTCGGCGTGCTGCGCGAGGACGGCCTGCTGGCCTACCCGACCGACTCGGGCTACGCGCTCGGGATCCAGCTCGGCAACCGGGACGGCCTGGAGCGGATCCGGACGATCCGCAAGCTCGACGACAAGCACCACTTCACGCTGGTCTGCCGCGATTTCGCGCAGCTCGGCCAGCTGGTGCAGATCGACAATGCGGCCTTCCGGGCGATCAAGGCGGCGACGCCGGGCCCGTTCACGTTCATCCTGCCGGCCACCAATGAGGTGCCGAAGCGGCTGATGCACCCCAAGAAGCGGACCGTCGGCGTCCGTATTCCTGATGACAAGGTGGTGGCGGCGCTCCTGGCCGAGCTGGGCGAGCCGCTGCTGTCGAGCACGCTGATCCTGCCGGAGGAGACCGAGCCGATGACCGAGGGCTGGCTGGTCAAGGACGAGCTCGATCAGGTGCTGGATGCGGTCCTGGACTCCGGAGAGTGCGGCTCGCTGCCGAGCACCGTCGTCGACTTCACCTCGGGAGCGCCCGAGGTCACCCGGTACGGCGCCGGGGACGCGTCCCGGTTCGAGTAGGTCTCCCTGGGCGCCACGCCTTCTACGTCCTCGTGCTTGCGCAGCACCTTGGTGCGGATGCCGAGCACGGCCAGGGTCAGGACGTAGCCAACCATCAGCGCGCCGGCGTGGTGGGCGAGGCCGGCGATGACCGCCTGGATCACGCCGTCGTCCTTCGTCGCGACCGCGGTCTTGTCGACGACGCCGAGCAGGGAGCACAGGCCGAGCATGAGCAGCGGCGGCAGCACGCCGATCCTGAAGAAGTCGTCCGGGCGGACCGCCAGCGCGACGCCGACGCAGAGCAGGACGAACCCAGCATCGAAGACGGGGCCGAGGCCTGAGGAGACCAGCAGGTCCGCGGCGACGAGCAGCACGCACGCAAGGATCGAGAGCCGCGTGACCCGGCTGCCGGACCAGCGGCCTTCTTCCCACACCGTGGGTGCGCTCACCCCTCTACGGTAGGTGCGCACTCCGGTGAGTCGGCGTAGGCACGCCGTCGAGCAGCTCGATCGCGCTGAGCGGGCGCGGAGCCTCCGTGACCGGCTGCGGGGCCGGGAGCTCCTCGTCGAAGTCGGCGACGTCCGAGAAGTGCCGGGCGGTGACCAGCACCCGCGACTCCAGGGAACCGACGGCGCTGTTGTAGGACTCGACGCTGCTCTTGAGCGACCGGCCGAGTTTGTCGAGGTGCCGGCCGACGGTGCCGAGGCGGCTGTACAGATCGCGGCCGAGCTGGTGGATCTCGCGGGTGCGCTCGGCGAGGGCCTCGGTGCTCCAGCCGTGCGCGACCGTGCGGAGCAGGGCGATCAGGGTGGTCGGCGTCGCGAGCACCACGTTGCGCGCGGCGGCGTACTCGAGCAGGCCCGAGTCGGCCTCGAGGGCAGCGGAGAGGAAGGACTCGGCCGGTAGGAACAGCACCACGAACTCGGGCGACTGGCCGCCCTGGCGCGGCAGCGCCCGCCAGTAGCTCTTCGCTGAGAGCTGGTCGACGTGGGCGCGGAGCTGTCGGACGTGATGGGCGAGGTGCGCTGCCTTCTCCTCTGGGTCGTCGTTCGCGAGCGCATCGAGGTACGCCGCCAGCGGGACCTTCGCATCGACGACGATGCTGGTGCCCCCGGCCAGTCGGACCACGACATCGGGCCGCTGGCCGAAGTCGCGCTCGCCGTCGGCGCCGACCAGGTGCACCTGCTGCTCGAAGTCGCAGTGCTCCACCATCCCAGCAAGCTCGACCGCGCGGCGCAGGTGCAGCTCGCCCCACTGGCCGCGCACCTGGGGCTTGCGCAGCGCCGTCGCCAGCGCTGTCGTCTCCTTGCGCAACGTGTCGGTGGAGTGGCGGACCTCGTCGACCTGCTGATGCAGGGTGCTCTGCCAGGAGACTCGCTGGTGCTCCAGATCGCGCATCCGGTCGTGCAGTCGCTCGAGGCCATCACGGATCACGGCCTGGTCGCCGGCAGCGCCGAGGCCGTCCTGGCCCCGGCGCCCGTAGGCGAGCACCAGGCTGGCGCCGATCACGATCCCGAGCAGCAAGGTCACCAGGGGAAGGAGGAGGTCCATGGCTCCACCGTCTCAGCAACCTCCGACACGTCGGGGGTGAGTTGCGTAGGATCGTCCGGTTGGATCAACGGCAAGGGAGCGGGAGATGCGGAAGCGGTTCGTCGCGCTGGCTGGCTGTCTCGTCGCCACGTTCGCGCTCGTCCTGGTCGGCGTGCCGGGGGCTCAGGCCAACACCGACGACATGGTCGTCTCGTTCTCCACACCGACCGGCAACCTGTACGCCGGCACCACCGGGCCGTTCCACGTGGACTTCGGATCGGCCCTGGCCGGCGACTACCGCTACTCCGTGACCCGTGGTGCGACCACCGCGTCCGCAGCCAGGACCGCGTCGTATGCCGGTACCGGCGCGATCTCGCAGCTCGCCACCTCGCCGCTCCCGGCCGGGACCGGCTACCTGTTCCACATCGAGGACACCGCAACTGCCACGCACGTCGCGGACCTCTCCTTCAACGTCCTGCCCGGCGCGGCTCCCACCTGCTCGATCGTGCTGCCCTCGCAGGTCCGGGTCACCTCGCCGAAGACCCGGATCGTGGCCCGCAAGGGCTCCGGCTGCACCGCGACGCACACGACGTACGCCGCCTGGGTGGTCCGGCACGTCACGGCCGGCTATGCCAACACCTACATCTTCAACGGCACCTCTGCCTCGACGACGAGCACCTGGACCCGGTACGACGACGAGCCGACCGGCACCTACCAGCTCGTCCCTCAGGACGCCTTGAGCACGAACAACGACGTCGTGCCGCAGAACAGCCCGCGGATCGTCGTCCGGTTCGGCTCCCGGCTCGCGCTGACCGCGCATCGGTCCGGCAAGCACGTCACCCTGCGCACCACGCTGACGCGGTATGTCCCGAGCGCCAACCGGTTCAAGGCGTGGGCCTCGCGGTCGGTGGTGCTGTCCTACCGGACGTGCACGACCTGCGCCTGGCACCGGCTAAGGGTGCGGCACGGGGACGCGCACGGGGTGGCGTCGTACTCCGTCACGGCGAGCGCGAAGCGTCAGTACCGAGCGGTGGTCGGGGCCACGGCGACGATCTGGGGCTCGACGGCGTCCGTCCGCCGGTAGCAACGATCAACGCAGCGGCTGGCGCACGGCACCGTGCACGTGCCGGCCGACCGGCGGCGCGAGCAGGGCGGCGGCCTCGACCAGGAACGCCACGAACAGCACGCTCACGCCTTGGGAGCCGACCAGGCCCGGAAGGCTCACGATCGCGCCGCCGATGCACGCGACCACGATGACCCCGCGGGCGAGGCTGCTACGGCGGAGCTGCACGAGCGCCAAGAGCACGAAGCCGGCAGTGAACCAGTACGTCGGCCAGGTCAGCGGATCCGCGCCGTATCCCATCGCGACGACCTGGGTGCCCAGTGCCGCGAGCGCGACCAGGACCAACTCCCCGACGTACGGCGCTGGGTTGCCGGGCACGGGCCTACGGGGCCTACCGCTCATGCGTCCAGAGTACGGGCGGGGTGGGACGTCGGGATGGCTCAGAGCAGGTCGTCAGGACCCTGGTGGGGGGCGGCGGCCTGGTTCTTCTCGGCAGCCAGCCTCTCCTTCGTGGCGACCTGGTCGACCATGATGGTCGCGACCAGACCGGTCAGGCCGAGCCCGAGGAACACGATCACCAGGGAGACGTGGCCGGCTAGCGCGGCGCCCGGGCAGCCGCCGGAGCTGTTGAACACCGAGCCGCAGTCGCCGACCTTCTGGAAGGCGAGCACCCCGCCGATCACCAGGAAGCCGACGGTGAAGGTCACCAGGATCCGCATCAGCATCTTGTCCATGGGCTCGAGCCTCTCACGACCCTAGGTCTGCCTCCTGTCGGTGGGGCGTGCCAACATCGGCGCATGCGCGACGAACAACGGCTGCCGTCCCGTACCCCCGAGTCCCGGGCCTTCACCGAGCGAGTGCAGGTGGTGATGGACCTGACCTCACGTCTCAACCTGCTGCCGTGGGGCGATCTCGAGAGCCGCAACACCCTGCTCGGGGAGATCATCGGCCGGCCGCTGCCGTCGACGGTGACGATCTACCCGCCGTTCTATTGCGACTACGGACTCGGGATCGAGCTCGGCGAGAAGGTCTTCGTCAACCAGGGCTGCTACTTCCTCGATCTCGGCGGCATCACCATCGGCGACCGCACGATGATCGGCCCCAAGGTGACCCTGAGCACCGCCGGCCATCCGGTCGACCTCTCCGAGCGGTACGCCGGGATCACCTACGCGCCCATCGTGATCGAGGAGGACGTCTGGATCGGCGCGGCCGCGACGATCTCGCCCGGCGTGACGATCGGCCGCGGCTCGGTCATCGGAGCCGGGACCGTCGTGGCGAAGGACGTGCCGCCGATGACGGTGGTGACCGGCGACGGGTACGTCGCGCGGAAAGTCGTCGGGCCGTAGGCGGCGCCGTCCGGCTCAGTTCACGTCGAAGATGACGGGTGCGTGGTCGCTGGGACTGCCCGTTCCCTGTGCCGGGTCGCGCTCGTCGGTGTCGATGAACGCGGCCGTCACCCGCTCCGCGAGCGGGGGAGAGCAGACGGCGAAGTCGATCCGCAGGCCGCGGTTGCGCTCGAAGCGCTGCCGGTAGTAGTCCCAGTAGGTGTAGACGTCGGGGCCGGGGAGGAGCGGTCGGGTGACCTCGGCGTACCCGTCGTCGAGGAAGGACTGGAACGCCGCGCGCTCCGGCGGGGTCACGTGCGTCGAGGTGGCGAACTGGGCCATGTCGAAGACGTCCTCGTCGGTCGGCGCGATGTTCCAGTCGCCGACCATCGCGACGGGGGTGTCCAGCCAGCCGGCGGCGGCGGTCCGCAGGGCGGCGAGCCACTCGAGCTTGTAGACGTAGTGCGGATCGTCGATCTTGCGGCCGTTGGGCACGTACAGCGACCACACCCGGACGCCGCCGCAGGTGGCGCCGATCGCCCGCGCTTCGGCGGTCCCGTCGAACTCGGGCATCCCGGGGAAGCCGATCTGGACGTCCTGGATCCCGACGCGCGAAATCACCGCGACGCCGTTCCATTGGTTGTAGCCGGCCGAGGCGATGTCATAGCCGCGCGCCTGCAGGCCCATCAGCGGCAGCTGGTCCTCACGCGCCTTGGTCTCCTGCAGGGCCAGGACGTCGATGTCGTGGCGCTCCAGGAAGGTCTCGACGCGGTCGATGCGGGAGCGGAGGGAGTTGACATTCCACGTTGCGATGCGCACCCGGGGACACTACCGACCGAGGATCATCGGCGCGATCACCCGCCGCGCGTACTCGTTGAGGCGCTTGGCCGTGTCGAGCCGCGGCGGGGCGTCAGGGGTAAGCAGCAGGGACTGCGAGATCCGGGCGAGCGTGCCGGCGAGGTCGTCGATATCGGAGACCTCGGTGTTGGCGACGTACGCCCTCAGCGTCCGGATGCGGTCCGCGACCAGCGCGGAGGAGAGGGTCAGCGGGTCGCCAGCCTTCAGCGTCAGCCCGATCACAATGTCGTCTTGGTCGATCTCGAGCAGCTGGTGGAGCAGCTGGTTCTCCCGCAGCTGCGTGGTGACCACGGTGAAGAAACGCTCGATGTAGGCGACCGGGTCGAACCCGGGGTCGTCCTCGCGGGTCGGGACCGGGCCGGTCGCCTTCTCGATGACAGCCAGAACCCGCTGGGTCTCGTGGATGTAGGTACGCCGGACGATCTCGTCCTTGGTGCCGACCCGGCGGTAGAGGGTGGCCCGATTCACCCCGGCGCTACGGGCGATGTCGTCGCCGCTGGTGCGTCGGATGCCGGTCCGCTGGAACTGCGCGCGAGCAGCCTCGAGGATGCTCTCGACAGAGGTCTCAGCCATGGGCCAACCCTACACAATGCGACAAAATCTGTTGAACTGTCGCAGGTTGTTGTAGTCTGCAGATATGACCACCACCGCACCTGCGACGAGGACCAGCGAGTTCGGCCTGGCCGACTACATCGGCGAGGGCGCCCTGCTGCTCGGGGCCGGCTCCACAGTGATGAACCAGCTCGCGCTGTACGGCGTCGGCAAGGGCGTCGCCGAGCACTCCAACACCCTGGACCGGCCGCTGGACCGGCTGCGCACCACCTTGACCTACGTCTACGTGATGACGCTGGGGACCGAGGAGGAGCGCAAGGCCGTCGCACGGATGGTGAATCGGGCGCACACGGTCGTGCGCGGCGAGGATTACACCGCCTACGACCCGCAGCTGCAGCTCTGGGTGGCGGCGACGCTCGCCTACAACGGCGAGTTCATCTACGAGAAGGTCTTCGGGCCGATGAGCCAGGCGACACGCGAGCGCTCTTACCGCGACGCGCAGATCTTCGGCAACGCCCTGCAGGTCAAGCCCGAGATGTGGCCCGCGACGCACGCCGAGTTCCTGGCGTACTGGGATGGCATGCAAGGCGAGTTCAGCTCGGATCCGCAGATCAGGGCCTATGTGAAGGCGCTGCTGAGCACCAAAGGCGCGCCGCTGATCCTCAAGCCGGGTATCGCGCTCCAGAACCTGGTCACCCGCGGCAACCTCGAGCCGCATGTGCGCGAGGTGCTCGGGATGTCCTGGTCGGCTGCCGACCAGCGGCGCTACAACCTGTTCTGGTCGGTGTTCCGGGTGGTCTACCCACGGGTCCCGCGGCCAGCGCGCACGCTGCATGCCCGGATGGTGCTGCGCGGCATGCGGAAGCGGATGGCGGCGAACAGGCGCGTGATTTGATCTGAGCATGAAGCGGTCGGTCATCCAATCCATGCTCTCGATCGCGATCCTGCTCGACGTCGTCTACTGGACGCTGTGGCTCGCCGACCGCGACTGGATCGCGAGCGAGAAGCGGCAGTCGTACTACGACTTCGAGAACGCCTTCCCGCTCGCCGACTTCTGGCTCGGCGCGGCCTGCGTGCTCGCCTTGGTCACGCTCACGCTGAAGCGGCCCAGCGCACTGCTGTGGCTGATCTGCTCGGGTGCCGCGGGGCTGTACCTGTTCGGGATGGACTTCCTGTACGACGTCGAGCACTCGATCTTCGCCAAGGGTGGGGGCGGTGCCTTCGAGGCCGTGATCGTCGCGCTCACGCTGGTCTTCTCGGTGACGATCCTGCGCTGGTCGTGGGCGCACCGCGGCGAGCTGCTCTCGGGAGATTCGGCCAAGCGCCTTCCGCGCACCTAGAATCCGCCCGTGGCACTCACTATCGGCATCGTCGGTCTCCCCAACGCGGGCAAGTCAACGCTCTTCAACGCGCTCACCAAGAACAACGTGCTCGCGGCGAACTACCCGTTCGCGACGATCGAGCCCAACGTCGGCGTCGTCGCCGTACCGGATGAGCGCCTCGACAAGCTCGCCGAGGTCTTCGGCTCTGCGAAGGTGCTGTCCGCGACCGTCGAGTTCGTCGACATCGCCGGCATCGTTGCCGGTGCGTCGAAGGGCGAGGGCCTGGGCAACAAATTCCTCTCCCACATCCGCGAGGCCAGCGCGATCTGCCAGGTCACCCGGGTGTTCCGCGACGAGGACGTCACCCACGTCGACGGCGAGGTCAACCCGGCCTCGGACATCGGCACCATCCAGACCGAGATGATCCTGGCCGACCTGCAGACTGTGGAGAAGGCGATCCCGCGGCTCGAGAAGGAGACGCGCGGCAACAAGGCGATCGTGGCGAACCTCGAGGCCGCCAAGGAGGCGCTCGCCGCGCTGGAGGCCGGTACGCCGGTGATCGCGACCAAGATCGACCTCGAGCTGGTCCGAGAGCTGTCGCTGCTGACCGCGAAGCCGTACATCTACGTCTTCAACTGCGACGCCGACGAGCTGGGCGATGAGTCGCTGAAGAACGAGATGCGGGCACTCGTAGCGCCTGCCGAGGCGATCTTCCTCGACGCCAAGTTCGAGTCCGAGCTCGTCGAGCTGGGCGACGACGACGAGGCCCGCGCGATGCTCGCCGAGATGGGCGTCACCGAGCCCGGCCTCGACGTCCTAGCCCGGGTCGGCTTCGACACCCTCGGTCTGCAGACCTACCTCACCGCGGGCCCGAAGGAGGCGCGCGCCTGGACGATCAGGAAGGGCGCCACCGCCCCCGAGGCCGCCGGCGTGATCCACACCGACTTCCAGAAGGGCTTCATCAAGGCCGAGATCGTCTCCTACGACGACCTGATCGCCGCCGGCTCCATGAACGACGCCAAATCCGCTGGCAAGGTGCGCATGGAGGGCAAGGAGTACGTCATGGCCGATGGCGACGTGGTGGAGTTCCGCTTCAACCTCTGAGGCCGTCCTCGCAACCCGTCGACGATGGTCTCGCGCAGGAGCGGCCTGCGCGCACTTCCCTGCCGCCTGCATGAGCCGAGGGGTGCACGGGTGAGCGTGCTGCGCCGGTAAGGTCTCGGGCAATGTCTGCTCATCTCAGCCGCCGCTCCAGCCGGCTGTCCTCAGGTCTGGCTTTCGTGCTCGCCGGGCTCGTCGGGTGCACTCTCATCACGCAAGCGGACGTGGGCTGGCTCGACGTGCTCGGCTACCTGGCCTACGTGGGGCTGTTCGTGACCGTGCCAGGAGTGCTCGCGTGGCGGTTCCTGTGGACGGGAGCCCGCGGCACGCTGCTCGAGCACGTCGTCTTCGGCACGTTGCTCGGGATGATCCTCCAGCTTCCCCTCTACCTGGTGGGCGTCGCGCTCGGGGAGCCTCGGCTGACGGTCTTGCTGCCGGTCGCTGCTCTGGTCGGAAGCCTCGCGCATCACGACCGCCGCTCGCTATTCCGTCCGACGCTCGACCCGGTGCGCCCCTTGCTCGCGTGGACGATCGCCGTCGGCTTCAGCTACGCGATGCTGTGGGAGACGAAGATCGGCTGGCACCTGGCGCCGCAGTGGGGCAAGGCGCCTGCCGACCCGATCGGCGACCAGCAGTTCCAGCTCGCGCTCGTCACCGAGCTACGCCACCACGTCCCTCCGAAGATGCCGTTCGTCGCCGGCGAGCCACTGCGCTACCACTGGTTCTCCAACGAATTCGTCGCGGCAGCGACCTGGTGGACCCGGGCGCCCGACTGGGCGCTGCTCGACCGGCTACTGCTGCCGACCTGCATTGCGCTCGTATTCGGCGGCGTCGCGGCGATCGGCCAGCGGCTCGGCGGTCGCGCCTGGGTCGGTGCCCTGGCGGTGGCGATCCTCGCCTTCGTCGGTGATCTGAGCCCGTTTCGCTGGAGCCAGGTGCGCTCGAACTTCGACGAGCGCTTCCTCGCCTACTTCGACCCGGTCAGCCCGTCGCTGCAGTTCAGCGTGGCGATGCTCCTGCTGATGTCGATGATGGTGCTGCACCTCCTCCACGAAGATCGGCCGGGGCTCGGGCGCCGCGGCGTCGTCTTGTTGGTCGGGACCAGCATCCTGCTGCCGCTTGCCAAGGGGTCGACGCCACCGTTGGCTGTCGGCGGGCTCGCCTGCGTCGTCGCGATGGGGCTCCTGCTCCGGCGCCGCGTACGGCGCGAACTGGTCCTCTTCGGCCTGGCAGCCGTCATCCTGGTCGGATCCCAGGTCACCCTCTTCCGAGGTGCGCCGGGTCTCAAGGTCGACCCGTTCCATCTGATCGGCTTCGTCTCCTGGAACCTCGGCCTCAGCGGCGTCAAAGGCGGACCGCCGGTGCCGTCGGATCTCGCCGTGAAGCTGTTCGCGACGATCGGGTTGCTGCTCTCGTGGGCTGGTGCGGCGTTCGGCGTCATCGGTTTCGCCCGCGGTGGGGGCTGGCGCGATCGGCGGGCGATCTTCCTCGTCGGCTCCGGCGTGGCCGGGATCGCAGCCGCGTTCGCCTTCGGCCATCCTTACTTCGCCGAGGACTACTTCGCGCGGACGACCGCGGCGCCGTTGGCGATTGCGTCGGCGTGGGGGCTCTCCCGCCTCGTGCGCGACCGGCCCCCCGGTGAGACCGCGGCCATCCTGGGCGGTGGCTTCTTCGGCGGCTTCGTGCTTGCCAGGGTCGCGTCGTACGCCGCCCCGGCACACCGGCCGGTTCTGACGACGGCGGACCAGCACCACCTCATCCTGGTGATGCTGCGCCCCTATCTGGTCATCGCGCTCGGACTGCTCCTCGTGGTCGGGGCACTGATCCTCCTCATCCGACGAGGAGCGCTGGCGAAGGCGCCAGCACTGGCCGTCGTCGCAGCCGTGGTCGTAGGCCTGGGCCTCCTGCGCGTCCCCGGCACGATCACCACGGTCGCCCACGAGCACCCGGTGCCCTCGCCTCCCGCGAGCACGGCGTCCATCGGCACCGGCGGCATCCAGGCCGCGACCTGGCTGCGGGACCATTCCGGGACCGACGACCTGCTGGCGACCAATGCCCACTATCTGAAGCCCGGCGGCAAGGACAACAGGCACTTCTGGCTCTCGGCGATCAGCGAGAGGCGGGTCCTGGTCGAGGGCTGGGGCTACACGCCCCAGATCGACAAGGTCGCGGTCGACACCGACGCGAACACCTTCGATCAGCCGTTCTGGGACCTGCCGCTGCTGCGGTCCAACGATCGGGCCTTCACGGCGCCGACCACCTCGAGCCTGCGGTTCCTGCGGCAGCACAAGGTCAGGTGGCTCTTCGTCGACACGAGGTTCCCCGTCGACCTCAGCGGGCTGCGCTCGCTGACTGATCAGCGGTTCCACGCCGGAAGCTACTGGGTGTTCGAGCTGCATTGAGCCCCGTTCCGGATCCGGTAGCCATGCTGGGGAAGTTGCCCTGATTCGCACCTCTGCGGCGCGTTTCGCCCTCATGCGTGGTCCGTCCGTGTTCTCCTGATGACCGGCGATTCGTGGCCGCTCGGAGCCGCGAAGCAACCTGGGGTGCCTTCGCAGCGTCTTTATCTGTGACGGCACCTGAAGCGGAATGGAAGAGGAGCGTATGGACAAGCCTGGCCCAGCCTTTACCCGGCGAGCCGTCCTGCTCACCGTCGCCGGCACGGTCGTCGGCGTCGGCGCGCTCGGGAGCCCGCCACGGCACCTCCAGGCGGAGCCGGCCAGCCCGCCACCGGCTGAGGATCTGGGGCCCGTCGCCGTTCCAGTGGCCTATCGCAAGATCAAGACCTTCGCCGTCACGCCGACGTCGCGGTGGCGTCGGCCCATCTACGACATCGGCGACTTCCTCAAGCGCAGTCCGCATACGCACTTCCCGCGGCGGTCGGTGATGCTCACGATCGACGACGGGCCGCATCCGGTCTGGACGCCGAAGTACCTGCGGCTGCTGCAGAAGCACGACATCAAGGCCACCTTCAACATGATCGGCGAGCAGGTGCTGCCGAACCGGCACCTGGTCAAGGCGCTCGCTTCCGAAGGCCATGTCGTGGCCAACCACACCTGGACCCACGACGAGCGGCTGCCCACACG
Source organism: Marmoricola sp. (assembly GCA_035695505.1). GTDB lineage: Bacteria > Actinomycetota > Actinomycetes > Propionibacteriales > Nocardioidaceae > Marmoricola. Next base: position 16,725 of record DASRRQ010000057.1, on the reverse strand, counting down.
CACCCGCCGCGACATCCGGCGCGAGATCTCCGAGACGAACCACGTCCTGCACGAGGTGACCGGCATACGCCCGAACCAATTCCGCGCCCCCGGTGGGGTGTGGGGGCCGAAGGTGTTCGCCGAGCTCGCCCGGCAGCAGATGATGCCGGTCGACTGGGACATCGACCCGCGGGACTGGGCCCGGCCGGGCACCGGTGCTATCGAGTCGGCGATGCTCCAGGCCGGCCCCGGGGACATCATCTTGTGCCACGACGGCGGCGGCGACCGGTCTGAGACGTTCCGCGCGCTGCAGGTCGTGCTGCCCGAGCTCAAGCATCGCGGGTTCCACTTCGTGACGCTGCCGTCGGTCCTTCCCCCAACCTGAGCCGGCTGGCGTGAAGGGGGATAGCCTGCCCGGATGAGTGGGCCGGTTGTCGTCGTCGGGGGGATCAACCTCGACACCCTGGCTCGGATCTCCGCCAGTACCGACCGCGGCAGCAGCAACCCCGGCCACACCGTTACCGCCCCGGGCGGCGTCGGCCGCAATATCGCCGAGAACCTCGCCCGCCTAGGAACGCCGGTCCGTCTGGTCGGCTCTGTCGGTTCCGATCATGCCGGTGATCTGCTGCTCGCCGGGCTCGACCAGGTCGGGGTCGATGCGACGGGCGTACGTCGCCGCGACAACCTCGCGACCGGCACCTACACGGCGGTCCTGGCCAGCGACGGCAGCCTCGACGTCGGGGTCGCCGACATGGCCGCGACCGACTCGGTCGGACCGGAGCAGATCGAGTCGGCGACCCTGGACGGGGCGTCCTGGCTGGTGCTCGACGGCAATCTCTCCCGGTCCACCGTCGGGCGCTGCCTCGACCTGGCTCGCAGTGCGGGCGTGCCCGTCGTCCTCGACCCGGTCGGCGTAGCCAAGGCCGCCCGCCTCGGCTCAATCTCCGGGCTGCACACGTTCACCCCGAACGCCGAGGAGCTTGCCGCCTGGTCCGGGCTGGACGAGCCGGCCGCCGTCGCCGCAGCGCATGCCGAGCGGGTCGAGGTGGTCTGGCTGCGCGCCGGTGCCGCGGGCAGCACGCTGCATCGCGCAGGACAGGAGCCGATCAGAGTGCGTCTGCCCGAGGCGCCCGTGACCGACGTGACCGGTGCCGGCGACGCGATGCTCGCGGCGTACGTGCACTGGCTGCGGGCGGGTGCGAGCATCGAGGAGTCCGCCTGGCTCGCCGCCGCTGCGGCCTGGCTGACGGTCGGCAGCCCGTCAGCGGTACGACCCGACCTGACCGAGGCCCTGGTGGCCCGAACCCTGGAAGAGCTGAGAGCCCCGTGATCGACCTGACGATGACCGACGAGGTAGGCACCGCCCTGGCCGAGGGCCGTCCGGTGCTCGCCCTGGAGAGCACGATCATCAGCCACGGGATGCCGTACCCGCAGAACGTCGCGATGGCCCGCGAGGTCGAGGAGATCGTGCGCGCGGAGGGCGTCACCCCGGCCACGATCGCGGTCCTGGGCGGCGTACCGCGGATCGGCCTCGACGACGACGGCCTCGAATTGCTCGGCAGCGGTGGCGAGGGGGGTGCGGGCACGATCCGCAAGGTCAGCATCCGCGACCTCCCGTATGTCGTCGCGCGACGGGAGCACGGCGCCACCACGGTCGCCGCGACGATGCGGCTGGCGTCCCTCGCTGGGATCCGGGTCTTCACGACCGGTGGCCTCGGCGGCGTGCACCGAGGCGCGGCCGCCACGTTCGACATCAGTGCCGACGTCACCGAACTCTCGCTCACCTCGGTCACCGTGATCTCCGCAGGTGTGAAGTCGATCCTCGACATCGGCCTGACCCTGGAGGTGATGGAGACGCTCGGCGTCCCGGTGCTCGGCTACGGCACCGACGACTTCCCGGCGTTCTACACCCGCACCAGCGGGTACGCCGTGCCGCTGCGGGTCGACTCGGCCCAGGAGATCGCGACCCTGATGAAGGCCAAGGACGACCTCGGCATTGACGGCGGGATCAGCGTCGCGAACCCGATCCCCGAGGCCGACGAGATCCCGCACGAGCGGATCGACGCGATCATCGACCAGGCGCTGGTCGACCTTGCGCGGCTGGGCATCACCGGCAAGGACACGACGCCGTACCTGCTCGGCCGGATCGTCGAGATCACCGGCGGCGACTCGCTCATCGCGAACATCGCGCTGGTCAAGAACAACGCCGTCCTCGGGGCCGCGATTGCCACCGCATTCAGCGCGCTGAGGTGACGCTGGTGGCCGGCGTCACGATCGACGAGCTCCTCATCGCGGACCCGCCTGAGGCATGGGCGACGGCGGGCTTCACCGTCGAGGACGGTGTCTGCCGGGTCGGCACGGTGCGGCTGCGGCTCGTCGGACGCGACGGAGAGCTCGGCGACAGGTACGGACTCATCGGGTGGACGCTGCGAGACGTGCCCTCGGACCACGAGGAGGTCGACGGCGTACCGACCACCCGGTCCGAGTCGGACCTGGTGACGGGCGCTGCCCACCTCAACGGCGTCACGGTCATCGACCACGTCGTGCTGATGTCGCCGGATCTCGGCCGCACGGTCGTCGCGCTGGCGGGCCTCGGCCTGCAGCCGCGACGGGAGCGGGACGGCGAGCTCGGCGGCCGCGCGATCCGCCAGGTCTTCTACCGCCTCGGCGACGTGATCCTGGAGCTCGTCGGCGCACCGGACGCCGCCGGCGATGGACCGGCGGGCCTGTGGGGCATCACCTTCACGGTCGCCGATCTCGATGCAACGGCCGCCTACTTCGCCGAGCTGGCCTCGCCGGTCAAGGACGCCGTCCAGCCCGGACGCCGGATCACGACGCTGCGCCACCGCGAGCTGGACCTCTCGGTCCGCTGTGCTCTCATATCGGGTCGGTGATGTCGAGCCGCTGAGCTGACCTACTTGGGCTGCTTGCAGATCACGACGTTGCAGTGCGCATTCGGGACGAGGTCGTGCAGCAGCACCGCGAGGCTCACGTAGTTGTTCGGGTCGACGTCGAGGTCCAGCGGCGGCGTCTTGTACGGACCGGCGTCAGGGACGTGCACGTCGCGTACTCCGCGCAGGAGCAGCCGGAAGAAGTTGTAGTAGAGATCCGAGTGCGGGGCAGCCGACAGCAGCACCGACAGGTTCGGAGCCGTATCGCCCAGGACGCCGGTCCAGGTGACCGTCATGTGCAGGCTCGGGATCATGAAGTTGTTCTGCTGCAGAGCGCCCACCATCGCGAACAGGTCTGAGGGTGCGCTGCCGATCATCGGCCCGCCGTCGGTCTGGGCCGCAGGGATGTTCGCGCCCGTGCAGTACGAGCCGCCGTTGTGCCAGAAGAGGAAGCCGTAGCAGGGATTTGTCGGCTGGTTACGGGTGGCCTGGTGGATGTAGGACGCCGGCAGGATCCGCTTGCCTCGCCAGGTCCCACCGTTCTGCATCATCAGGCCGAGCTTGGCGAACTGGATCGGGGGGATGAACAGGTTGGCGTACCCGTAGCTGTAGCCGGCGCGGTCCTTGAGCCACAGGTAGCTGTGCGCGGGGATCCCGAGCGGGCCGAAGAGGTAGGTCTGGGCGTACTTCTGGAGGCCCTCGCCGACCGCGTGCTGCAGGACAGCAGAGAGCAGGTCGGGAGTCCGCTGGCTGTACTCGAAGTGCGTGCCCGGCTTGTGGGTCAGGGGCTGGGCAAGCGCCTCCTGGGCGATGTCCGGGTCGGTCCCGATGGTGGCGAACTCGGCGAGGATCGACTCCTGGAGCCCCGAGGTCTCGGTTAGCAGCTGACGAATCGTGATCGCGCGGTGCGCTGCATCACCGAGCCCGGCCGGGAGGTACCTGCCGATCGGCGCATCGAGCACGATCCGGTGTTGGGACAAGGCGATCCCGGTGAGGATCGAGATCACCGACTTGGTCGAGCTGAAGATCTCCATCGGGACCTGGTCGGTGACCGGGTCGAGCAGCCCCTGGCCGATCTTGCAGTTGTTGCGGAAGATCTGCACCGAGGCCCGCAGGTGGGTCTGGGCGTAGGCGAGCGCTGCCTTGACCGCCGAAGCGGAGATGGACTCCTGGGCCGGTGTCGCGGTGGCGAAACGGGTGCCCGAGGCGGGCAGTGCGCACGTCTTGTTGGACGAGGCCGCACTCGCGGGCGGCGCCAAGCCGGTCGACCCGACGCCGGTCACCAGGCAGGCAACCAAGAGGGTGGCAGCTGCCACGCACACGCCGACCGCCGTTGACCGGCTTGTGTTCCTCGACCTCATCCGCCTGCCTTCCGCTTGAACGCCGGACGTCGAGCTGTGTCGAGACGCCGTCACCTCTGATCTGAGAGCCAAAGGTAGCCGCGCTTGACTCATGAGTAAAGCGGTTCGGCTATTCTGCTGCGATGACAACGGTGCAGGCTGCGCGTCACGAGGGGAAGCGCCGCCGGTCGACGAGCGTCCGACCGACCGACGACTCGCTGCTCGACGCCGCGCGCGCCGTCTTCGCCGAACACGGCTTCAAAACAGCGACGATGAGCGCGATCGCCGAGCGCTGCGACTCCACCAAGCCGACCCTGTACGCACACTTCGGTGACAAGGAGGCGCTCTATCGGCGGCTGCTCGAGCGCGAGGCCGACGTCTGCCGCGGGATGCTCTTCTCGGCGTACGAGCGGCACGCCGACCTGGGCCTGCGCGAGCAGGTCCGCGCCGACACCCAAGCGCTCTTCGACTACATCGCGGCGAACCCGGAGGGCTTCCAGCTGATCTTCGGCTCCGACATCACCAGCACCTCCGGCGCCGTCCGCGAGACCCTGCTCTCGGACATCGACCATCAGCTCCGGCGTCGGATCGAGGACTACCTGGTCCGCAAGGGTGCAGAGCCGAGCAGCGACGTCCAGCAGCTCGCGGTGATGCTTGCCGCGGTGGCTGTCAGCGCGGCGCGGCACGCGATCGACGAGGGCCGTGACCTGCAGCGGGCGAGCGCTGTCGCTGGCGCCTTCTCGGCAGCGGCACTGGCCAACCTCTGAGCCGGCGCTGTCCCAGGCGGGTCAGCGGCGCTTGCGGCGCGGCTGGAACTCGTCGGTCCGCCGTCCGTAGCCTTCAGACTCCCACCAGGGCTTGTCGAGCACCGGCTCGGCGACCTCGGCGGCCGTGACCGGCGCTGTGCCGTCCGCAGCGGCAGATCCCCGGCGGTCGCGCGCGCCCTCGCTGGCCGCCCACCGGAAGAACAGGATCAGCAGCAGCGGCAGGGCCACGACCTCGGACAAGGCGAGCATCAGGGACCCGGCAACGTGCTCGCTCCAGATGGGATCCGGCGACCAGCTCGGCGCGGTGTGCGTGTAGTACCCGTCCGCGAGCACCTTCCCGGTGGTCATGACCACGATCCCGGGAAGCGCGTCGAGCAGGCCGTCCAGCGCAGCGAAGAGGAGCCGCAAAGGCTCGGTGCACCAGGCCGGCAGAAGCTCGGTTCCCAGCAGCGGCATCGCCAGCAGGCATCCCACCAGCATGATCACCAGGTACGTCGCGTCGAGAGCCGCCGAGGACTTCAAGACGGTGCCGAGCAGTCCGCTGAAGAAGAGCGTGATCTGCACGATCACCGCCAGCACGGCCGCCACGGCCGGGAAGGTCAGCACCCGGACGAATCCGCTCGTGATCAGCCGGTCCCATCGGGCCTGGCCCTCGGACGGGAGGGCTGCGCGGACCAGGCCGAGCGGGTCCCCGACCGCGAAGCAGACCGGGACGATCGAGATCAGCAAGGTCAGCTGCGCCGCGAGCGCCCACATCACGGTGTGGTTGTACGCCGCCAGCGACGACATCGTGCAGACGACAACGCTGCCCAGGCCCAGCCCGAGGAACGCTGCGGTCCGCCAGATCGGCCAGGTCGCACCGCGACGGCCGGCGGACCGGACGCCGGCGAGATAGGCGATCGCGAGCAGCGCCAGGAACGCCGCGATCGGCCCGTTGAACGTCCAGTGACCGAAGGCGGCTGCGACCGTGTACCGAGGCAGCTCCACCCGCTGAGCCTATGCGGACGCGTTCGGACCGTGCGCGGTGAGGCAGGATGCTCGGGTGAGCGAGGAGCCGGTTGTCATCCATACCGACGGTGGCTGCACGCCCAATCCGGGGCCGGGAGGCTGGGGCGCGGTGCTCCGCCAGCGCGAGCACGTCCTCGAGCTCTGCGGCGGCGAGCCGGAGGAGACCACGAACAACCGGATGGAGCTGACGGCGCCGATCATGGCGCTCGAGCAGCTCAAGCGGCCGGTGGTGGTGCACCTGTACACCGACAGCACCTACGTGCGGAACGGCATCACCAAGTGGGTCGTGTCCTGGGAGGCCAACGGCTGGCGGACATCAGCGAAGCAGCCGGTCAAGAACGTCGACCTCTGGCAGCGCCTCAAGGCAGCCTGCGACCGGCACCAGGTGGAGTGGTTCTGGGTCAAAGGCCATGCCGGGGTCGCGGACAACGAGCTCGCTGACCAGCTCGCCACGCGTGGCATGCAGCAGGCGATGGGCCTGAGCGGTTAGCTCCCGGCCCGCTGCTCCGACTCGCGGCGCCCGATCTTCGTCGTCACGATCGCGAGCAGGCCGAACAGGATCAGATCGATCCATTGATCTGCACGGCCCGCGCCCGGGACGTGCAGCGGTGGAGCAGGATGGAGCCATGACGCACGAGCCGAACAAGCTGCTGTCCCGGCTGATCGGGCTGCGGCTGTACTCGGTGCAGTTCGGCCACGACCACCTCCAGCTGCGCTTCGAGACCGAGGGCAGCGACCTGCTGCCGTTCTTGGACTGCGAGGCGATGCCTGCCGTCGAGCACGGCGGGCTCTGGTCGACCGCCGAGGTGCCCGGGTACGCCGACGCCCTGGTCGCGCTGATCGGCCGCGAGGTGATCGCCACCGTGGAGGACACCGGTGCGGGGGTCCGGGTCGCCCTCGAGGGCGGTACGGTCGCTCTCAACCCCGTCACCGAGGACCTCGTGCGCGACGAGATCGCCACCCTCGGCGGCTTCTACGACGGATCGACGATCGTCTGGGAGCCCGGCTCCGCGCCGTTCGAGCACCTGGTCTGAGGAGAGGCAATGGCCCACGACGACACGATCTTCGACGCAGCCGGCGGGCTGGACGGGCTGACCTCTCTCGCGCACGCATGGCACCTGCGGGTGCTGGCTGACGAGGTCGTCGTGCACTCCTTCTCACACGGCTACCACGCGGACCACACCCATCGGCTCGCTACGTACTGGGCCGAGGCGCTTGGCGGCCCTGCGCACTACTCGCGGGCAATCGCGGACGAGTCCGCGGTGATCCGGATGCACTCCGGCAACGGCGCTCACGACGAGATGGACGAGCGCGCGATCGCCTGCTTCGAGGCGGCTCTGGCCGACGTAGGGTTCGATGCCGACCCGCGGCTGTTCCTCGCCCTCGCCGACTACTTCCGCTGGGCTACGACCGGCCCGATGGCGGCCTACCCGGACTCCGCGGACGACGTCCCCGACGGCCTCGCGATCGCGCGCTGGGACTGGGACGGGCCGCTCTGATGCCCTACGACGAGCAGCTCGCCGAGCGGATCCGCGATCTCGTCGTGGGCGAGCCGGGCGTCACCGAGAAGAGGATGTTCGGGGGCCTGGCGTTCCTGGTCAACGGCAACCTAGCGGTCGCCGCGAGCAGCCGCGGCGACCTGATGGTGCGCAGCGACCCGGCCCAGGCTGATGACCTGGTCGACGACGTGGCCGTGAGCCGGATGGAGATGCGCGGCCGGCGGATGGAGGGCTGGCTGCGCGTCACTCCCGACGCAGTGAGCAGCGACGACGAGCTCGGCCGCTGGGTCGAGCACGGCGTCGTGCACGCCGGCTCGCTGCCAGCCAAGGACGCGGGCGAGCGTGCCTAAGCTGATCGATCTGGACATCCCGCTCGTCGCTGCGCCGATGGCGGGCGGACCGAGCACGCCGGCGCTGGTGATCGCAGCAGCGCGGGCCGGCGGCATCGGCTTCCTGGCCGGTGGTTACAAGAGTGCAGCCGACCTCGGCGCCCAGATCGAGGAGGTACGCGCCGCTGGCGTCCACTTCGGCGTGAACCTCTTCGTGCCGACCCCGGTGCCGGTGGACCCGACGGCCTACGCGGCGTACGCCCAGTCGCTGGTCGAGGTCGCCGCCCCGTTCGGCGTCGACCCCACCGCAGTCGCCCTGCGCGAGGACGACGACGACTGGCCGGCAAAGATCGACTACGTGCTCGGGCACCCGGTGCCGGTGGTGAGCTTTGTCTTCGGGATCCCCGATCCGCAGGTGATCGAGCGGCTGCGCGCGGTGGGCATCCGCACCCTGCAGTCCGTCACGAACCTGGTCGAGGGGTCGCAGGCGATGCTGGCCGGCGTCGACGGCCTGATCGTCCAGTCCGTGTTCGCGGGCGGCCACTCCAGTACGACGACCCCGGGCGACCTGCCGGTCCAGTCCCCGCTCGTCGAGCTGGTCGCGTTCATCAGGCAGGGCGTCCCGCTCCCGCTGTGGGCCGCTGGCGGGGTCAGCACACCTGAGCAGGTCGCCGACGTCCTTGGAGCCGGGGCCGAGGCGGTGGTCGTCGGCACGGTGCTGTTGCGGAGCCCGGAGAGCGGGGCGTCAGCGGCGTACAAGGCGGCGCTTGCGGACCCTTCCCAGGCTGAAACGCTCGTGACCCGGGCCTTCTCCGGCCGCCCTGCGCGCGCTCTGCGCAACCGGTTCACGGATGCCTACGACGCGATCGCGCCTGCTGGCTACCCGGCGATCCACCACCTGACCAGTCCGCTGCGCCGCGCATCGGCCGCCGCAGGCGATCCCGAGTACATCAACCTGTGGGCTGGCACCGGGTGGCGCGACGCCACCGAGGAGCCGGCCGCCGACATCCTGCGCCGGCTCGCAGGGCGCTAGGAGCGGCGCTTCATCACGACCAGGCCGGTGCCGGCGGCAGGTCGTACGGCGCGATGTCCGGCACGGGGAGACCGCTCGCGTAGCGGTACAGCAGCGTGTCCAGGAACGCGGACAGCGCCGTCGAGGTGGCGGCGCAGAACAGGAACGCGAGGACGCCGGCCACCAGCACCGGTGCCCCGATCACGGCCGCCTCCACCGATCCGGTACCGACACCGACCGCGAAGGCGATCCCGCCGGCCGCCGCCACCATCAGCGCCAGCCACATCGCGACCATCCAGGGCAGCGCCAGTCTGATGTTGCTCCGAACCACGGTCCCTAGCTTGCTCTTGACGACGTCGAAGGAACGGCGGGTCGTCTCACCCGGGCCGGTGCCCTCGGCGATCAGGATCGGCACCGCGAAGATCGTGGCGACACTCCAGGCCACACCGGTGAGGACCCGGACGATCAGCCCGGCGATCCCGAGGCGCTGGAGCAGGGTCATCAGCAGGGCGATCACCGTCGAGACCGCGGCCCATGCTGCGAGTGGACCGCGACGTGACCACGCCAGTGCGGCGGCACGCTTCAGATCGGGACTGCCGCGTTCGCAGCGGATCTGGGCTGCGGCGACCACCACTCCCTGGCTCAGTACCGAGATGACGGAGACCGCCCAGACGGCAGCCGCATAGACGAGCAGGCCGCGCAGGCCCCTGTGGGTCGGGTCAGGAGTGATGTGCCCGATCGTCCAGGCCGGCACGATGATCGCACACAACGCGACGGTCGAGGCTGCGGCACCGACCGCGAGCACGCCCACCATCGCCTTGTCCTCCATCAGCAGCCGGTAGGAGAGCTTGACCAACCCGGGCGAGGGATTGAACTTCGGCGGCGCATCCTTCTTCTTCCCGATCACGGCAGCAGCCTAGGGATGCGGTCCGAAGGTGGCTACCGTCCAGACGAGCTCCTGTGGATAAGGAGATGGCCGATCCGGCAGACTGGCGGGATGATCCAGGGCTTCTCGCACATCGGCATCGGCGTGGCCGACCTCGACCGCTCGATCCGGTTCTATGCCGACGTCTTCGGCTTCGTGCAGCTCTACCAACTCGACTTCGAGAACAACGAGGTTGCGGCGACGATGGAGCAAGAGGGCGTCTTCCGCTCGGCGATGCTGATCCGCGACGACATCCGGATCGAGCTGCTGCAGTGGGTCGACGTACCGGTGACCGGGTCCGGGGAGCGCAAGCCGATGACCGAGCTCGGGTTCACCCACCTGTCCTTCCGGGTCGACGACGTCGACGACCTGACCGAGGCCGTGGTCGCGGCCGGTGGTGCGGTGCACCCGCAGACCCTGACGTACGTCGGCACCGACGAGGCCGCACGGACGGGGCTGCTCTACTACACCGATCCTGACGGCACCCGGATCGAGGTCATGTCCAACGTGCCCGACCTCTCGGGCTTCAGCGCCGCCGACATCAAGGCGATGGCCACCGGCGCCTGAACTTCGGGTCAGGCCGCGTGCTTCGCCACCGCCGCCACGAAACGATCCACGTCAGCCGCGGTGGTGTCCCACGAGCACATCCACCGGACCTCGCCGGTGTGCTCGTCCCAGACGTAGAAGATGAAGCCGTCGGCGTACAGCGCCTCGCGCACGGCCTCGGGCAGCAGCACGAACACGGCGTTGGACTCGACCTCCTGGGTGACCTTGATCCCGGGCAGGTCGCGGACCCCGTTGGCCAGGCGCTGCGCCATCGCGTTGGAGTGCTCCGCATTGCGACGCCAGAGGTCGTCGGTCAGAAGCGCCTCCATCTGCGCCGCGACGTACCGGTGCTTGGAGGCCAGCTGCATCGCCGACTTCCGCCGCCAGGCGAAGCCTTCGGCGAACCGGTCGTCCCAGAGCACGACAGCCTCGGCGCCGAGCGCGCCGTTCTTGGTGCCGCCGAGCGACAGCGCGTCGATGCCGAGGTCGCGGGTGGCTGCCCGGAGGCTGATGCTCTGGGCGGCGGCGGCGTTCATGATCCGGGCGCCGTCGAGGTGCAGCAGCATGCCCTGGGCGTGCGCGAAGTCGGCCAGCGCACGGATCTCGTCAGGGGAGTAGCGGGTGCCGAGCTCGGTGGACTGGGTGATCGAGATGACGGCTGGCTGGACGGCGTGCTCGTCGCCGAACCGGATGGTGCGCGCGACCGCGAGCTCCGGGGTCAGCTTGCCGTCGGGCGTCGCCACCGGCAGCAGCTTGCGGCCCAGGAGCCGCTCGGGTGCTCCGCCTTCGTCAACGTAGATGTGAGCGCTCTCGGCGCAGACGACGGCCTGGTGCGACAGCGGTGCCAGCGACTCGAGGTTGAGCACGTTGGCCGCAGTGCCGCCCCAGACGAAAAACACATGCGCCTCGGCGCCGAGGTGCTCGCGCACCTTGTCTACCGCGCTGGCAGTCGCCGGATCGGCCCCGTAGGCCACCACGTGCCCGAGCCGGTCGGCAGCACCGATCGCTGCCAGCACGTCGGGGTGCACACCGGCGTAGTTGTCACTCGCGAAGGCGCTCATCGCAGCTTGGCCTGGAGCTGGGTATAAAAAACGCTGAGCGGGAACTCGTCGTCGAGCACGGCATCGATCCATTTCTTGGGGTCGGGTTCGGGGCGGAGGGTCTCGGCGCCGTCGGCCCACTGCGAGGCCATCGCTGGAGCGACGTAGCTGCTGACCAGGTCGTGCGCCGACATCCAGTAACGGACCTTGGGCAGGTCGATCCCGGAGCGGTAGAGCACCTCCACCTTCTCAAGCAGGGCTAGCACTGCGGAAGAGCCCTCCCTCCAGTCGATCGTCAGCCGGTTGTCGGTCCAGCGGACGGTGCCGCGGTCGTGCAGGAAGCCGAAGAGCAGCTGGCCGCCGAGGCCGTCGTAGTTGCGCACCCGGGTGCCGGTCACCGGGAACCGGAACAGCCGATCGAACAGGATCGCGGTCTGCACGTGCCGTGCGAACGCGAACCCTTCGGCCTCCAGCTTCACAGCCTCGCCGAAGGCGGTCAGGTCGCACCGCAGCTCCTCCAGCGCATACATCCAGTACGGCATCCGCTGCTTGATCATGAACGGGTCGAACGGCAGGTCGCCGCGGCTGTGCGCCCGGTCGTGGATCAGGTCCCAGAGCACGAACGCGTCCTGGGAGACCTGCGGCGAGGTCAGCAGGGCTGCGGCGTCGGCGGGGAGGTTCACCCCGAGGATCGTCGTCGCGGCACCGCAGACCCGTCGGAACCGCTCGGCCTCGCGGTCGCAGAAGATGCCGCCGAAGTTGTTCTCTGCCGGCCCCGAGGTCGAGAACGTCTCCGGGAACAGGACCGCGCACTCGCTGTCGTAGCCGGCGGTCCGGTCCACGAACGTGACCGGAACGAACTTCGCATTGTCGTACCGGGTTGCTTCGAGCTCAGCCAACCAAGCCGGCCAGGGGACACGGACGACGAGGGCCTCGAAGCGAGTGTCGCGGGAGCCGTTCTGGGTGTACATCGGGAACAGCACCAGGTGCTCGACGTCGTCGCGGCGCGTCTGCTCGGGGCGGAACTCGTGCAGCGAACGGGCGAAGTCCGGCTTGCCGAAGCCGGCAGCTGCCCAAGCCTCGAGGTCGGCGGCCACAGCATCGAGATAGGCACGCTGGTGCTCGAAGCGCGGCGCTAATCCGCCGACTGCGTCCGTGATCCGGCGTACGGCGCCGGAGACGTCCGCGCTCGGGTCGGCGATGCTGCCGTCAGGCTCCTGGAGCAGTCGCAGGGTGTCGATCTCGCGCTTGAGCGCCTGCCAATGCGAGTCGTCCAGGACAGCTGAGGTGAGTGCCCCGCCGCCGGCGCGCTCGAATGCCGGCTGCGCGGCCCAGGTGATCAGGTCGACCCAGAGGTTGCGATGGTCGAGGTCGGCGAGGCAGTCGTCGCCGAACAGATCGGAGTCGGCCAGGACAGCGACCCTGCCGCGACCGGCCAGGGTGGCGCCGAGCAGCGGGGCCGACGCCGGGTCGGCCGTGGTCGACGTACGCAGCACCGGTACGGCGTCGTCGCCGAGCTCCAGCACGCCAGAGCGGTAGAAGGCAGTGTGCTCGACCCGGGCGAGCAGGTCGGTGCCGCCGAGGAAGGCGCGCGCGGTGCCCGGCTCGCCGAGCACCCAGGCGGGGTTGTCGCCGTGCTTGTGCACGTAGTCGTAGACCGTCGCGCTGCCGAAGCCGATGCCGAACCGGCCGACGAGCTGGTCGGTGTTGGTGCCGTACTTGTCCTGCTCGGTCTCGCCGAGCACGACCAGGCCGCCGCCAGCGCGTACCCAGGCCTCGATAGCGTCGAGCTCATCGGGACCGAAGACAGGGGATCGCCCATCGGTCTTCTCCCAGCGGGCCTCCGACGGATGGGCGATGACCAGGACATCGACTCCGGCGAGCGTGTGGCTGTCCAGCGGACCGTCGGAGTGTGCGATGACGTCGAGCTCACGCGACCGCAGGGCGTCTGCGGCATCGGCGTACGACGAGTCGGCGGGGTGGGCGGGCTGGAGCACACCGGCGCGGTCCCGGTCGATCGTCCACGCCTCGCCGTGGGCCTCGTCGAACAGGATCCGGGCGACACGATCGGGGGCAGCGAGAACCGTCATGAAGCGAGCCTAAATCGCCCCTTTGCCGAAGGCAATCCGGCGAAGGAGACATCCGACAGGAGATCTTCCTGTCCGATGCCCGATCTAGCGTTTGATGCTGCTCGTCGTGCTTCCCCAGATGGTGGACGTGTCCGGACCGATCGCGCGGTAGAACCGGCGGGCCTTCGCGGTGATCGTGAAGGTCGCCTTGCCCTTCTTGTTGCTCGCCACGGAGCGCAGCGTGTGCCAGGTGCAGGTCGCGCAGGTGCGGTACTGGATCGTGACCCGCCGGCCTGCCCAGGGGCGGTAGACGCCGGCACCCGGGACGTACTTGGTGGTCACCAGGCTCAAGGTCACCTTCTTGGCGTGCCGGCGGCCGCTGAGGGCGAGCCGGGAGGCGAGCCGGACGCTGATGCTGACCTTGTTCTGGCTCAGGCCCAACCCGCTTGCGTCGGTCGATCCGGTCGGCTTGACCGTGAAGGTGCCGAGCGGCCCGACGTCGTTGATGGTGGTGGTCAGGCTGCCCGGTCCGAAGAAGTCGAAGTTGTCGACCGCCTGGCCCGACGGGTTGTCGAAGTCCCAGTTGGCGCTCTGGAACGTCGTACCGCAATCGCTGCCGAGCTTGCCGTTGAGGAAGGTGAAGGAGGTCCCGATCACGACCTTGGCCGGGATCGAGAGCGTGCATGTCAGGTTGACCGTCCAGGTCCGGGTGATGGTGCTGGTGTTGCCGGCCGCGTCGGTCGCCTTGATGTACGCCGTGTGGGTCCCGTTCGGGAGCGTCCCGTTGATCGGGACCGGGCTGGTGCAGGCCTGGTAGTTGGCGGTGTTGTCCAGGGCGCATTGGAAGGTGACGCTATGGACGTCGGTGGCGCTGAACGCGAAGTTCGCGGACCGGGTCTTCGTGACGCCGCTCGGCGCCTGGTCGAACTTGGCGGCCGGTGCCGTGGTGTCGACCTCGCGGGTCACGGTCTTGTCGGTGGTGTTGCCCGCAGCATCGGTGGCTCGCACCCGTAGCGTGTGCACGGTGCTGGCTGTGGTCTCGGCCAGGTTGCTGAAGGTGTTGCTGGTGTTGCTGCCGCACGTGGTGAACGTGCCGTTGTCGACGGCGCAGGTGAGCGTCGCGCCGGCTTCGGCGGTGTAGGCGATCGTCACCGAGGTGGTGTTGACCGTCGCCGTCGCAGCCGAGCTGATGGTCAGGCTCGGCGGCGTGAGGTCCACCGTGCGGGTGACGGTCTTGTCGGTGGCGTTGCCGACCGCGTCGATGGCCCGGACCCGCAGCGTGTGCGTGGCTTCGGTCAGCCCGGTGAAGGTGTTGCCGGTGCTGCTGCCGCACGCGGTGAACGCGCCTGCGTCGACGGCACATTGCACGCTGACGGCGTCACTGCCGGCGGTGTAGACGATCGTGGCCGAGGTAGTCGCGATCGTGGCGGTCGGGGCCGAGCTGATCACCAGCGTGGGCCCGACCGTGTCGACGGTCCAGGTCAGGGTTTTGGTGGTGGGGTTGCCGACGGCATCGGTCGCCGTCACGTCAAAGGTGTGCGGGCCCTGGTCCAGGCCGTCGACGACCTGCGGGCTGGTGCAGGTGGTCGGCGTCGCGCTGTCCAGCGAGCAGGTGATCGTGGTCGCGTCGTTGCCGACGGTGAACGTGATGTCCGCGGTCGTGCTCGCCACCGTGCCGGACGGCCCCGTCAGGGTCACGCTCGGGCCCATCGTGTCGACGGTGCGGGTGACGGTCTTGTCGGTCTTGTTGCCCAGGGCGTCGACGGCTCGGACGCGCAGGGTATTGGTGCCTTCGGTCAGGCCGGTGAAGTTGTCGGAGGCGGTGGTGTCGCAGTCGGCGAAGGCTCCGGCGTTCAGGGCGCACTGGACGCTGGTGGCGTCGGCTCCGGCGGTGAAGTTGATGGTCGCGGACGTGGTCGCGATAGTGCCGGTCGCCGCCGAGCTGATCGACAGGGTCGGTCCGGTGGTGTCGACCGTCCAGGTGTAGTCCTGGTCGTTCGTCTCCATGGTGGTGCCGTCGGTGCCGACGACGTCGAAGTCATGCTGCATGTCGCTCAGTCCCGACACGGCGTACGGGCTCGTGCACGTGACCGGGGTCGCGCTGTCCACCGAGCACGTGAACGTCACGTCGGGGTCGTCCGAGCTGAAGCCGAAGCTCGCGCTCGTCGATGCCGAGGGGTCATCCGGTTTGTCGGTGATCGACACGGTGAAGTCCGCGGCCTGGCTCGGAGCGGCGAGGGCGACGGTGCCGACCCCGGCCGATGCGACGAGTGCAGCGGAGACGAGCAGCCGGGTGAACGCAGAGTGACGAGAGCGGGACATGTGAGTTCTCCGTGGTCGCGGAACCGAGATCGGGTGCTGGTCCCATTCTCGCACTGATGGTTTGTACTGAGAGTACAAAACTGCGAAAAGTTTGCGCTCCAACGGGCGGTTTAGCCAGGAATTGGACGGTCTGCGCCTTCACGGGGTCAGACGACCAGGTAGCCGCCGTCGACCGCGAGCACGGACCCGGTGACGTACGACGCCTGCGCCGAGCAGAGGAACAGTGCAGCCGGCACGACCTCCTCGACCCGCCCGAACCGGCCGAACGGGATGTGCGCTAGCTGCTCGGCGGCGATCGACGGCACGGCCGCCATCGGCGCGGTCATCGGCGTCTCGATGTTGCCCGGTGCGATCGCATTCACCCGGATGCCGTCACCTGCCCAGCGGGCTGCGAGGTTCTGGGTCATCGAGACGAGGCCGGCCTTGGACGCGGCGTACCCGGGGACGAGCGGGATCGCCCGGAAGGCGGCCATCGACACGACGCTGACCACACTGGCGCCGCCGAGGGCCGTCGATGCCCTCAGTGCGGGATAGCACGCGTGGGTCAGCCGGTAGGGGCCGCGCAGGTTGACCTCGAGCGCCTCGTCGAAGCCGTCCGGGTCGTACTCGTCGAGGCCGCCGGCGAAGGTTGCGCCGGCGTTGTTGACCAGGACGTCGAGCTGGTCGAACGACGACCCGAAGACGGTCAGGGCGTGACCCGAGCCCATCGTCAGGGCGCGGTACTCCAGACCGTCGAGATCGACGTCGTAGTCGCCAGCGTCGCCGCGGGTTCCGGTCACGGTGACCTGGGCTCCGGCGTCGCGGAACGCGGTCGCGATGCCGTGGCCGATGCCCGAGGTGCCACCGGTGACGAGCACGCGGGACCCGGTGAAGTCGAAAGACAGACCGTTCATGAGAGCTCCTCGATGCGTCGGGTGAGCCAGGAGCTCTCCCAGAAGTTGGTGGACGCCTCGAGCAGCAGTACGTGCGCGCCGCGCTGCACGGCCCGGGAGGCGGGG